>JAAUUB010000226.1 GCA_012031215.1 Microscillaceae bacterium | reverse complement strand
TGTGCAATGCTGCGCTGGAGCGTAAACTTGGGAGCGGGGCCATAGACAGCTACCTGAGTGTTGCCGAAAAACTAGTGGATACCAAAGCCGCGCCCAATATCAAGCTTTTTTTTGACCGGAGCCGCACTTTTATGCTCAACAATGCCCTCCACGCGGATAAATTCAGTCGTTGCTACGCACCCGGTGATTTTGTGTTCGAATATGTGGAAGACAGCGAGGCGGTCATGGCCAATTTTACCTCGGCCAGCGATGCCACCGCTGCCGAAAAATTCCCTAAAATCGCGGGCCCTGTCCTGCGCTTCAGCAAGACAGATTTGCTCTATGCCACTCCTTTTGATTCTACTGGTATCAGAAACACCCAGGGATACTTTCTCATATTGAGCAATCAATGGGTAGGAAAAGGGGGGGCTTTCGACTGGCAAAGTGTAGAACTGGACCCCAATGCCGTACATTGCGATTTTGATGTCTATAATTTGGAGGTCAATAAACCCGTGATTTTGGCCCAAAATGTCAAGATGCACTATACACTCTTACTGAGCCAAACCCTCACGGGCGAGTTTGAATTTGTGAGCAAAGCCCGAAAAAGTGCCGATGATGCCAAATACCCCCGCTTTACCTCTTATCGCAATGACATTCTTATCAGTGAATTTGGCCAGGACCTAAGCTTTCAGGGTGGGTTTAGCCTTGAGGGGCGGCAAATCTCTAGTATGTCAAAAGTACCGGGCGGTTTATCGGTTATCAGTGGGTTTAAGAATGGCGAAACAGCCTTCAATGTACGCTCCGGGCGTTTCAATATCTCTGATTCATTGGTAACGGCTACCAATGCCCGCTTGTCTATTTATTTTGGCCCTTCTGACTCGCTCTACCACGCCAGCTTGCAATTCAAGCTTTTCAAAAAAAATCGGGTGATTCAATTGGTGCGCGACCGCAACTCGGTCTCGGCCTCAATGCCTTTCATCAATAATTATCATAAATTTTATATCCACGCCGATGTGGTCAAATATGACCTGGAGCGGGACAGCCTGGATATTTTTATGCTGGGCGTGCGCAACCGCCCCGGTGAAATAGACACCCTCCATCCGGCTACTTTTGAATCTTTTGATTTTTTTGACGTGGACAGGTTCAATGAAATGACTGCCCTCTATGATTTTCATCCGGTCAAGCTTTTAGACCAATATGCCCAGACCAAGGGCAGCACTACTTTTTATGTGCAGGATGTCGCCGCCGATTTTCGCCGTAATGAGGGCATTTTACGGGGCGTGGCCAATGACCTCCAAAACCGGGGCTATCTTGATTTTGACTCCGAAACGGGCTTAATCACGCTGGGGCGAAGGCTCCTGCAAACAGATTCTTCGGATTTGTTCCGGAGGGCCGTAGAAAGGGTCAATGCCAAAAAAGCCCGCCCTACGGACGAATCAATCTATAATACTTATGACCACGACAACTTTTTTATCCGTTCTTCGGTGCCAGGAGGTGTGCCCAATGCCAGTCTGGTACGCGAAAACAACGAACTGGTCATTCGCGGCATTTACGAACCCTTTCCCATAAGCCTAGAGCTGGGGGTTTTTATTGAACCCGATAGCACCCTGCAAAAAGTGACGGTGTATGGCGGGCGAAACCTCTACATGGAAAGGGGAGAGGTAACCGTGGGGAATTTTCGGTTTTTAGGCCGTAATTTTTTTATGCTTTACGATGATTTTAACCTCATTATGCCCGAAATTGATAAAATATTATTTGCCATCCGCGACACCACCGAAAGCAAAGAAGGGCAATGGTATGAATATGGGCAGGAAATCAGTTTTGGGGCCGGGGAAATGCAAATCAACGAACGCCTCAACAAATCAGGCTTAAAGAAGGGAAAAATTGCGGGTACAGAAGACTACTACGAGTCTTTTCCTAAACTCATTATTCCGCAGGGGGGCAAAATGTTTTTTGCTACTGATTACCGTCAAAATTTTTCTTATGACAGCACCCGTGCTTATTTCGAAATCGCCGAAATCAGCATGGACAGCCTCAATACTAAAGTGCCCATTTTTCCGGGGCGTTTTGTTTCCACCATTTTCCCGAATTTGAGGAACAGCTTATCCCGATGCCTCCTTTACGATTGCCCGAATATTCCGAAACCATCCTGGCTATGGGCTTTGTGCACCAGCCGCCCAAAGGTGGCTACGATATGTATCCTAAAAATCCGAAACTAAAAGGGGCGCATATCAATTTCAACCGGGAATTACTTATGAACGGCGAAGGCCTGATGTCAGGCGGAAAAATCAATTACTTGACCACGATACTTGAGGCCCCGGAGTATATTTTTATGCCCGATTCGGTGGTTTCGGGCAATATTGAGTTTCAGGTCCAGCCCGGAAAGGTAGGCACGGCGGAGTTTGCCGAAGCCAAAGGCATCAATGCCCAGCTTCACTGGCAAACAAGCGAAGACCTGATGAATATCTCGAATCGCCAGGAAATTATCCGGCTCGAGGATGCAAAAAGCACCCTGGCCGAGGGTGTGTTTGAAGCCCGGTTTAAAGAAAAGCTTTTCACGCTCTATGAAGGAACGGATCCGGCTACCCTCAACGGCAACCTGTACGTAAGTCGGGAAGGGCTTCGGGGCGAAGGCAACCTGACCCGGCGCGACTTTTCTATTCTCTCGGTGAGCGAAGAACTTTTTGAATTTTCTGTCACCCGGTTTGCGGGAAGTAATGTGGAATTTCGGATTAATTCCAAAGACCGAGATCCTTATGAATATGATAAAGGTTATTTTTACAACAATAACAAAGCCGTGCTTCTCGGCAACTTTGTTGATTTTGACTTTGACCTCAAAAATGGCCAATGTGTGATTCGCCCCGACCAGGAATTTGGTGATTTTACGGCCCTTTCCCTGCCTTATTCCGAATATCGTACGTCTATCAAAGAAGCCCTCTGGGATTTGAAGAAGCGCAATATCACCATGAGCGGCGATTCTAGTTCCATTTTTACCTCTACTATTTTTGGAAATGAAGACTACAATGCCGAAAACCTGGTCTTTAATGCTTCATCGGCCTTTTATGACATTCCCAATCTGAGCTTGCTGGTAGAGGGAGTGCCCTTTATCAACTCTGCCGATGCCAGTATTGTCCCTGAGGACGGCAAAGTGGTCATTCTGAAAGATGCCGAGATGCAGGAGCTCAAGAAGGCCATTGTCCTTATTGATACGCTCAACCGCTATCACCGCCTTTTTGATGGAAATATCCGCATCAAGTCGCGCTTTGAATTTGAAGGCGATGCCACCTACCAGTTTGTCAATGTGCAAAAAGATACTTTCAATGTAAAGTTTGACAAATTCGAGCTGATTGAGCCCGAAGAGGTGCGTAAGGCGGAAAGGCGAAAAGGCACTGTGCCCAAGTTTACTTTTGCCCAGGGAACTGTAACCGAAGAAGATAATTTCTTTATCACCTCAAGAGTACTCTACAAAGGACAGATAAAGATGTATGCCAATCAGGAAGAACTCTCACTGGATGGCTACATCAAGCTGGCCCTTTCTAACAGTTCAACCGAGCTCAATGAATGGATTCCCTACAAGAGTAATAAAGGAGATGAGGTATCGCTGGCCCTGGAAGAAAAGCGGGAGGTGGACGGCCAAATTATTACTTCCGGTTTGCACTTTGTGAGTGGAGCCAATGAGCTATATACTACTTTTATGTCGCCCAAGCGCTCGGCCGAAGACGCGGATGTCTTTTTAGCCAGCGGGGTACTGGACTATGCCCCCGCCATCAATGAGTTTAAGATTTCTCCCCAGGAACGACGAGATGGCACAAGTCTCACCGGCAATCGCCTGATTTATGACGATTCCAAAGGAAGCGTGTTTGTAGAAGGCTTGTTTAACCTGGTTGATGCTGGACTGGCCAACTTCCTGAAAATTTCCGGAAGTGGCCGCATCGACATAGCCAATAAAAAATATGCCTTTGATTCCTTCCTCACTTTTGATTTGCCAATGGACTTCAGGGGCCTGAGTTTGATGCAAACGGCAGTTATCGAAAAAATCCCGGTTAAGACCATCACCCTGGATAAAAATGACCCCCTGGTCAACAAAATTGCGGAAATTGCCGGCGACAAAGAAGTCCAAAAGTTTGCCCCAAGCTTTGGAATGCAACCTACTCCCATTCCTGAAATCTCGAAGGAATTGAAAAAATCGCTTGTCTTTTCTAAGGTCAACCTAGAATGGTCGGAAGAATACAAGACCTTTTACAGTGTGGGCGGATTGCGGCTTTTGAGCATTTATGATAAAATCTTTGACGAGGAAGTAACGGGTTTTATAGAAGTGCGCAAAAGTGCCGATGGTGATGGTTTCAGTATTTATCTGCAAATAGACCCCGATGTTTGGTACTATTTTGAGATGGATGCCGGAATCTTATCGGTATTGGCTTGGGATGAGGTTTTTAACGATGCCATGGGCTCGAAAACCTCCCTGGCCGGGATAGACAAAAAAGAAGCCTTTATTGCCAAGTTTAGGGCCATCTATGGCGCGCCCGAACTGCCCAAAAAGCCCGAAGAACCTCAGGAAGAAGAAGAAACGCCCAAAGAAGAAGAAGAAGACGATGGATTTTGAGTAGAGGAGATGTGAAATAAAAATCAGGAAAAGCTACCCGATGGCTTTTCCTTTAACTATTTGATAATTTGGCCTTTAATAAATCCTGCCTTATTTTTGTTCAAAAGTCTTGATGTATGATGTTTTTTCCTCTCCTAGCCGAATCCCTTCCTTTTGATTTAGTATATATTATTGGCGCGGCATTGCTGGCTTATTTACTAGGCTCTATCCCTACGGCAGTTTGGTTTGGTAAATGGCGCTACGGTATTGACATCCGCGAGCATGGCAGTGGCAATGCCGGGGCCACCAATACTTTCCGGGTGCTGGGTAAAAAAGCGGGAGTTTTTGTAATGGCCGTTGACGTGCTCAAAGGCTATCTGGCTACTTCACTCGCGGTCTTGCTCGTCTTTTGGAATATTGCTTCTTATGACGAATTTATTCTTTACAAAATTATTTTTTACAAGTTGATTTTTGGCTCCCTGGCCGTTGTGGGTCATATCTTCCCTGTTTATGCCCGCTTTAAAGGGGGCAAAGGCGTGGCCACCCTCTTGGGCATGATGCTGGCCGTCAATCACACCATTACGCTGATGTGTGTGGGGGTTTTTATCATCGTTTTGCTGCTCTCCAAATATGTCTCATTAGGCTCTTTGCTGGCTACGCTGGCCTTTCCACTTTTTTTGTTACTGCCCCGCTTCAAACCCGACGACCCGGTCCTGATTGTGTTTGGATTTCTGATGTTTCTGGTAGTGGCGCTCACCCACCAAAAGAACATTGTAAAAATTCTGCAAGGCGAAGAAAACCGGGCCCGCCTTTTCAAAAAAAGGTGCTTGATAATTTAATCTAGTGGGGCGGGTAAATTAGTGGCCAGTAAGTGCATCCAGGGCTTCCAGGCCCTCCCGGTCGGCTTCCGAAAAGTCATCGAGCTGCTCGCTGTCCACGTCCAGTACCAAAAGCACTTTGCCTTCTTTCATAACGGGCACCACTATTTCGGAGCGAGAAGCGGAACTACAGGCAATATGCCCCGGAAACTGCTCCACATCCGGCACCAGGATGCTTTCCCGACGAGAATAACAAGCCCCACACACCCCTTTGTCAAAGGCAATGCGGGTACAGGCCAGTGGCCCCTGGAAAGGCCCCAATACCAACTCGGTTGGGGTAGCGCGGTAAAAACCCACCCAAAAAAAACCAAAAGGCTTCTTTGAGTACTGCCGCCAGATTGGCCAGGTTGGCTACCCAGTCGGGTTCCTCGGCCAGCAAAGCTTTTACCTGGGGATACAAGGCCGCGTAGATTTCGGGGCGCGGGGCATTTTTGGGTACATAAATAGATTCGGCCATCAGAGAAAAATAAAGTGAAACAAGACAAGACAAATGTATGAACACTTTTTTATACCGAAAAATCACCTTGTTTCGCAAAATATTTTGCCTTTTGCCAAAAGATTGGCCCGCCGGGGAGGAAATCTTCAAAATTTGCTTTCATTCCAAAACCAAGAGCCCCGGCGCGCAGTTTTGTGGGAGAATGTATAAATTTGCCCTCAATTGGGATAAATTCAAAACTTTAATCAGGATGTTTTATTTCTGGATTTACTTTTTGGTGATTACAGGCACTTTCTTGCTGATGGAAGGAGCGGCCTGGGCAACCCACAAATATGTGATGCATGGGTTTTTGTGGACCTGGCACCGCGACCACCACCAGCCCCACGAAGGCTTCTTTGAAAGAAACGATTATTTTGCCCTGGTTTTTAGTGTGCCTTCTGTTGCCACCATTGTGGCGGGCTTCGAAATTCCAGGCTTCTGGTTGCTCAAACCAATTGGATTTGGTATCCTGGCGTATGGTATTTTTTATATCTTATTTCACGATATTCTGGTGCATCGGCGGCTCAAAATTAAGTTCATTGCCCGCAACCGCTACCTTCGCCGAATGATACGTGCCCACCAGGTTCACCACCGTTGCCGCGACAAACACGGGGCAGAGGCCTTTGGGTTTTTGTACGCACCAAAGAAATATGACCCGGGAGTCTAGGCTTGTGGAGACAAAATTGCGGCCTTAGGGCTTCAAAAGCGGCATTTTTCTACCCTTTGGGCTTTCATCTGATTTTAACGCTTTTTTAACGCCATTGAATTTATATTGCCAAACAATTTGGGGCAGAATCGCTTAATTTGGCAGCTCAAAATCGCACCCTATGAAAATTGGCATTGTTTGCTATCCTACCTTCGGTGGAAGTGGCGTGGTCGCTACCGAATTGGGCAAGGCCCTGGCCGAGAAGGGCCACCAAGTGCACTTTATTACTTATACCCAACCGGTAAGACTGAATTTTTATAATGAAAATCTTTTCTACCATGCGGTGTATGTACCTAATTACCCGCTTTTTCAATACCCGCCTTATGAACTGGCCCTGGCCAGCGAAATTGTGAATGTGTTTCGATATGAAAAACTGGATTTGGTGCATGTCCACTATGCCATTCCGCACGCCTCGGCTGCTTACCTGGCCAAACAGATTCTGAAGAGTGCCGGCATTGACATGCCTTTTGTAACCACCTTGCACGGCACAGACATTACCCTGGTGGGCAAGGATGCCTCTTTCGAATCAGTGGTTACGTTTAGCATCAATGAGTCTGACGGGGTTACTACGGTGTCCGAAAGCCTAAAGAAAGATACCTTGGAACACTTTGAAGTACGGGCAGACATAGAGGTAATTCCTA
>JAAUUB010000023.1 GCA_012031215.1 Microscillaceae bacterium | reverse complement strand
CTCTACCTGGTGGCGCAGGTGATGATCGTCTTCATCCCCGGCCAAGGGCACCGTGCAGGCCCTGGCCAACTGGTGGTTTGCCCACAACGTGCTGGGCCTGTGGCTGACGCCTATCGGCCTCGCCACGGCCTACTACCTGATCCCCAAGGTGCTGGGCCGGCCAATCTATTCCTACTACCTCTCGATCCTCGGCTTCTGGTCCCTGGCGCTCTTCTATAACTGGGCGGGCGTGCACCACCTCATCGGTGGGCCGGTGCCGGCCTGGGTGGTCACGGCGGGTGTCGTGGGTTCGGTCATGATGGTGCTGCCCGTGGCGTGGTCGGCCAGGCCCGACAGCAACAAAGCCACCATTGGGGCGATGTCGGTGGGCTGGGTGAGTTGTGGCAGGACAATGTCATGGAGGGCATGTTGTTCGCCATATTCTTCCATAAAATCCTGGGCCATATCCGTTTGTGTGAAACCAGGGGCCACAACAAAAGAGCAAATACCCTCCTTGCCATAGGCGCGGGCCAGGGAGTGGCTCATCGCCACCATCCCTCCCTTGGAAGCCGCATAGGCAATAAACTCGGCCGTATCGCCTCGAAAAGCGGCCCGGGAAGCAATGTGGACCATTCGCCCCGGTTTTTCTCGGCCAGAAAGTGCAAAACCGCCCGCCGCGATAGTTGGGCTGCCGCCACCAGATTGACCTGCATGGTTTGCTGCCAGACTTCCAGCCAGGCGGATTCACCCACCTCCAGGGGCGATTTTAGGGCAATGCCGGCATTGTTGACGAGCCCGTCCAATGATTTGAGCACCGAAATCACCCGATGAAAAAGCTCCGAAGCGGCATTGGCCTGTGACAAATCGGAGGCAAAAAGAAAAGCTTTTTGTGGATAAACCTCCTGTAAAGCCAGGAGCTCGGTATGGCTGCGGCCATAGTGCAAAGCCAGGGTGGCTCCAGAGGCCAGTAATTGTCGCGCAATGGCCAGGCCAATGCCCCGGCCAGCTCCGGTGAGCAAAAAGGTTTTACCAGATAAGTCAATGTGCATCACCAAATAAAACCCAAAATCAACATATTTCCAAAGAAAAGCTTCTTTTCAGCCCCAATGACGATACATTTCAATCAGGTCGTATGGCAGCGACTGCTTGGTCTCGCAATAGATACAAACCGTATCCGTTTCAAATTCTTCGCAATTGGCCGCGTGCACCACCTGTACGGCGGCTTTTTGTTCTTTGTTCAGGATGGTGTACACATCATACGAAACCCGCCAGAAAGTTCCCCGGCTATTGACCCCCAATTCATAACTATAGCCAGCCGATTTGAGGTGATGCTCGATGCTTCGAAGGGCTTTCAGGTAAATCTTGTAAGAATCCAGCAGGTTTTTGTCCTGGTCGCGCTGTTGCTGATGATACAAAAAAAGTACTTGTTCATAACGGATGATTTGGTCTGTTTGTAGGAAATCAATGGCCAAATCGGTGGAGCGAATGAGCTGTTCCATGGTTTGCTTGCCAGAATTAAGATGAAAAAATAATTGGTTGTTTAAAGTGTGTACTCTGTGCTTAAACTTGCGTGCGTGCACGAAGGATAGCAGCCGGGGAAATAAAAAGTGTAAGAATTGGATGGTTCACAAAAAAATGGTCATAATCTTCAAGACTTCACAAATAACCTTATCCCTTACAAATGGTTTGAAAGATGCGTCTTAGACCACTCGGAATACGTGTCCAAAGATTTCTTTTTGCTTTTTTTTTGTGTAAACTGGTAATCTTTTAATATAGATATGGCAACAATGCCCCTGACTTCTGATTTTTATACTTCTCTTCCCTGGCAAAAGCTGGCCGCTTCCTTCGCAGGCGAGTTTTACACCGATTTTACCATCCGCACCCTCTATGCTACGGATGCTTCGGCCTATCGGGAGCTGCCTCTTGCCGTAGCCCTGCCCAAAACAGTGCAGGATTTGAAAGCCTTGATTGCTTTTGCTCAAGCACAACAGACCTCCCTCATTCCCCGAACGGCGGGTACTTCGCTCGCTGGGCAAGTGGTGGGCAATGGCATAGTGGTAGATATGTCTAAATATTTCACCCAAATCCTCGAGCTCAATGCCCAAGAAGGATGGGTAAAGGTGCAGCCGGGCGTAGTGCGTGATGAGTTGAATTTATACCTCAAACCGTATGGGCTGTATTTTGGTCCGGAAACCTCTACCGCCAACCGCGCCATGATTGGCGGTATGGTGGGGAACAACTCCTGTGGTTCTAACTCCATCATTTATGGAAGTACTCGGGAACATCTCTTAGCAGTAAAAGCCCTCCTGAGTGATGGCTCGGAGGTGATTTTTGAAAGCCTAAATAAAGATGGCTTTGCCCAAAAATGCCAAAGTGAAGGCTTAGAAGGTAGAATTTATCAGACCCTGCAAAGCCTCCTTAGCCAAAAAGATAACCAAGAAGAAATCCGTAGGGAATTTCCCAAACCCAATATTCCGCGCCGCAATACGGGCTATGCCTTAGATTTATTGCTGGAAACTGCCCCCCTTCACCGAAGGCAAAGAGGATTTTAATTTCTGTAAATTAATCGCTGGCTCAGAAGGGACACTCTGTATGATGACCGAAATCAAACTACAAGTGCTGCCTTTGCCTCCTCCCGAAAAAGTGCTGGTTTGCGGACATTTTGAAAGCATTGATGCCTCCTTGCGTGCCAATCTAATTGCGCTCAAATACAATCCTTCGGCTTGCGAACTAATGGACCATTATGTGCTGGAGCGCACCAAAAGCAATCGTGAGCAAAGTCAAAACCGCTTTTTTGTCAAAGGCGACCCCAAAGCGATTCTAGTCGTAGAGATTAGCCGAGAAAGCAAAGTCGAGTGTGAGGCTGATGCACAGGCATTGATTCAGGAATTGGAAAAAGCTGGTCTGGGCTATCACTTCCCTATTGTGGCAAAGGAAGATGCAGGCAAGGTTTGGAACTTGCGTAAAGCTGGGCTAGGCTTGCTCTCCAACATTCCTGGAGATGAAAAACCCAGCCCCCCGTGATAGAAGATACTGCGGTAGATGTGCAGGAATTGCCCGAATACATTGCCGATTTTAATGCCATTTTAGCCAAGCACGGCATGTACTCGGTGCATTATGCCCACGCTGGCTCTGGAGAGTTGCATCTGCGCCCCATTCTCAATCTCAAAACTGCGGAGGGGCAAGCCCAATTTAGGCTCATTGCCGAAGAAATTGCCGATTTGGTCAAAAAATACAAAGGTTCACTCAGTGGCGAACACGGCGATGGGCGTTTGCGAGCGGAGTTTATCCCCAAAATGGTAGGCGAAAAAAACTATGCCCTGCTCAAGGAAGTCAAAAAGCCTTTGACCCCGAGAACATCTTCAATCCGGGAAAAATTGTTGATGCTGCACCAATGGATACTTTCTTACGCTACGAAAAAGGGCAGGCAACTCCAGAGTTCAAGACCTATTTTGATTTTACAGAAGACCAAGGCATCTTGCGTGCCGCCGAAAAATGCAATGGCTCAGGCGACTGCCGCAAAACACACCTTAGCGGCGGCACGATGTGTCCGAGCTATATGGCAACTCGCTCCGAGAAAGACAGCACAAGGGCAAGGGCAAATATTTTGAGGGAGGTCTTGACACATTCTACGGAAAGCAATCCTTTTGCCAGTGAAGCCATCAAAGACGTAATGGATTTGTGCCTTTCGTGCAAGGGCTGCAAGGCAGAGTGCCCCTCCAATGTGGACGTGGGCAAGATGAAAGCCGAATTTTTGCAAAACTACTACGATAGCAAAGGCATTCCCCTGCGTACACGTATGATAGCGCATTACAATAATCTCAATAAAGTGGCTTCGCTGCTGCCACGGGCATACAATTTTTGGTTTGGTACAAAACTCACGGGCGAACTTAGCAAAAAATTGATGGGTTTTCACCCCAAACGCTCCCTGCCTGAGCTGCACAAACAAACCCTTAGAAAATGGGCAAATAAACACCTCAATCGCCTCAATCAGGCAATTACACAGAAAAAAGGACAAGTATTTTTCTTTGCAGATGAGTTTACCAACTACAACGATACGCCCATTGGCATCAAGGCGATAGAACTGCTCACTCGCTTAGGCTATGAGGTCATTTTGCCCAATCACGCCGAAAGCGGGCGCACTTATCTCTCTAAAGGCTTGCTCAAAGATGCCAAGAAAATCGCCCAAAAGAATGTCCAATTATTCAGTATGCTGGTGCAAGCCGATAAGCCCCTCGTAGGGCTAGAGCCTTCGGCAATCCTCACCTTCCGAGATGAATACATAGACCTTGCCGATGCTGATTGGCGACCCAAGGCCGAAGCACTGGCAAAGCATACTTTTACGATAGAGGAATTTCTAGCTCAAGAAGTGGATAGAGGCAACATTACTGCCGAGCAATTCACGACCGAAAAACGGCTCATCAAACTGCACGGACACTGCCACCAAAAGGCACTTTCCTCGCTTGTGCCGACTAAGAAAATCTTGTCATTGCCACAAAACTACGAGATGCACCTCATTCCTTCGGGTTGTTGCGGTATGGCAGGCTCTTTTGGCTACGAAGCCGAGCATTATGAACTCTCTATGCAAATTGGCGAGCTAGTGCTGTTCCCTACGGTCAGAAACCAACCCGAAGAGGTCATCATCGCTGCCCCCGGCACGAGCTGTAGGCATCAAATCAAAGACGGAACACAGCGATTGGCTTTGCACCCTGTAGAGGTGCTTTGGAGGGCTTTAGCCCCCTAACCTCCGAAGGGGAGTAATTTTCTTGTTATTCCTCTAGGAACAAATCTGTGTTTCGTGTTTCACGAATCATTTTTTGAGATAAATTTCGGTTTGTCAGATACGAACTAAGAAAATAGGGTTTACTTACTTTTACTAAAATCAAATTTAAAATGAAACGCCTTTTTTTATTATGTATTTGTGCTACTCTAAGTGGTTGTTCTTGGACACATTATTTTCTTTTGAGAAATGATACCCAAGAAACTTTAGAGATAGCTTATCAACTAAATCTGAGTTTGGAAGAATACAATATGTTTGATAAACATATTAAAGTATTTCATAAAAAAGTAAAGGATAGTGATTATTATAATTTAGAGGGGGAAGATGTCAAGCACTACTTAACCTAGATAAAAGTATCTTAAAAGTTTGGCTTCCTGCTGACCATGTATTAGTGATGATGAAAATTCGAAATTCTCGCTTTCTTTACTATAGCCAATATCCACAATTTAATTTAGGAATATTAGAAATAAAAAGTGATTCTCTAAGTATGATTATTAAGCCTGGTGAGCTAAAAAAGCATCTTTCTATCAACAGACGATTTAAAGTTATGATTAGTATCAAACCTGAAGACTTGAGTTACAATAAACCTTACTTTTGAAACTTGAAGAAGATATGAGTTCCGCTAGTCGGGATTCTTGCAATGAGGGCAAGCCCCATAAATAATTGTTTTAACAGCTATATTTATAAACCGTTGAAAATCAAATAGTTAAATCTAGCTGTATAGTATTTACACTCCCGAATTCATAGCCAAAGATTTTTAATCTGACAGCTTGCATACAGAGCAAGACATCAAAAACTTGTGTTTCTTTTGGGTTATTTTGTTTTATCTTTGAACTACACAGCAACTAGCCGTGCATAAAAACTGTTCATACATAAAATTACAGATACTATGATAGAATTGAAAATCACTCAGACAGTTACAGAAGATGCTTTGACCATTCAATTACCTGAAAATTTGAAAGGAAAAGCAGTGGAAATTACTATCAAAGAAATAGACACTGTTGAGCAAAAAAGACAAACCTTACAAGCATTGCTTTTATCAGGACCTACTTGGACTGATGAGCAACATCAAGTATATTTGGAAGCAAAGACTCATTTTGAAGCGTGGAAATGATGATTTTATTAGATACAGGCATACTCATCACCTACTTCCGAGAAGTCGATAAATCAAGTACACTCCTATACAAATTAGCTGCTACGCACGATTTGGCCATTTCAGCCATAACTGCTTTCGAGTTTAGGGTAGGCTTTCGAGACCAAGAGGATAGCTTCTTAGAAGAAATGCTCTCTATGATGCAATTGCTTCCCTTTGATGAAAACTGTGTCTCCAAGAGTGTAGAAGTATATCAGAACTTAAAAAAACGAAGTAAGCTAATCCCCATGCAAGATATTTTCATTGCTTCGACGGCGCTTGCTTATCACATACCCATCGCTACACTCAATATCAATCACTTCCAGAGAATTGAAGGAATAGATTTATGGCAAACAAGTTAATACTAGTCCACTAGTCAATATCTCCAACTCCCAACTTCAGAGCCAAAGATTTTTAATCTGAGGTAGGTATGAACCCTCATGCAAGCCTCTTGGCTTGCACATCGAGTAAAAGGGCATCAGGTATGTTTTATTTCATACTTCTTTTGCTTCGGGCTTTAAGTGAGGGGTTTGAACTAGATTTAGTTTAAAAAAAATCACTAAATTTGATATTCAATACAATGAACGATAATGCCATTAAATATGAATTACAAAATATCCTTTCGGGAGAGAGCGGCTCTAGCCATGATGCAATTATCCAAGCAGTTGCCCATCACCTTAGAACAAGCCAAAGAACAAGCCCAATGGCTGAAGAAAAACACCAAAACAAAGGAAAAGAAACAGAGAAACTGATTGATTTTGCTGCAAAAAATAAACTATTTCGTAGTGATATAGAGGAAGAAAAATATATCTCTGAAGGGGCTGAACAAAAGGTATATATTAAAGATAGTCAATACGTATTCAAAATAAATGATGCAATTTATTATGCTTCGTGGGAGGACTATTTTCATAATCTATTACTACATAATTACTTTTTTGCCGATACTGCCTATCAGCTAATGGGTTTTTATCTAAAAGAGGAAAAACTTTATGCAGTGGTGAAGCAGCCCTTTGTAAAAGCTGATGCCCTAACAAACCTATCAGATATCAAGGTATTTCTAAACAATAATGGTTTTGAAAATACAAAAAACTATGACTATCACCATCCACAGTTAGGCGTTATTTTAGAAGATTTACATGACGAAAATGTACTTACATACAAAGGGTTACTTTATTTTATAGATACTGTTTTTTATATTGACTCAAATGTATTTTGGGCTTAAAGGTGCTTCAGAGGGCTTTGAGGTAGTACAACTCTACAACTCTGACAAAGTTTGGAACTTTGTCAGAGTTGCTAAAAGAACTACCCTCGCCTGAGTACTGTTTTTTCCTTATATTTGTAAGAAGTTCCACCCTCAAACACAAAAAAAGCCAAATGAAAACCATCCTATTACAATCGGAAGCACTCAAAGACATTGAGTTATTGCTTGCCTTTGCACAACGATTAGGAATCCAATGCTTTGAGGTAGATGACAACTTAGACCTCAGTGCTGCTAATCCACTCACACACGCGCCTTCTACACAAGCCGAAGTATCTGATAGCAGTTTGCTTTATGCTGGATTGGGCTTAAATGAGGAGATTTCGGTAAATGATTATGGTACTTTTATCAATAAAAGCCAAGTTCCTAGTACAGCAGGTAATTTCAATGCTAAGGGGCTGTCTGAGGCACTTAGTGAGGTAGGGGGAGCTTGGGAAAATGATAAAGAAGAAACATTGGAAGATATTTTAAATATGCTTACGCCATGAATCAGAACACACATATATTGGATACAAATATTCTAGTGTTATTCGTCAAAAATGCTAATTTTAGCCAGTATTTTAAGGCAATTTATCTAGATGATAGTGCAAAACGTGTGGCTGTGTCTATTGTCAGTATTGGTGAATTGGACTCTATTATCCTTCAAAATGAATGGGGACAAAAAAAGATTTATCAGTTGAATACTATTCTTAAAAATCTTGATGTGATTAGTATCAATAATCAGGCTCAAGTTCAGGCTTACAGTGTACTCGATGCTTTCAGCCAAGGCAAACTCAAGAACAACCCGCTACCTAGCGGAATGACAGCCCGCAACATGGGTAAGAATGACCTCTGGATTGCGGCAACTGCTTATGCCATAAGTGCCACACTTATCACCACTGATAAGGATTTTGCACACCTTGACCCACAGTTTATTACTGTAGATTGTATTGATATTCAGCGATTTAAGTAAATCAAACAGTGCATTAAAAAGATTTGAGCCACCCAAAAACTGGAAGCAATAATTCCACTAATTAGCATTTACAATCCCAGCAAAGGAGCAAAAGACAGCTTCCCCAACCAACCTCGCAAAGTAAGTTTAGAATTGATTAAATGAAAAGTTAAAAGTATTTTTGGATAAAAAAATGAATAAATAGTGCTAAAAATATGGCAAAGCACAAGACTCTAGGACAGGTTTTTACACCTACCTGGGTGGTAGATGAAATACTAGATTTGGTGGGCTATGAAGGCGATGATATTTTAGACAAATATATCTTAGAACCTTCAAGTGGAGATGGGGCGTTTTTGACTGAAATTGTGAGCAGATACATTGATGTTTGTCTAAGCAATCAAATTGAAACCCATCAAATCATTGCACGATTAGAAAAGTACATCTATGCCGTAGAATTAGATAAAATTGAATTGGATAAATCAATACAAAATCTAAATCAACTTGTAAAGCAAAAAATCTCTATTGGTAAAGCACTTAACTGGAAGATTTACAACCAAAATACACTAGATTTTTTAAAAAACACCTAGATTTTTTTGATTTTGTAGTAGGTAATCCGCCTTATATCCGAATACACAATCTTGATGAAAAGACCCGAAATACGCTGAAAACAAGGGTTTATGTTTTCGGAGGGAACAATTGATATTTACTTGTCTTTCTTTGAAATGGGTATCAAAATGCTGAATAAGAATGGATTGTTAGGCTATATTACACCCAACAGCTACTTACATAATTCGTCCTATTACTTGTTTAGAGAGTACCTCAAGGGTGCGAAAATACTCAAAACATTGATTGATTTCAAAGCGAATAAAATTTTTAAGGGCTTTTCCACTTATACAGCTATTACCATTCTCCATAAAAGCCATACGGCGCATTATTTTGAGTACAAAGAGTTAAGAAATGGTCAAATCGAATGGGTCAATCGTATCAGTTTTGATAGTTTGAACAAAAAGGATTGGTCTTTCTCCGATACCAAAGACCAGGATTTCCTGAAAAATTTAGAAAAAAACCGAAACTGTGCCATCAAAGATTTTTTTGATGTGCAGTATGGTTTTGCAACCCTGAGAGACAGAATATTTATTGCTAAAACCGAAGAATTTAATGATGATTTGGTTTATTTCAATGATGAACTGATGGAGAAAAGCATATTAAGGATAGTCATAAAAGGTTCAAAATTCAGAGGGAAAATAGATGAGCGAGAAAAAATTTTATTTCCGTATCAATTTGAAAATAACCGATATTGTGTGATAGCAGAAGAAGAATTGAAAGAAAAATATCCTTATGCGTATGCTTATTTGCTTAAAAATAAAGCAGCACTTGAAGAAAGAAACCTTGATAAAGGGGCTTTGTGGTATGCCTTTGGGCGAAGTCAAGGCCTACAAAGTATTCATCAAGAAAAGATTGTTCTCAGCACATTGGTAAACGGGCAGATTGATTTTTATAGAGTACCAAAAGAGGTGATGATGTATTCGGGCTTGTTTATTACCAAGAACAAAACGTTTTCAGATTGGTCTTTGATAGAAAATACTTTACAATCTGATGAATTTTACAAATACATCAGATTGACAGGAAAGGATTTCTCGGGAGGCTACAAGTCAATTACCTCAAAGCAAATTAAGGAATTTAAGGTGAAAGCTGGTGCATAGCACTCCGACATATACGCTTTCAAATTATTTAATGGTGCATCAAAAGCACCCGCACTTCAAAAAGCCCCTTCAGACTTCCGAGGGCTCTTTTTAGTCTTTGCCTCCGTCCTCTCCAGAAATCAAGCCTTACCTGTATCCTCAAGATTGGAGGGGCTTTTCCGCCTGATTTGCCCATTTTTGTAATTGCTATATACTGATGGATATATGCTTTCAAATGGAAGGGCATTTAAATGGGTATTTTCCGCGCTTAACTGTTGGAATTTTTCTCTACGCAGGTGCTCCGGGAAACTTTTTGGAAGAAGAAGACTTTATGATTTATGGGAAATACATGAAAGCAAAGTAAAAAATGCAGTTTCCCCTAATGGAAGTATCCCACTAAATCAACCTTGGCCATGAAGAAAAAATTATGTACTTTCCTTTTTTTATTAAGTACAGGCATCATCTGTTCTTATGGGCAGATGAAGCACCCGCTGGATACGGAGCTCAGCAAGACCCAAAGACTGTATCAAGAAAACAAAGTGAAACTAATAAAAAAATATTGGTTTGATTGTGTTTATGATATAGTATCCGATAGCAATATAGTAAGCAGTAGCGGAGTCCTTATGAACGAAGAACACCTGGATGAAAAGGGGCAAACTACGCTATTCAAATCTTTTATTATGATCGACCCTAAAAGAGAACCTGGTCAAACTTCCTTTAAACGCAAAGAAAAACCTTACCTGGCTGTCTCGTTTCAAAGCAAATATGAACGTGATGCAAATGGACTTCTCCATAAATGGATGGTATTGGATGCAGACAGCAATATCAAGATAAGGAGATTAATTGAACATGACCCAGAGGGTCGGCTTATTAAATACACGGAGTATGACGGGGAGCAGAATATCGTAAAAATTATGGAGGTACGAGAGCAAAGTAATGAAAAATTGATGACAATAGAATATGATGACAAAGGGCAAATACTTCTTCAGACCCTCCTTGTATATGCCTCATCAGATAAATGCTTTACTTATAGCCTGTTTGGGCCCAAAGGTGAATTGAAAACCTTAACCTTATATTATTTGAATGAGCAGGGCCTTATCAGAGAGCAGGTCTTTTTTGATTATATCAAATATCAAAAAATGATAACCGAAAATGCTTACAATGAGAATGGATATCTAATAGAGTCAAAGACGCGCGCCTATCAAACTGATTCAGGTGAAACATTATATCAAACAGTAAAACAGGTTTTTGTATGCAGTGAAAATGGATTGGTGCTGGAAGAAGCACTTTTCTCACCTATAGAAAACAAACTATATGTCGTTCGGTATTCCTATGAGTATTATGAATAGTATAAACATTTCCATCTTGGGTATTTGATGCCGGAAAAGAAGGAAAGTATTTTGAAATTTTATGGGTGGGCAAGTAGGAAATAAAACAACAGAAGAACATATATTGAGGGCAAACTTTGAAAAGCACGGCGCAACGGCAGACGGATTTATCACCCTCAGGGCGCAAATATAGAAATCCAATTTTTGCAGAGAAACCACTCCCGTTTTTAAACAAACACCTCGCGTAGGTCTATTTCAATCTGTGTATAGGGATCTTTGAGCACCGTATCGTGAAAGACGTGCATGGCTTGCTCAGGCAAAAAGATGGCAATGGTTCGAATCATTGGCTCCACAAACCAAACCGAGCCTATCCCGTGAGCAAAATAATGGGCAAATTTTCCCTCAAAGTGTTCGGTGCCTTGGGTTGGCGAAAGTATCTCAATGGCCGTGAGCGGGGCTTGCTTAAGCCGCACTTCATCTTGCAGGGCATTAAAGGCCATCTTGGGATAAATACAGATGTCTGGGGTAAAGATTTTTTCACCCAGTTCGAGGGTAACCTCGGTGAGGATGGAATACTGCTGGCGGTAATGAATACCTAAGAGAATGGTAAGATTGCCTTGAAGCAGGCCGTGGTTTTTGCTGGGCATAGGCTTTCCTCTTTCTATTTCGTAATCGGACAAGGAGGCTATTTCGGTCGTTTGCATTCGGCTTTTTTTGAATAAATATACACATTCTTTCACAATTTCAAAAAATGGCTGGCTCCCCAGGGCGCGGGGCAAAAAAAACCCCGCCCGAAGGCGAGGCTTTTGAAATGCGGTGTTGCTTTCCTTGTTTAGTTAAAGATATAACGGAAGCTTAACTGCAATTGCCATACATCACCGATGCTAGTGTTAAAGCGCTCGTTTTCCACATCAATCGGGATAGTAACCGAGGTTCCGTCGGGACGGAGGAAATTACGTTGTTGGAAACGTACTACCGGTTGTCCGAGGCGGTCTTGGGTAAAACGGCCCAAATCAATATCGGCCTGGGTAACTACACCCTGCGCAGACAGCGGCGTAGAGTTGATGATAGAGCGGCTTACGCCCCAGTTGCTGTTCAGCATATTACCGAAGTTCAAGATGTCGGCACGTACCTGAATCGTATTACGTTTTTCACCTACCTTCACAAAAAACTCTTGCGTAACGGTAAGGTCCATCCGAGTCAAACGGGGCAGAAAAGCACCATTTCTTTCGGCATATTGACCACGGCGTTCGCGCAGGTATTCATTCGATTCGATGAAGGCATTGAAAGCAGCAGCCTGCTGCTCCGGAGTCAATTGGTTGGTGTTGCCTCCTCCAATGCTTGCCCCCTGGCGCAAGTAATTCAGTTCACTTACATCGCGGGGAATGTAAAGGAGGTCATTGTTATTAATGGCATCTCCATTATAATCACCAGCGTAAGTGTAAGTGTAACGGCCTTGATTGAAAGCCGAGAAGAAAGTAGAGATTTCGGTTGCGCCAAAATTGCCATATTCTTTGCGATAAGAAACGGCGGCAATCAGACGATGACGCTGATCATCATTAGAGAAGGTCAGGTCGGGACGATTGTTTCCATTCACAGAGCGAATACCCGTGAAAGAACCAGATGCGATAGAACCAGCTGACAGCAGGTCTTTGGCAAAACCATAAGTATAAGCCAAACGGATAAAGAGGCCATTATCAAAGGGGCGGTCCAGTTGGAAAGTAAGGTTATAAGAGAAACCTTCATCCGTATTGGTCAGCACCGTATTGTTGGCGATGTTGTCATTGATACGAATGGCATTGGCTTGGGTACTTCCGATCAGGCCGAGACCAGGATAAAAAGGACGATTGTCCGGGCCGGGGAAAAGGGCTACTGAAGGCTCCTGATTGCTGTCGATGTAGCGAACGGCATTGATATTTTTATTGTAGATAAACTCAACCGTACCAATGAAGCCGAAAGGCAATTGTTGGTCAACCGCTACATTTGTACGCCAGATTTGGGGAAACTTAAAGTTCTGGTCGGTAGTAGCCAATTCAAAAGTAGTTGGCAGGTTGGCGGCCGGGTCATCCGGGGCGTAGATGCTTGGGTCAGGCGTAAAGGGAAATGCAGTAGTTGCATCTTGCTGAATAAAACCAGTCAACACCCCGTTATTACCGATTTGGTTAGAAATCCATACAAAAGGCGGGCGACCGGTGAAGATACCTGAACCACCACGCAACTGCGTTTTCTTATTGCCAAACACATCCCAGTTGAAACCTACACGTGGTGAAACGAGCAACTGAGGATCGGGCAGCTTGTCAGTTCTGGTTTGGTAGATTTGTCCAAACTCATTCAAGAAGTTCAAGCTTTCCACCGTAGGATTGCGGAAGCCTGTGTCTCCAAAGAAGGGCACGTCCACCCGAATCCCAAACGTAACATTGAATTTAGAATTGACGCTGTATTCATCCTGAATGTAGAGACCTGCATAAGTAACTTTTGTAGGCTGTACAGGTTCGGCTCCACCCGGAAGGGCTGAGAAACGATACTGAAAACGATTTACGGAAACAGGAGATACTGTGGTTCCGGGCACAATATTGGGATTATCCAGGAAAGCATCTGCGGCAGTGTACCAGTCGTTCAGGGAGTTAAACACCCACACCCCTTGCGAACCAGGGAAAAATACGTTCTCAAAAGAAAGTCTTTCCAGGTTAAAGCCCGCCGTGATGGTGTGCTTATTTCCATAATAAGTAAAATTATTTTGAACCTGGAAGGTAGTATAATTCAACCTGTTGCTGGGCGTAAAAGGCTCAAAGCCAAAAGTGGTGTAGTTTATGTTTCCATCCAGAATTTCCACCAATGGGAAGAAAGAGCCTTTAGATTCACGGTCTTCGTTTTGTGAAGTATAGCCGATAATGAAATTATTCGACATTTTACCGCCAAAAGTAGAGTTCAACTCCGCAATCACAGAATGGATAGTTTCAAGCTGTCCATAGTTAGAGTTGGCAAAGTTGAGGGAGTTCAAAGAACTACGGCGGTTACCACGGCCCAAGCTGGGACTGTTACTTAACAATATATCATTGCTTGAATCAAAATAGCTGTAGCGGATGCTAGCGCGGTGGTTATTGTTGATGTTGTAGTCAAGCTTTACAAGAAACTTGTCGCTGCGGGTTTCAAAATCGTAGCCATCATAAGGGCCCGTCTCATAATTAAAGTTCTGGGCCAGGTAGCTGCTCAAGTCGTCCAGGTCAGAAGCCAATACGCGGGTGATATTGCCGCCTACAGCTTCGCCGCGATTAGCCTGGAACTCTGTAGCTGGGCGGGTTTCGCGCTCAATCTCCCCATTGATAAAGAAAAACAGTTTGTTTTGATGATAGGGCCACCTACGCGCAAACCTAACTGATAGGTATCAAAGTTGGCTGAAATCACTTCCGTGCCCCGGGCTTTTGTGCCCAGGAAGTCATTGTTGCGGAAAGTGTAAAAAACCGAGCCCGAAAAGTCATTGGTTCCACTCCGGGTAACCGCATTGATACCAGCACCCGTAAAGCCAGCTTGGCGTACATCATAAGGAGCCAAGTTTACCTGGATTTCTTCGATGGCATCCAAGCTAATCGGCGACTGGCCGGTACGGCCTCCAGGCTGGTCAGCCAAACCAAAACTGTTGTTGAAAATAGAGCCATCAATAGAGATATTGTTGAAGCGACTGTCCTGCCCAGAAAAAGAGCGCCCGTTTGCCTGAGGGGTCAATCGGGTAAAATCGTTGATGGAGCGGGAAATAGTAGGCAATGAAGTGATGGTTTCGGCACTAATATTGGTCGCGGCCCCGGTGCGGTCAGAGCTAAATACTTCATTGCGGCTGGCGGTTACCTCAATTTCGCCCAACTCAAGCGACTGCTCGGACAGTTTGGAATTCAAGGTGGCCGCCGTACCCAGGCTCAGGTAAATATTGTCATACACCTGGTCTTGATAACCTACGAAAGTTACCGTTACTTTGTAAGGACCACCCACGCGCATTGCCGGAATTACAAAGCGGCCATCGGCCAGGGTAGAAGCACCATATTGGGTGCCAGAAGGCGTATGTACGGCAACTACAGTCGCTCCGGGAAGGGCATCCCCTTTGTCATCTGTAATAAAACCGGTCATACTGGAAGTGGTAACCCCCTGCGCCATCGCCCCTGACCAGCAGCAGGCAATACCCAGGATTACCCAAAAACTCAGTAAAATCCTTTTCATAAGTAATTAAATTAGATTGATAAACAATTTAAGGGCAAAGGTAGGCGATTGTATTATACCGCTAAACAATGGGTTTTTAAATTATTGTTAAGGAATCGCTTAGTTATGGTGAAGTAAGCGACCCTTTCTTACCTGATTTAGATTTTGTCAAGAATACAAAATAGCCTTTGTCGGCATCTCTGAGGAATCTCTTTAAGCCTGCCCCCGGTCAAAAAACACGTGCGGCCAAATTTGCCTTGGCTTTTTCCCGCGTTTGTAGTTGAAAATCTTTAACCAGCCGATTTTTATTTTACAAAATCAAACTTGATTTCTTTTTTTCAGGGAGAAGCTTGTTTAGGCAAAATTTTGACTAAGTGGGGATGTTTTGCCCCGCGTTTGCATAATTTCAAGATGATTTACAAAGAAAATTAAAACAATTTTGAGATTTTGTTTGTTACCCAATTTTTGCTAATTTTGTACTTTTCCAATAAAATCCCGATGGCCCAACCTATGCCCCCAAGCCCCCCGCCCCCCCCCCTTTGGACCCCGCTCGACTTTGTCCTCATGACGCTCGTCAATCTATTCATCTCTGCTGGTTCTTTTATGCTCATCCCGGTTTTGCCGCTCTATGCGCGGGCCGTGATGGGTGCTTCCGAAGCCCAGATAGGCTACATCATCGGCATTTATACCCTATCCGCATTGTTGCTAAGGCCCATAGCAGGCATTTTACTCGATACAGTGGGGCGGCGGCCTACTTATTTGGTGGGGCTTTTGTGTTTTGCCTTGCTCTTGCCTTTTTATGCCTGGACGACCGCCCTGGCCCCGCTTTTTGCTTTGCGCTTTGCGCATGGGCTCACCTGGGGGGTCGTTACCACGGGCGGCAACACGATAGCCTCCGATATTGTCCCGATGGCCCGGCGCGGCGAAGGCATCGGTTACTTTGGGATGTCTTTCACCATTGCGATGGCTTTGGGGCCAGTGCTGGGGCTGGTGTTGATTCAAAAGATGGATTATTCTCTTTTATTTTATATTAGTGCGGCCACCGTAGGATGCACATTTCTGCTGGCCAATATGGTGCGTTATCCACAAATTGCCCCGGTTTCCCGGCAAAACACCCGCCGCCTGCGGGCCGATATGATTATTGACCGAAGGGTAGTGCCTACTTCGCTCATTGCCCTGGTGTGTTCGGCCGTGTATGGAGGGCTGATTTCCTTCATCACGCTCTTTATGGAAGAAACGGGCATCCAAACGGGCTATCCCTTGCTGGACAGTGGGGCCGTATTTTTTATGGCCTATGCCCTGGGGCTTACCATTGTGCGTCCCTTTGCCGGACGACAAATGGATAAAAAAGGCCCGGCGGGCGTGCTGGGCTTTGGATTTCTTACCCTGATGCTGGGCCTGTTCGGACTGGCCTCCGTCAGCGAAATTATCGGTTTCTTAATGGCTTCCTTTGTGTGTGGCACCGGAATGGGCGTGATTTTACCCACTGTCATCACAATGGTCGTCAATATGGTGGAGCCTTCGCGCCGGGGAGTGGCCAATTCTACTTTTTTTTCGGCCGTGGACATAGGCGTAGGCCTGGGAACCATCCTGCTGGGCATGGTGGCCGAGGCCTTCAGCATTACCACGATGTATTATCTCTGTAGTGCCTTGATTGCCCTCCCCCTCGTATATTTCTTTGCCTTTGTACAGCAGGATTACCAGCGCAAGAAACAGCCCGAGGTGTTGTTGCATTAGTATTTTGCCCAAATTTTAGGCTTTCCCGGTTGGGTAAATTGGGAAATCTTCCCTAGATTTGTAACAATTATTAGCAAATCTAAAAATTTTGACACCTTTTCTTATGTCAATCCTGGACTGGTTTTCGTCCTATGCCTCCCTTCCCTACCACTGGTATGCTCAGTACTATCCCTATTCGGTGCTTCCTGTGCTGGTCGGGCTTTATTTTTTGTATGGATTTCTGATCAATAGCTGGCTTTGGTTCACGGTGCTCAATCCCTTCCGGGGCATGGTGGCCCGGGTGGTTCGGGTAGCCGATGGGGATACCCTGATTGTGAAAAGACTGGGGCGGCGTTATAAAGTGCGCCTGATTGGGGTAGATACGCCTGAAAGCCTGCGTTCACTTTATCAAAGTGTGATGCCATTTGGCAAGGAGGCCAGTGAATATACTAAAAAACGCCTGCGTAAAGGAAAGCGGGTTTTTTTGTATTATGACCGGGAGGCCCGCGATAAGTTTGGTCGCTTGCTGGCTTATGTTTATTTATCGCGGGGGGAATTTTTCAATGCCACCCTGGTGCGCAAGGGCTATGCCTTTGCCAAAGAATACCCTCCCAATGTGCGGCACAGCCGCTATCTGACTCACTTGGAGAAGAAGGCCCGTTTTCGCCGCCGAGGTCTCTGGACTATTTACCGCTCCCACGATGATTTGCGACATCGCTATCTGCAATCCCGTCAACATCAGAAGTTTAGAAAAATTTATGGTTAGTGGGGGAAAAACTGTCTATTTTTGGGAAAAAAAGTCGCGTGATATCAGTGTCCTCATTATTTGAATAGAAAAACCTAAAGGCTTTATTAGAAAATACCTTTTTTTAAAATATTGATTTTCAATGTTTTATATTAAGTTTCTTCCTCTTTTTTCTGAGTCCATCCAGTGGCAATACCCCTTTGCCAGCATCTTCCCAATAAAAAGCATCCTATTTGATAGTGAATATGGCAGAAAAACTATCAAAGTAAGAAATTGGAGATTTATTGATTTTTGGGATCTTTTTTTTAAAAATGGCTGTCTTCTCTTGGGAAACAGAAAATTTGAACAGACGGCCAAACTATCTTACCGGCTTCTCAATTCCTGCTATTTGCCTTGTGAAAGAGGGCAAAATTTTCCAATTGTTTTTCTGCATTTGATAGTCTGGAACCTGGCTTTTAGGGGACAATTTTTGGCAAACCACAAAGATAAAAGAACTGATGTGCCGGGCTGGAATAGACTGAACTTATTGATTCAAGAAATCAGGCTGGTCAAACAAGCGTGTAAAAATTAACAACTCATATAAATCCGAATACAATGCAACGCAATTACGCAGTCATGTTCCAAAAATGGACCTTCCCCTGGATGGTGGGTCTGTTGGTGATGCTCCTGGGGACGGCTTTCCAAGCTCCGGCTCAATCCTTGATTTTTGGCAATACAACCGTCAATCAAAGCAGTGTGACCAATGGCACGGTGGCCCCTTTCACCAATACCTTGCGCACCAGCGTGGGCACAGCCAATGGCATCACATTGAGCAAACCAGGGGGGCAGGCC
Source organism: Microscillaceae bacterium (assembly GCA_012031215.1). Taxonomy (GTDB): domain Bacteria; phylum Bacteroidota; class Bacteroidia; order Cytophagales; family Microscillaceae; genus JAAUUB01. The sequence continues at coordinate 12,712 of JAAUUB010000023.1, read as the reverse complement.
TGGCTCACACTACCCGCCAACCCGGCCTCGGTCAATGCCACCGGAACGAACCTTAGTTTTCAGATTGACCCTACGGGCCTGGCCCAGGGCGTTTATACCGCCACCGTACAAGCCAGTGCGGGCGGCTTTACCAATGGCACTTTTACGGTTACGCTTCGGGTAGCCGGTGCCGATGCCGCAGGTACGACGGAAGTGAATATCGATTTTCGCCCTATTACTATTACTTCACTCACTCCGCCTACGGGCTGGATTTTTCCACTAATGTAGTGTATGGGCCTCGAAACGAACCCAATCAGGGTGCTGGCCAATATACCTTTGGTTGGACAACTGTACCAACAGGTCAATCTATAACTGCAGCCATTCGTACTTGTCCTAGCATACCCATTGAACAGCAATCGTTTATTTTTATGCATAATGCCACGGCTGTTCCCCAGGTTTTTCGTTTTTGGGAAATTGACGTACCAGATGGATTGTACGAAGTCACGGTATCGGCAGGTGATGCAACAGATACCCAAACGATGGTACACAATATCAATGTAGAAGGTACCAATGCTATCAATATGTTTTCTGGCACAGGCAGCTTGCCGGCTTGTTCACCCGACCGTTTTCGTACGGGTACCGTAACGGTTTTCGTTGGCGATGGTCGACTGACCATTGATCCCTATGGCGGCACAAGTAGTCGTATCAACTATGTAACCATCAAGCCGGCTACGGCACGCCTGCTGGCAACCCCTCCCACCCTTCAGGTGAATGCGGCTTTTGGCGATACCCCACCGACGGCCAATTTGAACATCGGGGCGAACTTTGGCAATCCCGGCCAAATCACCTTCACAAAATCGGATAACAGCGATTGGCTCCTTCTGCCCGCTAATCCGGCAATTGGTAATAATACCCTTGATTTTGACCTTACGGGTCTGGTGATTGGAAATTATCAGGCCGTGATTACGGTATCTTCGCCCGGCTATGAGGACATTGCGGTTTTGGTCAACCTGACCGTTTTGCCGCGAACGATGAATTTTAGCCCCGGTCAGATAAATCTTAATACTTTTTACAATCAGCCGGTGGCTACCCAGCAGGCGACCATCACGGGCAATTTTGATAACCCGCTCCCCACGGTTACACTGACCAAAACGGCGGGGGCTTCCTGGATTGAACTGCCCCTGAATCCGGAGGTGAATGTGCCCCTGGATTTTGCCATTGACCCCACAGGCTTGCCACCCGGCCTGCACACCGCTACGGTAACGGCTACTGCCGAAGGCTATCAAAATGCCACTTTGGTATTTAGCCTGACCGTTGCTCCTTTTGGCCTAAATTTTTCTCAAAGCCAGCTCACTTTCAATGTTTTGCAAGGCCAAAATGTGGCCCCGCAAATCAATACCCTTACCGCCGACAGTGGTTCCCCACTAGTGCTGCTTGCTAAAGAGACGGGAAGCAATTGGCTTCTTTTACCGCCTCCGGACCTGGGAAATTTGAGCTTTGGAGTGAATGCCAGTAGTTTGTCTCCGGGTATTTATGAAACGGAAGTAACAGCCACTGCGCCTGGTTACAACACGGCCAAAGTACTTGTACGATTGGTCGTGGAGCCAAATCTGACAGGAATTACATGGGGAACAAGTGTCAATTTTATCCGAACCAATGTAAATCCTTTTACCCAACCTGCCGGATTTATTGTGGATAATGGAAGTGCTTATGGCGGAAGTCCTGCCCGCGGCTGGATAAACCCCAACACCAACTTACCTCAGAGCAACCAGCGTTATTTGAATGGAGGCGTAACCAATGCTTGGAGCGATAGTGATAAACTTAACCGTACCTGGAACTATCTAAATAACCCCATTGATGGATTTTACAAGTGGGAGCTAGCCCTGCCTAATGGCCTATATAATGTCTTAATCAGTGTTGGAGACCCAAGCCTTGAAGCAGGGATTCATCGGGTAAACATTGAAGGGGTAAATGCCGTGAATGATTTCATTCCTACAAATACTATTCGTCAGCAACTAGGCTTTGTAACGGTACAGGTTACTGACGGGCGGCTGACCCTGGATGCGGGCGAAGGGGGAAGTTTCACTAAGCTCAATTATATCCGTACTGCCCTGGCCAATCCAGTCAATGATGTCGTGCCCCCTACCATAAACCTTACTTTCAACGGCCAGACGCAGGAGCTTTCTAAGTCGGATACCTATAATGACCAAGTATTGGTGGAAGCAGTAGCGACCGATGTAGGAGGTTCAGGACTGGCTTCCTTGCAGTTTAGCATCAACGGTGGCCCTTTCCAAAACTATATCAATGGCCTGCTTATCAATGAAATCGGAAATTATACCATTCAATTGCAAGCTACCGATGGCCAGGGCAATACCAGCCTTAGCCCTCTGACGGCTTTCAAGGTGGTGCGTCCGGTGCGGAGCAATGCCAAATTGGGCCTTTATAATCTGGATCGCTTCCCGGCCAATGACAACCTTACTTTTTCGTTGATTCAGAATCCCTTTGAGAACATCGGGCCAAACTTTGCCTCTAGCCATAATAAAGTAACCCTGCGTATTCGGAATACAGGTTCGGCCAGTTTGCGGATAGATGACCTCGTGATTTCTGAGCCAGCTTACTGGCGCATCGAAACCCTGGGTGGTAGTCTCTATAATCCTGAGGCGATTTTGCCTTTGTCCATTGCCCCGGGCCAGTTTGTGGATGCCGTGGTAGAATTTATTGCCAATTTTCCGGTTGGGGGAAGTCCTGCTAATTTTCGCCAAGACCGAGTAGGGGTATTGCACGAAACCTTGACCATTGTGTCTAATGATGATGAAGAGCCACGTAAAACCGTCTTCCTGCATGGGCTATGGCAACGCAATGGAGAAGGGAGTAATGAGCCTAATTTCAATGAAATCATTGATGCCTTGGGTCTGAAAACAGCTTCTGGCTTCAGCCCCAACAAGCCGGGCAACAACGCCAATGGCTATTTGCCTACGGGTGATGAAGTCTTTTCGGCCAACTGGCAACGCGCTGACCTAAATCGCCCGGTGTATGTGCGTCAGGTAGCCGCTTATCATAGCTGTTGTAACAGTGGGGCCAATATCAAATACAACAAACCGGGTGTAAAAGGCGGTTCTACTATTGTTACCCACATAGGGCTGGATGGACAAAGTTTATTGCCCCGTTCCAATGCCAATGGCACTCCGGCGGAAAGATCTTTTGTCCCGGCGGCCAGCTTTACCTCTCCAGAGGGATTGTTTAACTTCACGCTGGTGAATGATGCTACTGATGCCACCTTAAACCTGAATGGTTGGGTTGGGGTACGTATTTACAAAGCCCGCGACCCTAAGGGCAACATCATCCCAAATGCCTATCTGATGACCATGGACTATCTTAGCAGTAGCTCAAACTGGGACTACAATGATAATGTCTTTTATATTGAGAATATCCGTCCTGCCACTGGCACTGCTTATGTATCCGTATTAGGAGCCAGCGTAGAAGAAATTCTCTATCCCAATACACAGGTAGAAGACATTCAGACGGTTCAGATAGACCTGACCAATCTGGGACAAACCTACCCCAGTGGCCCGGCCGACCCCAGCATTACCATCAGCCGGGTGAGCCTGGCGGGCGATGACCTGGAAGATTTTCTCTTTAATCCGCCTTTGTTGCGCACACTCAACGCCACCCAGACGACTACCATGCAAGTGAGCTTTGCCCCCAAAACGGCCGGTGCAAAAAAAGCCGAACTGCTGATTTTCTATAATGCAGGCAATACCGAACTGAATACTTACTCTCCGGTCCGTATTCCGCTCTATGGCATCGCCGAAACCAGTTGCGTTACCCTGGACTTGGTGAAGCGCATCAAATCGGCGGTTCCTAACGCCAACCCGGTTGTCATCGGAGGCGAAACTTGGGAGTCCGATGTTACCTATCGCAAGGGAAGTATCAAGCTGGATGTTTCTACGCCTCCCATTCGCAATACCGGGCGCGATGAGCTATACAGCACCTATCTTTCTTCCAATGCCGATTTGCGCAGTATTCAGTATCAGATTCCTCTTGACCCCGGACAGTACAAAGTACGGCTACATTTTGCCGAAAACTTTTTTGACCGCACAGGGTCTCGGATTAATAATATCCTGATTGAAAATGTATTGCGCCTGCCAGGATACGATATTTATGAAGACGTGAAGTTCAAGACGGCGGTAAGCAAGGACTTTGAAGTGAACCTGACGGATGGATTATTGGACATCAACTTTGTACCCATCCAAAATCGCCCGGCCATTTGTGGCATAGAGATATTTCGCTTTGCCGAAAACGCAGGTGCTTTGGCCCTTACTTTGCAAAGCAGCAGCCCGGCCAATTGCTCCGCTTCAGATGGCAGCCTGACGGTAATGGCTTCGGGGGCCGCCAATATTGAATACAAACTTGGCGAATTTGGGGTCTATCAGCAAGCGGCACTTTTGGCAACCTTGCTTCGGGAGAGTATGTGCTGTATGCCCGCGACATGAACAGCAATTGTGAAGTTTCAGAAGTATTTGTGTTGAGCCAGGCCAACAACGATGTGGATTTTACCCTGGAACTCACCCCCGTGAGTTGCAACTCGAATGATGACGGACGGGCAAAAATCACGATTACGGGTGGACAGGCACCCTATACCATCATCTGGAATAACAATCCGGAGCTGACTACGCCCATCATCACCAATTTTCCTGTGGCCAATAACCACAGCGTAACTGTAACCGATGCCAATGGCTGTACCAAAACCGAAGTCTTCAGCATTGGTACAACTCCGGGTTGCCCCCTGCGCATCAATGCGGGTGGGCCCCTGTTTGTCTCTTCTACTGGGCGGCTTTTTGTGCCCGACCAAAGCTTTTCGGGCGGCAGTATCACCTCTACCACCACTCCAGTAACTGGCACTCAGGAGCCTAATTTGTATGCAACTTCCCGGTCTGGCAGTAACTTCCGATACAATATCCCGTTGGCGAATGGAACCTATGCCATAGTTTTGTACTTTGCCGAGACCAGTGCCACCATTAACAATATTGGCCAAAGGGTATTTAATGTCGATATTGAAGGCGTGAGAAGACTGAGCAACTATGATATGGTGGAGCAGGTTGGGCCTTTCAACGCCCTGACAGAGACGCTCAACGTAACCGTGAGTGACAATACCCTCAATATCGTACTGACCGGAGTGGTAGGCAATGCCATTATCTCCGGCCTGGAAGTGATACCGGTCAATGTGAGCAATGTGGCTCCCATCGTAGCCAATGCTTTGCCTGACCGGATTGTTCCGCTCAATACACCTTTTAGCTTTACGTTTGCGGCCAATACCTTCTCTGACCCTGGCGACTTGCTTACCTATCAGGCAACCCAAGCCAACAACAGTGCCTTGCCTAGTTGGATTACTTTTGATGCGGCTACCCGCACTTTCAGCACCTTTGCCAATGTGCCCGAAGGAACCGAGGTAGAGGTAAAACTGACTGCCATTGATAGCTTTGGCCAAACCGTTTTCCTGACCTTCAAAATCACCGCCGGGAATGTGGAAGTGGTCAATAATGTCAATCTAATAGTAAATACCCGGCCTTTGCGAGCAGGTACAAACCGGGTGATGTTGGCCGTAGAACTGGATGCCGGAACGAGTACAAATCTGGAGGCGACGCAGTTTGACTTCAGCACACAAGGGACCAGTAATTTTGCCGCGCTGAATGGGGCCCGCTTGTATTATACTGGCAATGTCAATCAGTTCCGGCCTGTTAATCCTTTTGGCACTGTGGTCAATGACCCAGAGGGCGCATTTGTGTTCAACAATGATACCCAGACCTTGTCTGCCGGCATAAATTACTTCTGGCTGGTGTATGAAATAGATAACACGGTGCAAGATGGCGACCTCTTTGGAGCCGAGTTTGTCAATGTAGAAGCCAGTGGTAATGATTATGTATCGCTCAATGGAGAGGTCATAAGGATTGCGGCACCCGTGGCTGCCCGCTCTGGCAATGCCTATGATTTTCAGGGAAATAACAATTTCCTCAGCCTTGAAGGTGATGTTTCCTGGTCGGCGCAGCTTACGATGGAATGCTGGCTCAGTGCCCAGGAAAGCCCAAGCACTGAAAAATGGCTTTTAGGAGAAACAGGGGGCACGCGTATTGTCCAGTTTGGCAACCAAATTCGGTTTTATGTCTATGCAGACGGAGCCTTGCGAGGGCCGGCCACGGCGACCATTCCTGATTTTAATAATCCGGATATCCCCTGGCATCACATTGCGGCTGTGTATGACGGAAATACTTTGCAGTTGTACATTGATGGTAAAGCAGGCACTGCTTTTAACTATACTGGCAGCAATACCAGGATAGGCAATGCCGTGCAGTTGGGGGCAAGCCAAGCCAGCGACCAAAGCAATGTCTTGATGGATGAAGTGCGTATCTGGAATCGCGCCCTTACCCGAAACGAGATTCGTCGCCAAATGCACCTTACCCTTCGGGCACGGAGAGTGGGCTTCGCCATTACCTTCAGTTTGAAGAAGCAGAAGACAATTTTGAGGTCTATGACCTGGTTGGCGATACATATGCGCTTCGCACCAATCCTACCCTCACCAACTGGGTGGAAGCACTGGAACCCGTAGGAGCCGGGGTCTCGCAGGCCTTTACGGTCAATGCAGCTGGCTTAGTCGATTTTGACTCACCCGGTGTTCGCATCACCTTCGGAGCAGTTAATCCGCAAGGGGAAGTAGTAGTTACCCGTCTTTTCAATGTAGATCCCTACGAACGCCCTTCTGAAATTATCAATGAAATTGCTCCGGGTGTAAATGACGGTCGTCCTAAATCCATCGATTATTGGATTATCAATAACTACGGGCCTAATAACGGGAACCTAAGCCCACTGACCATGCAGTTTGAAATTGATGAGACCTTATTTAGCGCAAGTACCAATCCGGCGGCCTTTACTTTGTATAACCGGCCTTCCAATTTTATCGGTTTGTGGCAGGATGGCCGCAACGGTACCGCTCGGGGAGGTGCTATCGGCGAGCGCTTTATAGAGTTTGTTGGCACACAGGGCTTTAGCCAGTTTGTCATCACCGTTGGAGGCGAATCGCCCCTACCTATCACTTTGGTGAGTTTCACCGCTAACCGCCAGGATGCGCAAAATGTGCGATTGGACTGGACAACGGCGGCAGAAATAGATAATCAAGGCTTTGAAATTGAGAAATCAAGCGATGGATTGACTTTCGGCAGCATTGGTTTTGTGGACGGTGCCGGAACCACCAATCTGGCCCAGAGCTACCAGTTCATCGATTCGCAGGCCTCGGGGAGTGCTTATTATCGCTTGAAACAGCTTGATTTTGCCGGAACCTTTTCTTACAGCAATGTAGTCTTTGTGCGTGGGGAAGGCGAGTGGGGAATTTATCCCAATCCAGCCACCTCCTGGGTAAAAATTCAGGCCGAAGAAGATGCCCGCAACATTGCCCAACTGCAACTGGAATTGGCCGATATGCACGGGCAGGTATTGATTCGCCAGCGTGGCAATCTGAATAGCCTCGAGGCCGCCCTCAATGCCTGGCTGCCAAGATTACAGGCCGGGGTGTATATCTGTCGCCTGAGCAATGGCGGCCAAATGCACACCTTTAAACTGGTGAAGGGACAATAAGTCTCCAAAACCAGGGCCTCTGCAAAACGGCTTTTAGGCACTTTGGCCTGAAAGCCGTTTTTTTATTGGGAATTATCCCTATTTTTCCCGGTATTCGTTTTTCTTTTTCCCTAAAAAATCTAATTTGGGCATTGGCAATAAGCCATCTCTATCTTTCTTATACCTATAAAATTCTTTTTGTTATGCCGCAATCAAGCCCTCTTTCCTGGGTAAATGTTCCGGTAAATTCTGATTTTACCTGGCACAACCTTCCTTTTGGTATTTTTTCGGATGCAAAGGCTGGCCCCCGGGTGGGGGTAGCCATCGGCGAAGATATTCTGGATTTGGCAGCCCTCCGGCAACTCGGATTTTTGATGCATCTTCCCCCAGAAGTACTGGAAAACGCAGTTCTCAATGATTTGATAGCCCTGGGAAAATCCACTACCCTTGCCCTTCGCCATACCTTGCAGGACTGGCTCAGGGCTGATAAGCCCACCTTGCAACCTTATGCCCCTCAGATTCTGGTTTCCCAAAAAGAGGCTCAACTGCATTTGCCCCTTAAAATAGGCGATTATACCGATTTTTATTCCAGTCTGGAACACGCTACCAATGTAGGGGCGATGTTTCGCGACCCCAAAAATGCGCTCCTGCCCAATTGGCGGCATTTGCCCGTCGGCTATCACGGACGGGCCAGTTCCATCATCGTTTCCGGAACCCCCATTCATCGTCCTTTGGGGCAAACCAAAGCCGACGAGGCGGAAATGCCTGACTTTGGCCCCTCACGTTTGCTGGATTTTGAACTGGAAATGGCTTTTGTAGTAGGAAAATCAACCACGCTGGGCCAAAGGATTAGCACCGCCGAAGCCGAAGACTATATTTTTGGCCTGGTTTTGTTTAATGACTGGTCGGCCCGCGACATCCAAAAATGGGAGTATGTGCCTTTAGGCCCATTTTTAGGCAAAAGCTTTGCCTCTTCCCTTTCGCCCTGGGTGGTGATGCTTGAGGCCCTCGAACCTTTTCGTAGCCCAGGCCCGGTACAAGAGCCCGCCGTATTGCCCTACCTCCGATTTGATGGCTTGAAAAACTATGATATTCAGTTGGAAGTAGCTATTCAGGCACAGCATCAGTCCCCCCAGGTGGTTTGCCAAAGCAATTTTAAATATATGTATTGGAACATGTGCCAGCAATTGGCCCATCATAGCGTGAATGGCTGTAATTTTAATGTGGGCGACCTCTGCGCCTCAGGGACTATCAGTGGCCCCCAAGCCCATCAATACGGCTCTATGCTCGAGCTTACCTGGAGGGGCACCAAACCCATTCCTATGCCCGATGGAACGGAGCGGCGCTTTATTCAAGACTATGACACAGTGATCATGAAAGGCTTTGCCGAAAAAGACGGCCTGCGGGTAGGTTTTGGCGAAGTGAGGGGCCAAATATTGCCCAGCCAGCCGGCTTGAGAAAACAAAAATTTTCAAAAATTTTCCAAAAAACAGGGCAAACAAGGCCCAATCGCAAGGTTTGCCTTGCCTGAGAAAAGATGGGCAAAGCGGAATTACTGGAATCGCAGTGTTTATTATAAAAATATGTAAATGTTTAAAAAATTTTGCGGATTCCAAAATATACTTGTGTTTTGGAACGCATTTTTATTTTTTACTTAAACATTAGTCGATTTATGAAGTATTTGAACAAATTCCTGCTGGGCCTTGCTATTTGTGCCCTGTTTCTGGCTTCGGCCTGTCAAAACCAAAAAGAAGAAATCGTAGCGGACGATGTTGTCTCGCCTGAAGTTCTTCAAACCCTTCACACAATGGGCTTTTCTACCGACCGGGTGCTAAAAACCGAAGGGGGCTACATTGTGGAAAATGACATTTTTATCCCCACTGAGCGTTTGGGCGAAGTGCCTACCCACAGTTTTTGGCTCCGCGATGGCGACGAAGAACAGTATCGCACTACCAATGTAGTGAACACCAACGGCAATCGTACCATTACGGTGTACATTCAGATTGGAGGTAGTGGCGGTTTTAGCACTACTTATGGCTCGGCCCTCGATGAAGCCATCGCCCGCTTCAATGCCGAAAACCTTGACCTGAGCTTCGAGAGGGTTACTTTCAGCACAGGGGCAAATATCCGCTTCAGCCGCCTCTCCCGCCGGGACGAAAACCGCGGAGTCTTGGGCTCAGCTGGTTTTCCTTCTAATGGCAATCCCTTCAACCAAATCAGAATGAGTGGTATTCTGGAAAGCACCTTCGGCTTAAGTGTGAATGGCATCGCTACTATTATGGCCCACGAAATGGGACACTGCATTGGTTTCCGCCACACCGACTATTTTGACCGCTCTATCAGTTGTGGGGGGGGCACCAGCAACGAAGGAGCCGGAACAGTGGGTGCTATCAACATTCCGGGCACGCCCACCGGAGCCAGTCTTTCGGCCCAGTCCTGGATGTTGGCCTGTACTGACGGTAGCAATCGTCCTTTTAACAATGACGATAAGACTGCCCTCGCCTGGATGTACGTCAATAATTTCTAATTTATTTCTAACTGTTTTTGGAAAAGTCCGCTCCGTCAAGAGCGGGCTTTTTTATTGAACAAGTAGTTTCATTTGCCGGACCTGGCCCATGGCCGTTTCTATTTGTAAGAGATACAATCCGGGGCTTAAGGCATCCGTAGGAAGTTCGCGAAAAGTGGAAGCAAAAGGAAAAGCATAGCCAAAGACCTTTTGACCTCGGCCATTGAAGACGTTAATATGCCGGATGTGTTTTTCCTGGTCTAAAAGTGTAAGCAGTTCTCCTTGATCGATCGGATTGGGATAGGCAAAAAACTGGTTGCCAGGCAGATAAAAGCCCGATACTTCATTGCTCAAAAATTCCTGCCCCAGATCATCCAATAAGCGCACCCGATACACATTGCGAAAGGGACGGGGCTGGGTATCTTCAAATCGGAGTACATCTCCGGCAAAGGTCTCTTGCCTGGACAAGGTTACAAAGTCTTCGCCCTCCTTTCTTTGCAATTCAGCTTTGGCAAGCCGAAAGGTAGTGCCTAAGAATGCCTTAATACGCAAAGTATCTGCAAGAAATTCCTCTACTTGAACCGACCGAAAATAACATTCCAGGCCTTGAAAATCGGTATTGAGGGTAAGCCCCGGCGGGCGAAGCCCGGCGAATACAGGTGCTACGGCAAAAAAAACACCCGGTACTTCATTTTTATTTATCAAATACAGGGTATCGCTGGTTTCGGCCAGGGGCTCGAGGTATCTTTCTCCCATCTGATACAGTTGGTATTGCGCAATGCCTTCCAGTGCTGGCCAGGTGAGGAGCCCTTCATTGGCACAATCAAACCCCAATACCGGAAAAATAGGTTGCTGGACAAGCAAAGTATCCGAGAAAAGGGCCATCTCTGGATTGCTGACCCGAAACTGTATCAAGGCCAGGCTATCCGGCAGGTTCCATTCAAATTGCCCGATGCCAAGGTCGGGCAAGGATGCGATAAATTGCCAGTCATAGGTTCCAGGCCATTTGTAGGCCAGTTCTCCGGGGGAGGAGGTGCCAGCCCATTGCCAGGTAAGGGTGTAAGGCCGCCCCCCCGCGCAAATAATCCTTGGGCTGGGGGTAGAGCCATTGTGGGGTCGGCCCAAAATCATATACCAGGCTAAAAGACTGGGCTGCGGTTTGGAGAGCAAAGCCCCGCACCTTTATTTGGTAGAACCCAGGCGATGGAGCATTGACCGTGATTTGCTCTATGGTATTCAGGCGGTCCACTTTCCGGGTGGCGGGCTGTTGCAAAGAATCAGAATGAGGAAAAATATTCAAAGACCAAGGAAGCCATTCCTGCCCCGAAGCAGGATGTAGCAGCAGCAGGTCCAAATCGTTGACCAATGCAGTGGGGGCATTCACCACAGCGGCCAGGTCAGTCCAAACGAGCGTGATAGACAGGCGTGAAGTGCTGGCGGGTACATCCAGGAGAAAGGTTTTTTCTTCGCCTTCCTGCAATTGACTTTCCCAAAATCGCTCTTCCACAATGGTTTTGGTCGCTCCCAGCGCATCGACTATGCCATAACCGTATTCAAAATCCACTTCCGGGCGGCCCCGGTCGTAGGCCGTGTTGATTAGGGCGCTTTGACCAGGTCCACCCGGGGCATCAGGCCAAATTTTTCTGCATACGCTTGCTGTAAAAGCAAACTGATGCCCGAAACGAGGGCTGCCGAAGCCGAAGTACCCTCCCCCCCATAGGCCACCAGTTCAGGCTTCACCCTTCCATCGTAGGCTGGTCCCCGGCTGCTCAGGCCTGCCAATTGCCCGTCGGCCAGGATTTCGCCCACACTCAGGGTGTTTTTTGACATTTTAAACTGGGCTGTCAGGTTGGCAAAGCCCAAAATCCCGGTATAAGCGCCCGAGGGGCTACTTTGATTTCCGGCATTTCCGGCAGAAAAGATGTGAAGCAAGCTAGGATTTTCCCATACCTGCCGGTCGTAGGCCTCCGTTTCAAGGCCGTAGTAATTCTCGATGCCTACCCCATAGGAGTGGTTTTGTACGAAAATGCCTCTTCCGCTGAGCGAAGCCACGGGGTCTGGCATCAGATTGGAAAAGCTGGCTGTGTAAAGCACTACCTGCCGGGCCAGCCCCCGGCCCAGTGGAGAAGAATTGCCCCCGCCCCCAATCAGGCCAGCCATGTCGCTTGCGTGGTTAGTGAAATTATCCGGAAAATTGTCCAGGTCGCCTACCCGGCCTCGAAAATCAAGGTCATTTTTATCAAAGGCCTGCTCTTTGACCGAGGCTTTCAGGTTTTGGCCTTCCAGGTGGGGAAAGGCGGCTTGCAAGGCACTGACCCGGTTGAGTCGAAAGCCCGTTTGGTCATTTTCTCCTTCTTCATACGCCGGGCGTGGACCCAAGTCTATAAAATCGACGAAATCGCAAAGGGCCAGTTTTTGCAGTTGTTGGTTTTGGGAAATTTTTACCAGCCACAAAAAAGGATAGTCGGGCACAGGAGACAAGGACAAGGAAGGGAAATAGGAAATTCGCCAATGCTCAAAGGCGGCCTTTTCTTTGATGTGCAAACGTAGCCAGGTTTCCTGCCCAATGTTTTTTGTAACAAAATTGGGGCAACTTTGCCAGGCAATTGTGCCTGGGCCGAA
>JAAUUB010000225.1 GCA_012031215.1 Microscillaceae bacterium | reverse complement strand
AAACGGGTGGCCCGGGTCATCACCACCTACCCAAGACACCCGCCGCCAGGTTGGGGGTCATGCCCAGTAAACCAGGCATCGGAGTTATTTTGGGTGGTTCCGGTTTTGGCCGCGATTTCATTGTGCCAGCCTACATTATTTTCGCCGCTGCCATAGCCGTGGATAGCCACTGCGGTTCCTCCGCTTCTGACGGTTCCCATCATCATATCAACCATCTGGTAGGCAATTTCTTCGCTCAACACATTGCGCACTTCTGGGGCAAACTCCTGGATGAGGTTGCCGTGCCGGTCCTCGATACGATAGATAAACTGGGGCTGAGTATGATTGCCCCGGTTGGCGAAAGTACAATACGCTCCCAGCAATTCAAAAATAGAAACATCACTTGTGCCCAGGCAAATGGTGGCCGTAGTATCAATGGGGGAGGTGATGCCCAATTCGCGGGCATATTCGATGACTAGCTTTGGCCCGAGACGCTTCATTAGCCCGGCCGCGATGGTATTGGTAGAAGTAGATAGCCCTTGCTTGAGGGTCATCCAGGCACCACTGTAGGCCAGATTGGCGTTGCGCGGACACCAGGGGCCGGGAAAGCAAATACGGGTGTCTTGTAATTTGTAACAGGGCGTGTAATTGTTGTCAAGGGCGGCGGCATACACAATGGGCTTAAATGAAGAACCCGGCTGGCGACGCGATTGATAGACGTGGTCGTATTGAAAATGCTTAAAATTATTGCCGCCTACCCAGGCTTTGATATGGCCAGTCTTGGGTTCCATCACCATAAAGCCTGCCTGCAAGAAATACTTATAATATCGGATAGAATCCAAGGGAGTCATAGTTGTGTCTTTTTCCCCCACTTTGCCATTGCGCATGTAATAGATTCGCATACGGGCTGGTTTGTTCATTTCGCGCATAATCTGGCGGGTATCGCCATTGTATTTCTGCTTTAAGAATTTGTAGCGGGCCGATTTTTTAGCTTCATTCTCGATATAGCCAGGAATTTCTCGGTTCCAGACATCTACCCAGGGGTTGCGGTTAAGCATTTTCCAGTGGGCATAAAAAATATCCTGAAACTTGAGCAAATGCTCGTGAACGGCCTCTTCGGCATATTGCTGCATGCGGGAATCAATAGTGGTATAAATTCGCAGGCCATCTTTATAGAGGTCGTGTCCGTTATTAGCGGCCCATTCTTCCAGAAACTTTTGTGCCTCTATCCGAAAATAGGGGGCAATCCCGCCAATGTGCTGCACCACGCCATAGCGAAGCTCGATAGGTTCTTTCTTGAAGTAATTACACTGTGCAGTAGTGAGGTAAGCATATTTTTCCATTTGCTCCAGCACTGTATTGCGGCGGGTTTTGCTGTCTTCGGGGTTGGAGATGGGGCTGAATCGGCTGGGGGCTTTGAGCATCCCTACCAGGGTGGCTGATTCCTGCACATTGAGCTGGCTGGGATGTTTATCAAAGAAAGCTTTGGCGGCGGTATGAATCCCATAGGCATTGTGGCCAAAGGCAACGGTATTGAAATACATCTCAATAATTTCCTGCTTGGTGTAGCGCTGCTCAATCTTGACCGCCGTTACCCATTCCTTAGTTTTGATGACCACCATCCGCATCAGGGGAAATTTATGCAGGTAGCCTTCGCTGTTTTCGCCTCGGGTGCGATAGAGGTTTTTGGCCAATTGCTGGGTGATGGTACTCCCTCCTCCGCGTTGGCCCAGGGTAAAAACGGCTCTAAAAATTGCCCGTACATCAATGCCCGAGTGTTCCTCAAAGCGAATATCTTCGGTGGCCACCAGGGCATTGACCAGATAAGGGGAAAGCTCTTCGTAAGTAACGGGGGTACGGTTTTCGCGATAATATTTCCCCATCAGGATATTGTCGGCGGTATAAATCTCAGAAGCCAGTTCGTTGCGGGGGTTTTCCAAAATCTCGAAACTAGGAATCTCCCCAAAAAGCCCTAAAAAGTCATTTTCCAGAGCTTTGATATAGGTGAAACTGGACAAAAGGGCCAGGCCAAACAAAATCCAGATGGCCAACACCACCCGGTAGAAGCGTCCGCGGATGAATTTAATTTTTACCATATCTCTTTTTTAACAGCAAGGAGGTATTCAAGCACACAAAAATAAACAAGGAAAGGGGGATTAGGCAAATCTTGCCTGCGCTTTATCGAGTTAATGCGCCAATTATTTCAATTTGGCCAGGAGCGATTCGGCCCGGGGGCTTAGCTGACTGCCCGGATACTTGTTCAGGAAGTTTTGCAGGAGGTCAAGCACCACTTTACGGTCAATCAGCATTTTTATATCGATAAGAATATTGAGAAAGGCCACTTTGTCTTCAATTAAGTTGCCGGGATAGTCTTGTTGCAGCTTTTGCACGGTAGCGAGGGCTTCGGGATATTGCCGGTTTTCATAGAGGGTATAGGCTCTTTTGTAGGCCGCTTTCACTTCGGCTTCGTTGGCGAGGGCTTCTTTCTCCCAGTTGGGATTTAGGAGGCGTTTGGCATAAATAGAATTGGGAAATTGGCGCACCAGCAGGTTCTTGTAATGCTCGGCCTGGCCCGGGTCGGGCCGCTCGCCATAGAGCACGTGGAGGAAGTACAATACTTCGGGCTTGTAAGCAGTTTGGGGAAAACGATTGAGCAGGATTTCAAAATACACGATGGCATTATCGGGCTCCTCGAGTTTGAAGCGATAAATACGCCCCAGTTCATAAGCAGCATCTTCTATTTTTTGGTTGGAAACCCGGATGTCGCCTTCATTTTTAGGGAGGGCTTCATAGATGCCTGCTTTGCGCCTTTCTACTCTTTTTTGGATTTCCTGTTGTCGGAAAACTGCCGGGTCAAAATCCTGATAAACCGCTTTCACCGTGTCTCTTATCACAATGCCGCGAATGGCTTCCGTCCGCCGCCAATTGTCCACCAGGGGCCTACGCCCCCAGCGCTCCTGGAAAGATTCCTGCCCCAGGCGGACACTGGTGGGGTTGTAGAAATACCATTGAGAATTGTCGAGGGAAGCCAGCGTTCCGGCCGACTGTTTCTTTAAGGCTTCCAAGCGCCGCTTTTGCTCGGCCAGGCTGTCCAGTTCATCCTGGCGGCGGGTTTCTTCCCAGGTCAGGCTTTGAGTGATGTAGGCTTCGCGGGCAGGTTCGGCCATTTGATAGAGGCGTTGCAGACTGTCTTCGGTGCGGTAGATGTTTAATTGAATCACAAACTCCTCGAGGGCTTTGTGGCGACGGGAGATGGCCTTGTAGTTTTCGGCATTTTCGGGGAGGGCCGCCATCACACTGTCGTAATAGACCTTGGCCTGTTCATATTTCTTGAGGGGCTGATAGTGAATTTCGCCCAATTTTAAATACGTGTACGCTTTCTGGAGATTGTTTTGACTTACTGCCAGCGACTGGCGAAAATACCCGATTGCCTCCGGCATCTGCTGGCGACGGAGGGCATACACCCCCATTTCGTAGTAAATCTTGTCCTGAAATTCAATATTTTTTTCGTCATTGAGCAGTCGGCGATAATAGCGCATAGTCTTGTTGACATCCCCAGGCGCATTCAGTTCTGACACTTGCGCCATATACAAACGGGCATAAAAAGCCAGTTCGTAGCGCGGGTTGTTTTTAAATACCTTTGGTAATTGCGGTAGGCCAGGGCATTGCGGCCTAGCGACTGATAAATTTGCCCCAGAATAAAATGCACCCGGGCTTTGGCTTCGCCATGCGTCATAAGCTTCACCGCCGAGCCCAGGCTTTTGGCGGTTTCAATGAGGTCGTTTTGCTGCCGGAAATAGTGCCCCCGGACGAGATAAAACTCACTTTTTTCGCTTTTACCCAGCCTTCGCTTGTGGAGGGCCTCGAGGGCTGCTTTGGCTGATTTAAAATCATTTTTCTGGATATAGGTGCGCATCAGTTCAATCAGGGCCCGATTGCGCACTGCCTTGTCTTCGGCTTTTGTATTGACGTATTTGAAGGTGCTTATGGCATTGTCATAGTCGCGCAGATAAAAGCGGGCCCGGCCAATCATCAGGTAGCTGGGATAAAGCCACTGGCTGTTTTGGTGGCGGTTGGGTACGTTGGCCAACTTTTTGATGCCATCCTGCATCTTGGTGTCGTGCTTTTTGAGATAGGTAGTATCCACATAAGGCTCCACATCCAGCACCCGGTTGTAATTCTCTACCCGGTTTTCAAACACATCTCTTGCAACGGCTTCCACGGCTTCCCGTCCCAAAAAATAGGAATTGTATTTGGCATTCACATCGTGCCAGGTGCGGGATGTAAAAGAGGTGCTGTTTTGTGCGCAGCCACCTAGCCAGAGCAGCAGGACACTCATCCACCCCAAAAAGCCATTAAACGATACCTATCCATAGTCCACAAAAATATAGTATATTTGCCAGAATTTTTTATTTTACTCGGAATTTCCCCTTACTTTTAAGCAAGCGGGGCATTTTTCGGCCTTAAACAAGCAAGACCTTGAAAGCAAACGATTGGCAAAATACCTGACCGGGGCGTGGTGGACCGAAAAATTTTCGCTCATTGCCCGCCACCACGACCGCCTCGAGGACCGTCCGCTTTTTGCGTACACCCCCTCTCGACTGGTTTTTTTTGGTTTTTTGGCCTCGGTG
This sequence comes from Microscillaceae bacterium, assembly GCA_012031215.1. Taxonomy (GTDB): domain Bacteria; phylum Bacteroidota; class Bacteroidia; order Cytophagales; family Microscillaceae; genus JAAUUB01. Next base: position 2,675 of record JAAUUB010000225.1, on the reverse strand, counting down.
CTGGTCTTTGCAGGTGGTTTTTGGCTGGCCCGTTCGTTATACAAGCCTCAGGGCCTGGTGGTGGCCGATGCCAAGTTGGGTCCTAGATTAAAAAGACTTAATTTTATGATTGACTCCCTAGTGGGGCGCCTGGAAGTGCAAAATCAATACATTGGCAATATCCAAAAGTTGCTGGGGGGGGGATGTGGTGTATATGAAAGCTACTCAAGCCGATGAGGCAAATGCGCCCGAAGGGGGGGCCGCCCCAGGCCAGACCCAAAGCCGCGGCCCGCCCGGATACAGGCAATCCTGAAAAGAGTATTGATTTTCTGGCCAAAGCTGACCAACGCCTCCGGGAAGAAATGGAACAGTTTCAGGGAGGCGGGAGCGCCTCCGAAATGGGCCGTACCGACCAACTGCCCTGGCTCTTGCGCAGCCCTTTGCGAGGCCTGGTTTCCGAAAAATTTGATGCCCGCACCGAGCACTATGGGGTAGATATTGTGGCCGAAAAAGATGCCCCTATCCAAGCCATTGCCGAAGGAACCGTACTAATGTCCACCTGGACCGAGGACACGGGCTATGTCCTCACCCTGCAACACCCCGGCGGGATGGTATCGGTCTATAAGCACTGCTCGCGCCTTCTGAAAAAAAGCGGGGATTTTGTGAAAAGCGGGGAAGCCATTGCCATCATTGGCAATACGGGCAAGTTTACCAGTGGGCCTCACCTGCACCTGGAACTCTGGCTGCGCGGCTACCCCCAAAATCCAGAGGATTATATCGCTTTTTGAGAAATTGACCGATTCCGTCACTTGCTTTGCCATCCACTTTAAAATGCACCCGCGGTCCTTCTGCCTTTGCCAAATGAGGCAAGGCTAGCGAGCACCGTGCAGGTAGCCATTATGAATAATAAACAGGACTTTCTGATTGCCCAAAACCAGCATTGGTACAGAATACCTGTGAAATCTGCTCCAAAAAACTTGCGAAATAATGTTCATTTAAAATACCTTGCTTTCTATCACACCAAAAGCTTTGAACTGGAAAAATATTCTATTCGCGGGTTTGCTGAAGTTCAAAAAGTGAGGATTGTGAAAAGAAAAGATTTATTTCCAGAGGAGCCGATACATGAAAAAACCGAGCTCGAGTATTATAAATTGGAGCTTGGTTTTTTACAGGCACTCGAGGAGCCTGTACTGAGCAAAACTCACCGGCGAATTACTTTTATTCCAACTACTGAGAAAAAGTTTTTCAAGGCAAAAGAAATAAATTATCTATTCAACGATAGCATTATTGAAGATGAGTTTTGGGAAGCCCTTCTCCAAAACAATATTCCCGCCGAAAGGCAATATCACACTACTAAAAATCAGCAACACTGGTTTTTGGATTTTGCTATCCTGTGTCAAAACGGAAAAATTGCTGTAGAATGTGATGGAGATGAGTATCATTCTGATATAAAAGATGTAAAAAGAGATAAAAATCGAGATAACCAGTTAGAATCACTGGGATGGTCAGTATTCAGATTTACTTCTTTCCAGATAAAAAATGAACTCAAGGCATCGATTGACATAATAAAAGACAAAATAAATAACTATAGTGGGGTAAAAAAACGATAACCAAATAGGATTCTAGTTATACCTAAAAGACCAAACAGGACTGTTTTGAGAATAACACCCTATGTTTGGCTGGGCTTTCCTATCAATTTAGCCCTTATTTAAAGATTTTTCAGGGGCAAATCCTGTTCTATGGGGTAAAAATAAAGGCATAGCCTATCGTTGCTCCCGAACTTCTGGTTTTTTTCATACTCTTCGATCAAACTACGAAAAAAATTAAAAATTCTGTAGCTTCTCCATCAACCAAGACTCGGCCCCTTAATAAAACGGCTCTTTCCTGCTGGCTTTTGTGCAATTTCTACCGCTATCTGCCACCGCCTTTTGACCTCCTCTATGAAGCTTCGTTTGTAGCTCCCGCCTGCTAGCATCTTTCCTAAGCGCGACATTTTACCCACCAGTCGTGCTACGGCTACCTTCCCAAACTCACTATCCGACTCCCCCCTTTTTCCTGGATTGTAAAAAGCTGATTTTTAACACTTTGGCTATCAATGCCTAGCAAACCAGGGCAGGCCGCTTTGTTCGCCTGTTCACGCGCTTCCATCATCAAAGCGGTCTGGATTTCTTCTAAAACTTGGGGCTGGCCCCATTGCCAGAAATCATCAAAGACGCTTTGCCAACTTGGAAATTGCAGGGGCAAATTCCGCCATTTGCCCTGGGGCAAACCAGCACAGGATTACGCTCACAATACAAAGCCAATCGTTCATAGGCTTTCGCTGGGGGCGTAAAAATTTAGCGATTTTTGACCATTGGGAATTCCCCAGTTCTCTGAGTTGGCTTTCTAGTTTTGAGAGATGATAAAAATGATCAAGGATTCTCAATTTTATCTTATTTCCTAAATTTTTAAACAAGCTCTAATTAGCGTAAAAGCCAAGCACCCTTCTGAAAAGAAACACTTTTTTCAAAACCCTCTCTCAAAACCTTGCATTTTTCCTTGCCTTTGCCTAATTTGCCTTTCTATGAGCGCCGCCTGCATCCAGTTAGACCTCTTCCCCGACTACCGCCCCGCCCCCCAAAGCCTGGCGCTGGCCGAAGCCACTGTGCCCTATGGCCCGGTCTGGGAAAAATTCAACTATCCAGAAAGTTTTTACC
>JAAUUB010000022.1 GCA_012031215.1 Microscillaceae bacterium | reverse complement strand
CGCGGATTTGCTTTGCTTAGTTTATTGAGTAAATAGGCCGAGCTTTCCGTAAATGAGCCCCCAAAACCCCGTGATTTTTTGAAATTTCTCTTCCGCTTTTAGTCTAATTTTAATAGCGTTTTCCTTTGCCGGACTTTCTTTTATTTGCGTGAGTTTATTTCCTTTTGCCGAAGTTTCATAAATCTCGACTTTCCATTCCTCTTTTGGCTGACAATTCATCATCAGGTAGCTTAATATGGCAATATGTAAAAAATATTTTTTCATTCTTGTTGGTTTACATTGAGTCATTGGTCATTGAGTTCATTCTATTCCCTCTTCGGGGTTTAGAGGGCTTCTTAATTAGCTTTTTTGGGTGGATTTTGCACTTCGCGCAATAATTTTTCTAAGTTTCCCTCGTAGGTTTTTTGATGGCATTTCCATCCCGGCTTAGGTTTTTGAAAATGCCTTTATCCACCAAATCCCAAATTGCCCATTTTGCTTTGGCATCTATCGTAAAAAGTCCGAAATGATTTTCCGAGCCACCGGGATTGGCAGCATCTTTCCAAATTTCATCAAAAGCCTCGAAATAAAAGCAGGCAATTTTATTTTCCGTGGTCCATTTGCGCATTTTTTGATAGAAAATACCCGCTTTGTACTCATCGGTAGCTTTTGAGCCTTCATTTCCATAGAGTTCATTAGAAAAACTTGCCCAGCCAGTTTCGCCAATATGAATGGGTTTTTCCAGGCCAAGGCTTTGCATATATTTTTTGACTGCCTCATATTGAGCAATGGCATATTGCAGGGCTCGCTCCATTGCCCATTCTATTTGTTCTTCTCTGGATTTTTGCATTTCTTTTTCATTAACACCCCAAAAAACAGGATGATAATGGGTATCATGCATTGGGTAGGTATGCATTGAGATATAGTCCACGGCTTTGATAAGCTCGTTCAGTTCAGGAACGTGATATTCAGATGCCCCTCCCCCCCAGGAGGCAAAATTATCCGAACTGGTAATCCATAAATCTTTGGGTAGCTCGCCTTTTTTCTTCAAAGCTTGGAGGTGATTTACCCATTTTAGAATAACAGAAGGCTGCACATAATACGCTGTGGCCCATTTTACCATTGCTTCGTTGCCAACAGCAATGATTTTGATAATTTCGGGGTATTTTCTGGCCAGTTCTACGGCGTGTTCTATTTCGGTTGGGTTTCTTTCACTTTCTTCGTGGTGGTTGGGTTCGAAGCCAGTCCAGGCGTTTTTGCAATCTATCCAGGCTCCCAACATCACGTACATCTCAAAGCCCGGAATTTCCTGGTTCAATTCAGCAATGGCTTTCAAAATATTATTGGCTTCGGGAAGATGCACATTGTAAGTTCGGATGATTTTGATGCCCATTGCGGCAAGAATTTTCATATCTTCTTTCAATTGGGCAATGCTGGGTTGTACTCTTCGGCTTTGGGTACGATAACCCCCATAAGAAATGGCTTGATAATCAGGTTTGCCTAATATTTGGGCGGCGGTCATATTTTTTCTTGTTTGCTTCATAGGATTACAAGACAGCGAACCAATCGTGAAGAAGAAAAGAAGCCATATTTTTGATAAGTTTTTCATACGTCCTCATTTTCTGCACCTTATGGCAAGGAGCAATTTACCTTTAGCAAACGGATTTTTCCCTTGCGTTGGAAAATAGTTTTGGCTTCTTCTTCGGGGAGAAACAAAGCAGGGTATTTTCTTGTCGGCGCTTTGTCCTCAAAAACCTCTATGCTTGTTTCTTCTGAAAGTTCATAGAGCACCGGCACCTGGCAGATGGTGAAAAACAAAGCCTGGACAGGTATTCGTATTTCCTGCTTTTTGCCGCTTACATCAAAAAAAACGGCTGTTTTTTCTTTAGATAAAAACTCTTCTTTTTGCAATAATTGGGGTTGAAAATGGAGTTCCCCTTCTTTTACAAAGACCCCCAGTTCGCCCCATCTGCTCAAAATATCTTCTTTCACCTGCCCAGTCATACCGGGCTGTTGCGCGCCTTTGTTGAAGGGCGTGTGTGAATACGGAGTGATGGGAAAAGCCCCGTAGTGCGAGGGCGATTTGTGCACGCCAATGCCCGCATTGATTTGATAATAGTGGGCCACCAATTTTTCAATGGTTGTTGTATCAGCATTGTCGGCATAGGCCCGCAGGCAAGTTTCTTGCACGGCTAATACGTGTTTGGAGACCATGTGCCAATAAATAGAACCCAGGCCCTCATAGCCATAAAATGTACCCGAACGGCCCGTAAAGGCTTTGTGATTAAATACTTCTTCAAAAACATTGGCCAGTAGGGTTCGCTCCTTATGGACCAGGGAAGGGTATTTTTCTTCCAATCTGGTGAGGGCCTGGTGTAGGTCATTGACATTTTTAAAATTTCCGTTGAAATGAAAATTTCCTTTTATGTCTTTTTCGGCGATGGTCATATCTCCTGCTTCCAGAAGCTCTTTGAGTAATGCCGAACGCTCGAGTAAATCGCCGGGGATATTATTTTTTGCAAAACCCGGGCAGATTTTTATTAGGATATAAAATGTAGCTGTTTTGGTCAGGCCGATACAAAGCACTTTGGCGCAATGCGTCTAATAATTGCAGGCTCTCCTGGGCCGAGAGATAGCCCGCACTCAAAACGGCGACCTGTCCTTCCAGCATTTCGCTCAGATAGGAGATGGAAATGCCCTTGTTGGCATAAGTCATCAGGTTGTAGGCGTGGTAGAGATGGTCTTTTCGCTTATTGGCCCGAATAGAATGCTCTAAAAATTCAAGGGAAACTTCTATCAAGGCGGACATATCCTGAACAAGAATGCTTTTCTTATGCCCACTGAAGGAATGCTGATAAACATGACTTCTGAACTTAGAGGCAGCATTACCCAGTTCGTCGGTAATTTGTTTTCGGATGGCATCTGTGATAGGCTCAGAAAGTGCCGGGCGGTATTTTGTGAATGTTTCCAATATCTGGTCAAAAAACACTTGCAATTCGGAGGAAACCTCCAGATTTTGGGGGTGGGCCTTTTGCAAAACAGATTGGAAAAACTTTAAAAATCTCCGCAAGTAATAGAGGGTAACCATCGAGACCCCATTGCCTACCAGGGCATTGTTGGCATCATTCCATTCGGGCCTTTGGGTATTCATCCAAATGCCCCCTTCGGGTATAAAATTAGAGAGTTTGCAAAGCAAAGTCGCCAGTATTTTCTCCGCAAAATTTACCCGATGGATTTCTTCTTTTTGATTGGTGAGCAAGGCCCCATCCGCTCCCATTGCTTGGATGCGGGCGTGGATTTGCTTTTCGTTTTCATTGTCAAAAACAATCGTATCTTTTGGATTTTTGACAATTTCGTGGTACGATTTGATTTGATAAGGCACATTGGCGTAAACAAAATCATTTTTGCTCAACAGATTTTCAATCGCCCCCGCTTCTTTTTGCTCGGCAAACTCCAAAAACTTTAAGAGATAAATGATTTGGTGGTCGCCCCAATAGCCTATGTACGACCAGGGATTATCCGGCTCTATCGTTTCCCAATCAAAGCCATCTTTGGTAACCCGATAAGGATTGTAGCCATCAAAAGTAGAAGCATTGAGAAATTTATAGACCATTCCCTCGATAAAATCCGGGTAGGAATGCACCAGTGCTTCCCAATTTTGAAATATATCGCGCCAGTTTCCCTGATAATCCAAGATTTTTGAGCCATCAATCTCACTGTGGGTATTGATAGAAAACTGGTTCCAGGGGCGGCTGGGGTCGCCGTGGCGGCGGCTAAATTTTAAGGGCAGATATTCAGTGGCCAGGCGTATAAAATCGGGATGGCCGGATGAGCGGGCAATATTTTTTAGTTCAAAAACTGAAAAAGCCTCGGGGAGCTTATTTAGAAAAGCTTGTGCTTCTTCAAAAACGTGCCGATTGGCTTTTTTTAAATAAGCAAAAAAATCTGGTTTTTCTATTTGGTAATTATGGTCAAAAATACCGCCGCGCATAATGTTGAACAGCACATTGGAGAAGTGGCGGGCATCTTTTAGCTCATCGGTGGTGTATTGCAAAGCATCGGCACTGGCGCATAGTTGGGTTAGATGTTCTGTGCCAGCCTCAATATCCTTCAAAATCTTTTCCGCTAATTGGGGGTCGTTTTTAATTTGCTCGTTCAAGGCAATCACAGCCGCCTGACTTTGATTGACGTTTGCAACCATCAGCCAACTTTTCTCTTTGCCAGCATCCAGGGTGCATTTGCCCGATACAAAATAGGCACCTTTTTCGCCTTTTATATCCTCCTCCTGGGCTATGGCTTCTCCTTTTCTAAAAAAGGGCAGTTGCAAGGAAGAGAGCAAATAAACGGGGTTTTGGAGGCCCAGGCTCCAGGCTACATTGGCTTTGAGGGCTTCGCTGGGTTCGGCCTTGTCCACAATGATGGCACTGAGAGAAAACAAAGCCAGGCCCGTTTCGGCCACCAGCTCAGTACGCTTGTAGGCATCTACCAGGTTACTGGTGGTGGTTTGTAAACTACTGGGTACGCCAAAAGGCATAACATTTTGCAAACCGTCTATAAATGCCAATGCCACCGTTTGGGCAGAAAGGTTACTTACTCTTGCCTGCCTCACAAAGCCATACAAATTGCTGGTGTTCCATTCGTATTGAAAGCATAGCCCAATGTCCTCATTAATTTCTTCAAAAATGACCTTATTGCCAAATCGGTTTTGGTAAAGATTCCGACTAATGTTAAAATTGTCTTCGCTTCGGATGGAAAAAGGCTCCCAAAGAATGGTTTTTCCGTTTTGAGAAACATGCAAAATGGTCTTGCTACCAGTAATCTCGGCGGTATCCGTGATTTTATCATCCGTATAATAAGGAAACAAAGCAAAGTCTGCGTTTTTTCTGCCCGCACTGATGCCGCCATTGCTCGAGACAAACAGCCAGTGATTGGCATTGCTCACAATGCTCATAAAAAATGGCCGCATTGTATGCACGTTTGAGATTTTGTAAAAAACCTCGCCCCGGATGACAATGCTTTGTAAACTATCCATGATTGTTTTTGCTTGGATTAAAATGTGAAGCATAAAAGAATGAAAGCAATTGCCGAGCTATTTGCGCTTTCATTCTATTGGTTTTAAAACAAGGAAATTTTTGCGTTGGGTTTAGCAAAGAAGTGAAAATGGTTTTCTTAAACCGAAAAACCACTTTCACTTTTAGTGCATACTATCGCTGTTTGTACACCCGAACATAGTCTATGTACATAGACTGGGGAAAGGGCGTTTCGGAAGTAGGAAAGCCTACGAAGGTTCCGCCTACGGCCACATTGAGCAGCATGAAAAAGGGTTGATTAAAGACCCATTCGCCCGTAGCATCCTCGGGCGTAACTCTTTTGTACAAGAACCCATCCACGAAAAAGTCAATGTAATCGGCACCCCACTCTACGGCATACACATAAAAATCGGTGTCGAAGCGGCCATCTCTGAGGCCATAAGGCTTGGTGAGGGCATTGCCCCCCGAGTAGCCCGGGCCGTGCACACTACCATAGGTAATGGCCGATTGCTGTCCCCTTTGCTCCATAATGTCTATTTCACCACAGTTAGGCCAGTTTACTGCATCTATATTGCTGCCCAGCATCCAGAATGCGGGCCAGATGCCCGGTCCGGTGGGGGTTTTGATGCGGGCTTCAAAACGGCCGTATTGTTGCTCAAACAAGCCTTTTGATTTGATTCTGCCCGAGGTATAATTCGGTCCAGCGGTTCTTATGGCCGTGATGACCAATTGCCCATTACCATCCAGGGCCACATTTTGCGGATTGTTGGTATAGACCTGAAACTCTTCATTTCCCCAGCCGCCACCGCCTAAGTCATAGGTCCAGTTGGTGGGGTCGGGGGCCGCTCCGGCGGGGCCTTCAAATTCATCGCTCCATACCAATTCCCAATTTCTCTCGGGCAAGGTTTGCACAGCGTCTATTTCACAACCCATCAGGAGCAAAGACAGCCCGAGGCTAGCGAAAAGGGCGGTTTTAATTTGTGTTTTCATGACGTGATTTTTAATGTTCTGCGATTTAAAATTTTTTTATTGGGCTCTCAAAGACACATTATCAATAAAGATGGTCCCGGTTGTGGTCGGGCCGCCCCCAATTAATTCTATCAAGAGCGATACCCCTCCTGCTACATTGGCTGCTGTGGTGAAGGTATAAGTTCTTGTTGTCCAAGTACTGGGTACATTGGCATCTCCCTGAACAAGAGGATGCTGAATTGCCCCTTGCCCAGAGCCTTCGGCTGCTTCGGAGAATGTAAAGGCATTTAATATAGAGCCATTTGCTACGGGGTCAGCCGCATCTGAACGTATATCAAATTTTACTTCATAGACAGTATTGGGTTGAATAACCCCTACCCCAAAGCGGGTTTGCTTGATGCCCGGATTACCTCCTTGAGCCGTTTTGATGCGGGCTGAGTTTGTTCCGCCATTATTGACATTCGTAACAATCGTGGCAGAGGTTCCTGCTTGGAAGTTAAACAGTTCCCAGCATCCCGCATTGGCTTCAAAGCCACCATCTACAATAAACTCTCCTGCCGGAGGTGCTGGGCAGCTTCCGCCACCACCACCTTCATCTTTAAAGAAGTAGATATTGTCTAAGTAAATATTCTTCGTGCCATCCCCACCATCATATTTGAATTGAAGTACTTGTGTTAAATCAACTCCTGCAAATGCTGATAGGGGAATGTCAATGCTACTCCAACCAGCAGTAGGTACATTGAGCGAGAAAGGCGTTTCATTGGGCGGGCTAATTAGAAATACATTCAGCGTAGTGGCATCTACAGAATAAAAATCAAGGTGTAAAAACTGGTACTCAGAAACATCTTGTGCACTTCCTAGCTGATTGCCTTGATAATTAAAGTTAGGATAAGCCAAGGTATTGTTTCCTCCAATAGAAATTTGCCCAGCCGTAGTAAATCCTGATTGACCCCAGTTGGGATTAAAGTCAGTACCGGCTACATTGGTATAGCTATCACTAAATACAGAAAGTACATCTTCAGCCGGGCGTGTAGGCACGGGGGCGGCTACAATAGGCACTGTAGGCGGTGCAGGAGATCTCCAGAAGTAGATGTTGTCTAAGAAAATATTCTGAGCACCATTGCCGCCGTCAAACTTAAACTGAAGCACCTGACTTAAATTAACCCCCGCAAATGCCGACAAAGGAATGTCCACGCTGTTCCAGCCCGAAGTAGGTACCGGAAGTGCGTAAGGCGTTTCATTGGGCGGACTAATGAGAAACACATTTAAAGCAGTGGCATTGGTAGAATAATAATCAAGATGCAGGAAGCCGTAAGAAGATACATCTTGCACACCTGCCAACTGAATGCCCTGGTAATTGAAATTGGGGTAAGACCTTGTGTTATTCCCAGCGATGGTGATTTCGCTAGCCGTAGTAAAGCCAGATTGTCCCCAGTTAGGGTTAAAATCTGTACCCGCTACATTGGTATAGGTATCGCTATAAATAGAAAGCACGTCTTGGGCGGGCTCTGTCGGCACGGGAGCCGCCGTGGGAGGAGTTACCGGGTTGCGATAAAAATAGACATTGTCTATGTAGAGGTTAGGCAATGACCCTGAAAGCACCATTTGCCCCAGATGGGCGCGGGAGGCAAGCCCCGTAAAAGCCGACAGCGGAATGTCGATGCCTACCCAATTGCCCGAGCTGAGGTTTGCGCTGGTGATGGTAACTTCGTGTTGAGAATCGTCACCACCACCAAACTGACCATTCGCACCAAGATCTGTCAAAAGCACTTTAAATTCAGTGCCTGCCGTGATGGGGTCTGGTGTCCAGATATCGATATGGAAGGTAGTCATACTTGAGGCGTTCACGGTCGGCGTTCTAAATTCAATGCCCACAAAATTGAGGTCGCGGTAGCGGATGACATTATCACCCTCCACCTCGATAAAAAATTCATCCACGGTAGAGAACAGATAGCGAGCGTTCCAGGTATCTACGGGTACATTGGTATATTCATCGCTAAACAAGGAAATGACATCTGCGGGGTCCAGTACCGGGGTCGGGGCGACTTCGGTAGGGCCTACCGGAGCACCTACCGAAGTAAGCTTCAATGAGCCTTCGGCGGCATTTTCGCCCAGCTTAGCGGTAATGGTGGTCGTGCCTGCATCAATAATGGAAACCTCTCCTTTGTCATCTACCCCGGCAACGGTGGGGTTGGATGAGCTAAAGGTAAGGTAGTTAGGCGTGATATTAACCGTTTGATTTACGCCTGTGGGCAAAATGGCTTTGGCCTGCAATCCTTCAATGAGAAATCTATCTCCTGTTTCAGCATCTACTTCCTCTTCCTGCCCCCCCTCAATAATGCCTATTGGGCTGCCGAGTTCCGAGAGTTTCTCGAACCGCACTTCATCTATCCAGAAGGTAAAACCACGCCCATTTTCGGGCCCAGCCGCATAATACAACAAGCCTTTTTCGCCCAACAGTCTGGAAGCATCCGGAATAGGGAGGATTATTTTTTGCCAGTTGGTATTTACAGCGAGATTAGGCAAAGTAACCTGGAATTTGTTTCCCTCTGGACTAACGCCGAAGCCAACTTCTCCAATGGTAGCCGGTTGAGATGCCCGGATATAAAAGCTCAGGGAATTATAACCCGACAGGTCCCTTCCGCTTCGGCTAAAAAACATACCCCCGGCAAAAAGCGCCCTGTGGGCTATCGGCATCGGGCACCGCAAAGCGCATAGACTGTCGGGAACCGTCAAAGGTTACTTCCCTATCTACCTGGAAAGCGCTAACATCAGAGCTTCCAAAGGCGGCATAGTCCAGGTCTCCGGTGAAGTCGTCGATAAACACTTCGGCCGTATTGGGAAAAGAAGGGGCTTGCAGATCTTCTATGTCTCTGATTTCGCAACTCGCGGTAAGCAGCAAGCCGAAGAGCAGGAACTTTGCAAAGAAAGACGATAAATTATTTTTCATGATAAAGGATTTTTGCGTTTTGAGATATTTACTTGCCAATATTGATTTGTACATAAGTCCGAATTTCCCATTCGTTTCCATTCGGGAAGCCTATGGCGGTAGGGTCGGGCACAAATTCGCCCGCCGCATTGATGGATTCAATGGGAGAATATCGATTCGAGAATTCATTGAGGGTTCGGTAAGTAGCCATAATCCCTATTTTCGTGCCGGGTAACATGAACCAGTCGGGCTTGCTGATTTCGTAAGAAATATCGGCCGTGAGTTGCACCGGAAAGGTAAGGTTAAAGTCGCGGTGGTAGTCAAAAGGGCCCCAATCATCAAACCGGGCAATGGCGATAAACTTGAATTGCTTGTAAATGGTGCGAATATCAAGGCCGTAGCGGTTGATGGTTCGTTCACTGATGCCATTGGCCTGCCCGTTGCCGGCATAAAGGTTGGCAATAAAGCCAAAATCAGGTCTCAACTTAGATACAATTCGGGTATTGACCTCCCACAAATCCTGGGCGGGGACAGAACCTGGGAAGGCAAAAAGTCGTCTTTCCGCATCAATACCAATGCCGGCATCTTGCAAAGTGGGCAGGTGGCGAAATACAAAATTGGCACTGATGGCAAATTTTGCGTCTTCGGCCCGGTCATTATCCCATTGATACATCCAGGTGGCGGGGTGGGTCGTAGGTCAGCATTAATTCTCCGGCCACTGTTTCGCGGTTGCTTCTTACAGAGAAAGGGTCGTCCAAGATGTTTCTGGCGCGAGACGGGGCGTTTAAGTCGGTAACGGGCCCTTCAATGGGTTTTTGATACAAAAAGTTGGGCGCAATTTGCAGCTTGCCTACGGTGAGGGCAAAACCACTCAAGACATTGTACATATTGCCACTGCCCACGTCTTTGAGTCGCCAGCCGGTAAAGGTCTGGGTTTGATCAAAGCCACCATTGGCCACCAGGCCCATATAAGAAGCCAGGCCATACCATTGCAAAATGCCACTGGCATAAGTCAGTTTTATTTTACCACCAAAGTTATCGGTGCTTTTGATTTGGTCTTGAAAAGTCTCCCCTTCCCGCATCAGTTGGAAGTTGCGGCCATTAAGGGGCTGTCCACCCCAAAGGCCCCCTAGTTGGATGCCGAATTTTTCAAATTTTCGGGCAATGCTCAAAGAGGCTCTTCTGGTTTTGGGCACTGGCACGGCAAAGGAGCTTTGAAGATTATTACGCTGGGTGATGTCTTCGTGAAATATTCCGGTAACTTCAAAATTGGCGATTTTGCGGCTGTATTTGACCAGGATGGCCGGGTTAGCTCCCCACCAGAGTTCGGGGCCGAAGGCTACTTTCAATCCTTTGATGATTCTTTTCCCTTCTACCTCAAATCCAAAAGGGGCTTCTCCATTATAAATATCAATGTTTTGGCCGTAGTTGGCTTCGGGATAGAGGCCAAAGAAATCGCCTTCATAACCCCAGTGGTAATGGCCTGTACGATAAAAACCTGTGATTTTAAAATCTTTGGCATCCCAGGTATAGCTGGCCCGGTAGAGCTGAATGCGGTTGTTGGAGTTGATTTGCTCGGTCCCATTGGGGGTCATCACGGTCAGTGGCCGGCCCCGGTTTTCGTAAAACACTTCATCAATAGGATTGAGGGCTACATTGCCCAGCAAATTAAACTGCACATTGGCCATCATGTTGGGGGCGGGCCTTGCCGTGAGTCCGATATTAAACGATTGCATGTGGTCAAAACCCTGTTGGTTAGGAAAAACCGGGCTATTGGGGTCAGCTACTTCAGGCGTAGAGATAAGGCTGCCCCCAGTGTAGAAAGTGGAGAAATTTGCCTGCAAATCACTGAGATACAGTTTGCCTTTGTCTTCGGTTTCGAGGGCGGCTTTGTCTCCGCGGGCCTTCAGGAGTGCATCCGAGAGGGAAACATTATCCAGCAAAGAGAGCGCGCCCGGGTTGTTATAAGGATTAAAAGTGTGGAGGTCTTTCAAGACATAATAGGCGGCCCGGGGATACAGTTCATAAGTGCCCCGGGTATTGGTGGCTCCTTTGGCACAAATCCCAAACCACTCCTCGTTCATGTTGTTCTCGCCTGCTCGGTAGTCATTGGTATAGCCGCCGTTAGACCAGGAGGCGGTGGGGTCGTGTTCGTCCAGGCCTATGGTTTGGCCCGTTTTCCACCAGCCATCGCTAAATTGGAAAGTAAAGCCTCCCAGAGAATTGCCATTTTTTCCCATTCCGGCGGCATGGGCATAAATTTCTTTCCAGTTGCTGGCCAGCACTTTGGCCTGGTATTCCTGGTCTTCCTTGTTGGCCTGGGTGTTGTAGGCATCTGCGCCAAACTCGGTAAGCATCACGGGTTTGCCAAATTCATTTTTGGCCCGGTCGTACAAATCGGTAAAGCTAAGCCCCCGATACACATTGATGCCCAGGATGTCTATGTCCTGGCATTCCTGGGCGATGATTTCCAGAAAGAGGAGGTCGCCATTACATATTGCAACGGGATGTTGCGGGCTGATGGCCTTCATGGCCTTGGTGGCCTCATTGAACATTTTGTAAAGATTGACCGCATCCCGGGTAGATTGCCGGTCTTGCACCGGGATATTTTCGGTTTCGGCACCCCGCCAGAAGAGACCGTAGTTGTTCTCATTTCCCAACAAATACATCAGCAAGCCGGGCGTATTTTGGTATTCCTGTACCATGGCCGTGGTTTCTTTCAGCAAAAGTGCTTTCACCAGGGGGTTTGCATAATCGGTATTGGGTGCCCAAGCCCCATTCAAGGTCAGCCCATAGCGACCAAAGGAATGGTTGAGCATGGTATAAATACCGTAATTTTCGTAGATGTACTTAATCCAGCGGGCAGGCACGCCTGTGTACTGGCGAATGGTATTTACGCCCATATTCCTCAAAAGAGGCATTTCATAATCAAGGGCGGCCCGGATGACATCATCTGGCTGGTTCCAAAGGCTGTAAGAAAAGTTGGTGCCAATCGGAAAATAATCCCAGTTCATACCATTGATAAAAAAGGGTTTTCCACCAACTTCTAGCCGGAACCCATCAGCTGACTTTTGAACAGAAACACTTCCCGGCTGTGCGTGGACACACATAAAGCCCAGGAAAAGCACAAAACAAAGGGTAATTAATTTTCTCACAATGGGAATTTTTATTTTGAAACAATTACTAAAAACCAAAGTTTGATTGGCGCTGGGGCTGAGTAACACCCATTTTTAGAGACACAAAGCACTCGCTCACCAATGTCAAAAAACAAAACAAAGATTTTTTTTCACAGATATATAAAAAAATTATAATCTTTGTTGGAAAGTTTATAAGGCAAAGGTGCTTGGCTAATTCGGCAATTCCAAAAAAAGCACTACATCAATACTACTACAAGCGGAGAAATAACTGCAAATTTGCGCTTACATGAATACATCAGTACTACATCATAGAACTAATTTATGCCGCCGGCCTGCTTTCTCGAGTAGATTTGCCTTACTTCAAATAGTAACAATGGTAATGGGGCAAGCCGGATTTTCGCAGGGTTTGATAAGCCAAACGGAGGTCATAAGCTTTACAAGAGATAAGTATGAAGGGGGGATACAGAACTGGGCCATTGCCCAGGATAAGAATAATCGCTTGTATGTTGCCAATAATGAAGGGCTTCTGGTGTATAATGGAACCGCGTGGCAGCTCTATCCAGTGCCTAATAAAACCATACTAAGGTCTATTGCCTTTGGCCCCGGAGGAAGACTGTATGCCGGAGCCCAAGACGAACTGGGCTATTTTGCCCCCGACAAGGTGGGCCGGCTAGGGTTTACTTCCTTAAAACATCTCTTGCCTGCCCAAGACCAAAGATTTACGGATGTCTGGCAGTTGGTGGCCACCGACCAGGAAGTTTTTTTTCGTTCAAATGCGAAGATTTTCAAACTTAGGGGCGAAAAATTCACGGTTTATCCGGCGGGCTCTACCTGGCTTTCCTTGCACAAGCACCAGGGGCAAATACTGGCCCATGACAAAGCGCGAGGATTACGCATTTACCAAAATGGGCAATGGCAGACCTTTGTGCCAAAGGAAACACTGCCGCCGGACTTTTTTATCACAGACCTGATTGAGTATCAAAAGGGAATCAGCCTGCTCAGCACCGTGAGCCATGGCCTTTACCTCCTCAAAGGAAAGGATTTACAACCTTATCCCCTGCCAGCCGCAGAAGTAAATGCCCTTCAGCATTTCACGGCTTTGTTTGTGCTGAACGACGGCAGTTTCCTGGCAGGCACCTATTTCAATGGCATTTATCGCATCTCCGGCCAGGGATCTATGATTGAAAATATATCCACAAAAAATGGAATGCCCAACAACACCGTCCGTTGCCTCTTTGCCGATACCCATAACGGGGTCTGGGCTGGCTTAGACAATGGCCTGGCTTTTTTCACGTACAACGATGCCCTCAAACATATCAACCCTATGGTCTTCAACAACGGAGCCGGATATGATGCAAAAGTGCTGAATCAGGAACTATATTTTGCCCTTTCTACGGGCCTGCTCTGGCTTTCTGCCCAATCGGCAACAGACCTGAGCGCCATTGCCCAGGCCCCCAAAACTATCATTGACGGGCTCACCTGGAACCTGTCGGTCATTGATAAGCAACTCCTGGCCGGCAGGGACGATGGCTTATTTGTCATCGATAAGAAACAAGCCCGGCCAGTTGCTCAATACACGGGCTACTGGGCCTGCCGGCCTATGCCGCAAATATCGCCTCTTCGGGTCATTGCGGGCAATTACCTGGGGCTTCATTTTTTTGATATGGGCAATGAAAAAGTTGCGGATATGGGTTCTTTAGAAAAATTTAAAGAATCCAGTCGCTATGTAGAAACCGAAGGAAATTGCATTTGGGTCTCTCACCCTTATCGAGGGGTTTATAGAATTACGCTCCCGGATAAATCCATCCGGTTATTTAGCAAAAAAGATGGTCTGCCCAGCGATTTAGACAACCACGTCTTTAAAATAAAAGGGAAAATTGTATTTGCTACGCCTCAGGGTATCTATGAATACGCCCCCGCCTCGAATACCATTATAAAATCAAAAGCTTATGCGGCCATTTTTAAAGACCAACCCATTCGCTACTTAAAGGAGGATGAGCAGGGAAACTTATGGTTTGTCCAGGAAAAGATGTTTGGAGTAGTGGATTTTCGTGCCGGAAAGCCCACCATACACTATATCCCCGAGCTGAAAAATAAAATTTTGAGCGGCTTTGAGAATATTTTCCCCTATAACCATCGTAATATTTTGATAGGAGGTGAGCCAGGATTTTATCATCTTAACTATGAAAAATACTTAAAAAACCTCAAACCTTTCGCGGCCTATGTTACTGAGGTAAAAACCTCCGGGGCATTGGATAGCGTGCTTTTTGGAGGGTACAGGTTTAGCCCGCCGCCGGATAAAAAGAACATCCTGATACCTTACAAACTCAATTCATTGCTTTTTACTTATACAGCTTCCGTCTATGGGCAGCCCTCCGGGCTCGAGTACAGTTATTATCTCCAGAGCTTTGATATAGATTGGAGCCACTGGAGCAATAATACTGAAAAAGAATATACCAACCTCCCGGCGGGCACCTACACTTTTTATGTAAAAGCCAGAAAAAGCCCTTCCCATGAATCTTCAGTTTATCAGTTTAGCTTTATTGTTTTGCCCCCCTGGTATCAGGCCTGGTGGGCCTATGTGCTGTATTTTTTAATGCTAAGCGGATTTCTTTTTGCCCTTTTGAAATACCAAGCCTTGCGGCAAAGAAAGAAACAGGAAACCAAACGACTTGCCGACTTGCAGAAATTTGAAGAAGAACAAAAACAACTCGCCTACCAGCACCAACTTGCCCTGGCCGAATCAGAAAGAGAAATCACTCACCTGAGAAATGAAAAATTAGATACCGAAATAAAGCATAAAAATGCAGAATTGGCCAATGCCACCATGAACCTGGTACAGAAAAAAGAATTTATTCTAAAAATAAAAAAAGAACTCCAAGAACTCCAAAAAAACACCCAGATAGGGGAAGATAGCAGCGAATTGAAAAAACTATTAAAGGTATTGTCAGAAGAACAAAAGCTGGACGAGGAATGGAATAATTTTTCCCGGCATTTTAACAGTGTGCACGGAGATTTTCTGACAATTTTGAAAAAACAATTCCCAACCCTCAATCCCCACGACCTCCGCCTTTGCGCTTACCTGCGGATGAACCTCAGCAGTAAAGAAATTGCCCCCCTGCTCGGAATCTCCCTTCGCGGCGTAGAAATCAGCCGCTACCGACTGAGGAAAAAACTGGCCCTCCCCACCGAAATCAACCTCATTGAATATCTGCTTAACATAGAAGGGGTAAAAGAGCCAACAGACCCGCCTAAAGATGGAACAGATTAAGCACCAGGCTTTTTTTGGCTCACAAATTTAATGGCCCAAAAGGGATTGGAGGCTTATATATCCGCAATCTGATAAAACTAGAAGCACAACTTCAGGGAGCGGGCACGAGCGAAATTTTCGGAGTGGCACTTTAAATGTCCCTTCTATTGTAGATTTGGGCAAAGCTGCCGAAATCGTCCAAATGGAAATGCAAACAAATGTTTTGAAAATAGGCGAATTAAGAGATTATCTCGAAAATGAATTATTGAAAATAGACGGGACAAAGGTAATGGTAATCAAGAACGGTGGTGAGTTCAATCCCTTGATGGCTTCTGTTTTGCCTTCCCAAACTGTCCATAAGGGAAGTAATATCTTTCTATGTAGAGGGAGAGCACCTTATCGTGTACTTCCTCACTTTTTGAAAAACAAATGGTCTTTCGGCTCAATCGTTTCAAGTGGGTGCGAAAGTTGAGATTCTTTCGCTCATTTTTCCAGGTCTTACTTTTACCCACCACGTGTTGATAATGGGCGGGCAATAGCTGCGCCCACTTGTTTGTATGGCAAATACCAATGGTCAGGTGCGCCAACAGACCCAACAGGATCATTAACACTTCATCCGTACGCCGTCCACTTTGCCAGGCTATCAAGCGACCACTCCTTCTTTCAATCAGAGACCAAGTCCAGCGTTTATGGGCTTTTTTGCCCACATAAGACCAGCATTCATCCCACTCACTGCTGTAATAAAGCTCTGTTTCTAACTGAGTGAGCGCCTCAGACTCACCCAGATCCAGCAAATAGGGGTTTACGTAGCAGACTTCTTTTTTTTTAAATGCCGGATAACGGTTCCCTTGGCAATTTTCAGATTGCGGCTAATGTCTCTTACCCCACTGCTGTTTAAGGTTTGCGTATCTATTTGCTCCTTGATACCCGCCTTCCAGGCATTATAGCTATAATCGGCTTGAAAGCTCTTGCCACAGCCTTTGCAACGATAACGCTGCATTCCATTTTCACTGTGACCATTTTTAACTAAGTCTGCACCTGAGCAGCTTGGACAAAAATTTGTGTATATTGCTTCATAAAATCATAAGCTATTTATCTAATCCACTGTTCTGACCCACTACCAAAAATTTATTGCTCAAGAAGTGCATCCTATTTTAAATCTATTTTATAATAACAGCAAAGCCAATATGAATATTTCCGGTTTGTGTATCCACATAGAGTTCTCTCTCTTTTGTAGTCCCATGGCAGGTGGAAGGAGAGCAAAAAAGGGAACCTCCGGCTAAGCGAACTTCATTTCCCCTAACAGTCTTTGTTATGTCCCAAACATTGCCCAAAACATTGACTTCATCTGCTTGGGATATAGGGGCATTATTATCGCTTATCACTTGACGTTTGTCAGGTTCAATTAATTCCCAATACTGTTGGTAGGTAGGCAGTTCCAATCCAGACCATTCACAATAAGCCATTGCATCATTGTAACTAACTTGTGTAACAGGCAGTTTCTTGGAATGGACAGTATTTAGACCATCTGGTTTTTTCCATGTAGCCCCCTTTACCTTTTTGAATGATACACATCTGTTTGGACAATAGACCAGCCATATTTTTCTGCATCCGTAACATAAGCGGTTTGAGACACAAATTCCTCAAACTGAGCATAAGTAACCACTTCAATCGCTCTTTCTGAATGAAAAGCGCAACCCAGAAATGAAAAGGTAGCTAGAATGATGTAAAAACTTTTAAAGGCTTTTAAAGATTGAAACATAAGCATTGCCAACAAATTTAAATAAAGTGCCATTCATTTTAATGTGCATCTAAGTTATTAGGTGAATCTTTTATTACTTTCTATTTTATTTTGTTGCAATAAAAATAAATGGTTTATTTGAAATTTAAAAATAATAAGCAAGCAAAAATATATGTCCGTTTACAGGTTCCTCTGCATCTACTTTATAGAAATCTTCCACTCGATAAGTGATAGAAAGTTCATCATCATTTTTCAGACGTTTGATGACCATCAATCCATAGTCTCTTTCATTAGGAAAGCGCTCAAATGTTGTTGGGTCTCTAATGAAGAACCATTCAAAGAAAGGCCGGATTTTCCATGAAGACTCCTCTTTAATCGGTATGGGAATGTCAAAACCAATTTGATACCGCAGACGTCGGTAGTTTTCTCTCGTTGCATCATCCCCTTCGGTATAGAAAAATCGCCATTCGTATTTCAATCTTTGCCTCAAAGTAATTTCCGAAACAATTGGAATATTAAATTGCAGTGCCATCCACGGGCGTATTTCAAAAAAGTTTGTGATGCTTTTGTTGAAGGTATAGTAAGCGTTTGCCCCGGCAGAGAGACTAAAGCGCTTAATTTTTCGAACACCTATAAAAGACACTCCCCATCTTCTCCATCCAGGTTCGTTATAGAGGTATTTAAAGTTGGCTTCACCGACTAGTGCCCATTTTTCATTCTCAATCAGATCTTTCTCAAGAACTATTTCATGAAAAAACTCATTCTCGTTTTGACTGTAAGCATGGTTTATTGTGTTTACGAAAATAAACACGAATAGCCTAAGGAAGTTTTTTGTCATTTCTTTTAATTATTAGTTATTCTTGGGGATTAAGAATGATTTATAGAATATTATTTACATCCTAGCCCAAGAACTATGAGTAATCGCATTCATCCAAGCTCACTTATTAAGTGCTTATGCCTCCTTTTTCCGCAAGCATCCTAAGGTTTGATGAGAATATTCCTGTGATCTTTGCATAATCTGAGGAAAGAGCAGGATACTTAAACACTACGACTTCTTCTTTGATTTCGATTTTGGTATTTTCATTTCCCATATCCCAAAAGCTGCTTATAGCGCACCGAACATAAGCATAAATAACAGTGAATAGAATTCAATACATACATATAGGCTTATGCATTATGAATTACATTCACTGATTTATACGCTACAATTATAATCACGATTAGTAAAATCTATAAGCAAGGGCAATTCCTATATTGAAAGAAAGTATTTTAGGCGTGTAATCGCTCACGAGCTGCACATTGTCAATACTGGTAATGACATCTTTAATCTGAACATAGGCGCCACTAAATGTAAAAGTGGGCATTAGCGAGAAATGCTTACCAAAATTGTTGCTTACTCCGAATCCGATTTCATAGCCTAAGCCAAACCCTGATTCTGAACTTCGATTAAAACTTTGGCTAATAACGCCATCAGGATTACTGACGGTAATTCCTGGATTCTTGACAAATAAGGGGCCCAGACCAAAGCGCGGGGAAAAACTAAGTTTTTTGGTTATATTTATCTGATAAGCAAGCCCTACCAACAAATAAAAAGCCTGCCAGTCTTCGGTCCTGCCTGTAATTTGCACTCCCGGATTATCTGCTTTATAATCATTAATCAAGTCTTCTACTTCAGTATTGAAGCTTTGATATCGGAAAACTTCGGTAATAGTGATTTTATCATCAATGGGAAAGCCCATAAATAAATCAAATTTTTGGCCATTTTTGGCAAAACCAGCATCCGGGTTCTCTAAATCCGTATCTTTAAAATCACCCACTGAAAAACTCGTGCCGTATGAAAGTCCCAGATAAAATTTTGATTTATATGTTTCCTCCTGAGCAAACAAGATACCTGGACTTAGAAGCAAATAAAGTAAAATGAATCGTTTCATTGATATATTAAGTTTGAAATGAAATCTTTTAACCAAAAATCTAAATTTGTAATAGCAAAAGCACCTTGTATTTCATCCTGTAAAAGAGCTACTCAGAAGCTTATGCTGGCCAATAATCAGGTTTTGGTAAATCAGGAAATGTGATTCTAACTTGAGATAACTCATGTTCTTCGGAAAAAAATGATTATTCCATAATGACTTATTCAATGTTTTCAATCATATTGCTTTTCCGCTTTTTTTTCTGCGCCATCTCCAAATCCCAATAATCAATCCGATAATGAAAAGCAATAAAGCCAGGAAATAGGGTGAGAATTTCCAAAACAAAACGCGCATAGATTTTTTAGTAACCTCCCCGGAAGCAGAATATCCTTTGGGCATTTCAATGACTCCCACTTCTTTTGCGAACTTTTGGTATCCTACCAGCATTTTTTGGAACAACTCCGGGTTAGAGTTTACCAGGTCATTCCTTTCCAAGGGGTCATTTACGAGGTCGTACAGATGCCACTCCATATCTCCCAATGGAATGTTATTCTTGACTATTTTGTAGCCATCTAAGAAATAAGCGGCGCTATTCGCAGCCTCCAAACCTATTCCTTCTCCTCTGGCATAGACGGGAACATTGGCATCCTTGATATGTGGTAGCATACTTTTGCCGGTAATGGGGGCAAAGCCTTTGTTGGCCGAAGTAGATAGCCCAAGCAAATCGTAGATAGTCGGGGCAATATCGGTAAAAAAACAAAAGACATCTGAACGAGTTTGTTTAGGTAGATTAGGACCACTAATAATCAAAGGCACGCGAAGCCCTCCCTCACCCGTATAATATTTAAAGTAGTCAAAAGGAGCCGCTACGGCGGTGGCAAAGCCAGGTTCAAGGGAACCATAATAATCTTTTTCCGGCTTATTTTGATAATCACGATGATATTTCAAGCCGACTGCATTCATCAAATATAGATTTGAGACGTATTCGGCACCATCCGGACCGTTGTCTGAGGTTACAATAAAAACGGTGTTTTCAAACAAGCCTTCTTTTTTCAGATATGCTATGTAGCGTCCAATGTGGTAATCCATAGCTTCCAACATTCCTGCCGTAACCGCCAGGCTCATCGCATAGTCTTTTTGTTCTTCTTTGGAAAGTTCTTCCCATTTTTTCAGGGGGGTAAATGGAGCTCCTAATTTTGCGTTTTTGGGGATTATTCCCATTTCCTTTGCCTTTTTGAAGCGTCTTTCTCTTATTTTGTCCCAACCTTGCTTATAGGTATCCAAGTAATGGTTTACAAATTTCTTTGGCGCTTGAACTGGGGCGTGAATGGCTTGAAAAGCAATGTAGGAAAAGAATGGCTGATTTTTCTTCTTTTCCTGCTGATGAAAAGAAATGATTTTGTCAATATAGGATTTCGATGAATAAAAATCATTGGGTAGCTCCGTTTCCTTACCATCGGCATACCAATGCGCTACGGGTTTCATGGGTAAATAGCCTTTGGCTTGGTAATTATTGGCTCCCGAACTTCCTAAAATGAAGGAGCGGTCAAATCCTCTTCGGTTGGGTAAAGTGTTTTCATCGTGTCCTAAATGCCATTTTCCGGCGGCATAGGTATTGTAATACAACTCTTTTAAGCGGGTAGCGATGGTTTGCACTTTATCATTCAGTACACCACCGTATCCGGGCTTACCCTGATACTCCGCTGGTAAGAATTCCGGCAAATTGGCGACCCCTGCCAAGTGACTGTTAGTTCCTGTCAAAAGCATAGCCCGTGAAGGGGCACATACTGGCGAGGCATGCATATTGGTAAACATCATGCCATTATTAGCCAATCGGTCGATGTTAGGCGTTCGTGCCTCCCCTCCAAAGACTCCTAAATCCATTAAGCCAGAATCATCTATCAAAATCAATACAATATTGGGTTTTGAAGGATTGGTCGGCTTATTTTGACTATACACCAAATTACTCAGACCAATAAAAACCAGGCAAGAGAATATTTTTAGTCTCAAAAAGCCTCTGCTCATAATCCTTTTTCTTTTAGTGTTTCATCATTTAATTGCGCAGTTTCGTGACTGGAGTTTTGATTCTGACCCGTGACGAATCGCTTTTCCTGGTCAATAACCGTAATGGTTGCGAATTGATCTATACGCTTAGACCTGTCAGCTTTGTAGAGGGCGCCCGCTTTTTTTAATTCTTCTTCAGGATGATAAGGAGTAAATTCAATTCCGAAAGTAATGATTTGCTTTTGGGTTACTCCGGTCATGGGCCTACCCTTTATTAAGTAATCGCCATTCTTATCTCTGGCTTCGGTGAATGCTAAAGCGCCGTGACATACACTACCAAATATGACATCAGAATTATAGTAAGCGTCAGATACCTTCTTTGCTATAATCTCGGAATTCATGTCGTAAGCAGCACCCCACCCACCGGCAAAAAAGACGATATCATAGTTCTTTATATCAATCTCGGCAATCGGGATAGATTTTTTTATTTTGGCTTGGAAGGCTTCATCCTTTTCAAATCGCTTGTCTTGTTTCGATTCAAGAAAATAGAGAAAAGAAGTTGGATCAATAGGAATTTGTCCCCCTTTGATGCTGGCAACATCTACTTCCATATTTGCATCAAAGAATTCATAGTAGGGGATAGTCATCTCGGATGCGAATACACCAGTAGGTCGCCCGGTAGTTTCACCCGGCTTATTCAATATTCCGTGGCTCGTTGATACGATGAGTGCTTTCTTCCCCTTCAAATTGAATTTTTCTCCCTCATAATCGGGGTGAAAACCCAAAGAATGGAAGATAGAAGGTAGAAATATTGCAATAAGCACTACCAATACCACAAGGGTGGATAGAAAATAAATGATTTTTTTGTTGAGTTTCATGAGGATTGTTTTTAAATATTAATTTTGTACAAAATAGCCTGCCAGGAAAGAGGATTGTTCAACAAATGTTGAGAAATTAAACGGATTTCGCTTTTTGTTTTGGTGCCAGCTCCATTGGGTAGAGGTGATGCCAATTAGATTCGCGATATATTTGAGAGGAAATTCTCTCAAAAGCTATGGGCAATTGGCTATACTGCTTGTTGCACACCTAATAGACATAGACCTGAGCCAGAAAGAGGCTTAATTACCGGCTTGTTGCTTCAGTTGTTCTCTCAGTCTTTTGGAAGGTAGCATAAATTGCATTGTAAACCTTGTTTCGATATCGCCATAGACCTCAGGTTTTATCGCGTTATAATAAACGTGTGCATTCATGTTTAAAGGCAGTTTTCCACCTAATTTAAATATTTTCCCAAGACCTAAACCGACAGGGACAAGCCATCTTTGATCATTATCGCTATTCCAGTTGGCGGTGATAATGGGGGCAGTCGTTAAATACCATTTTGGAAAGTTATAATTGACAAAAGGATTAACCAAAAACTTGTTTTCTTCAACTTCACCAAATGTCCAAACATTGTTTGTGATGGCACCAATTACCCACTGATTGAACATAGTCAGCACAACTAACGAGGGGCCAATTCCAAATTCTCCGGATCCGAACTCGTCATCAGATGCTGTTGGCAATTGGGCGGCAAAACCTGCACCCCAAATTACTTTACTGGCTTTGGCAGGTGATAGCAAGGCTGTATAAAGTACATCCCCTATTCCTGTTGTGCTACTCTCCTCGATAAATGATGGAACTGTAATCACTGGCAAAATAATCCGATTAATCAAGTTGACTTTTTCTCCCAGGGGAATAGGTATCACCGGTTGAATGTTAAGTACATTCAGTGGTCGTTCAAAAGGGCCAAACGCCCAATTGGTATTATTCTGAAAAGGAAAGCTATATAGGTTTGCAACAGGATTTTGCGCTAATTTAGCCAGAGCGCCTTCGGTTTGAGCAAAACTGGACAATGGCGTTGCTATTACGGTGAAAACTATAAACATTAATGTGTTTAGTTTTGTTGATTTCATCTTTCACTTCTTTTTTGAGAAAAGATAGGTATATGAGATTCCCAATACAGGAAATTGCCCATATGGTCCAAAGAAATCTTGCCATAGCAACTCATCAGTTATCGCATCTACAATCCCTGAGTTATTGCCATCAACGGTTACTTTTGAATTGATGCTGATATATCGATAAATCGCGAACTCAGCATTGAGTAGGTGACGGGGATTGTCTTTGACGAGTTGAAAAGTTCTACCCACTCGGATTCCAAAAGCAAAAGTGGTCAGCCCAAAATCAATGTCGGTGGTGTTCTCATCTATTATCTCAAGATTTCTTACCCTTGCATCTTCATAGAGCGTTTCAAATATTTCAACAGGAGTAGTTTCGGCATTTAGGTAGTCAATTTTAAACTCTGGCCCTACATACCATTGTTTGCGCTTTCCAAATCTTTTATATACCCCTATACTGTTCATCCAACCAAACTCATAGGTAGCTTTCAATAAATCCAAAATCTCTTCTGGATAGTCGTAAATTGAAAGCGCATCAATTAAAATATCGGAGTATGGATCAGTTAAAATCCCCGTCCTTAAAGAAATGTCTAAGTCTTTGACTTTTAAGTTGAATCCTAAATAGTGTTGATAAGGAAATTCTGTCCCAATAGTTATACTGTAATCCTGTGCACTCGCTTTGCTAAAAAACAAAAACGAAATGAATGAGAAACAGATAAATTTTGCAAGATTATTCATCATATTTTTAGTTTATGGTTTTTCCGCATATTATATTTAGCTTATGTTGTTTGTGGAGACACAAGCAAGGGCATCTCAGCCCTTTTTTGTGTACTTACAAAAAAATCTCCGCTAAAAAGTCGGAAGCACCTGATTTATTTAATTAATTCTGGTCCACTCCGCTTTTTTTGATACCACGCCCCCATCAACATCAAGAAAGAGTTTATTGTCTTTTACTTCACAGACAACCTCTAATAATCGATCTCTTTTCTCTGCATAGAGTTTGCCGACCCATTTGCCATCTTTGTACTCGAGGTTCAGGATTTCAACCTTATCCATACGCTTGCCATCTGGCCCGATGGGATTCCCGATAAATCTTTCTCCGGATTTATAAATTTCGACCTTTCTCTCGTTGGCATCCCAAGTGCCAACAATAGCGTCTTGATTATTCTGTGCGAAGCTTACTTCGGCCAACAACAATAATCCAAGAAATAGCAATTTTGATAGATGATTCATGACAAGTTGATTTTTATGATTATTTTTAAAAAAAAATGATACACAAATGTAAACAGTCACGAATCAGAATCACTCAACAAATGTTGAGAAATTAAAACGCATATTACTTTTTATTTCGGAGCCGGCTCAATTGGGTAGGGGTGATGCCAATCAAACTCGCGATATATTTGAGTGGGAATTCTTTCAAAAGCTGTGGATAGTTTCTGATGATAAATTCGTAGCGTTCTTTGGCCGTACCGGTAAGAAACAAGAGCTGTCTTTTACTATATCTCATGGCCTCGTCTGCCAAATGCTCTCTTATCAAGATATTGTAGGCAAGGTTTGTTTCAAGGAGCTTTTTGTGGGCTGTAACGGAAGTTACCAGGGCACTTGAGTCCTCGAGAAAGTGTAAAGTGAAGGGAGTGGCTTCATTGCTTCGGACACTGATTAAGTCCGCAAGAAAATGATTTTTTTGTATAATGGAGTTCGTTATCTCATCTCCTTTTGGGTTGATCATATATGAACGGGCACTTCCCTTTAGTATAAAGGCCATTTCTTTTGAAATAGTATCACTCTTTTTGAAGACTTCACCCTTTTTAAAGTCACGTATCGTGAAAATATCTTCAATAGCGTTGATTTCTTCTTGAAGAGGTTCTTTTACACTTGCCCGAATTAATGTTTCTAAAGGCGATTGCATTGTTGGTATTAATTGCAAGTTGCTCTAAACTTTATGAAAGTGGAACATTATGGCACATTTTTTTTAAAGATACATTTTTTTTTGAAAATTACAAAACAATCCCCTCTAATCTTCTGCACTTTTTCAAATAATGAGTATTGTAGGCGGCTGTTTTTCTAATTTTGGTTTTTATTCCTGGTTTTTCAGCCCATCTCTCGCGGCAAGTAAGAAGCCTTTATTAAGTAAAACTCGAGAAAGTTTTAAAAGAAAAGAAAAAAAATATAATATTTCATGAAGTCTAAAAAAAACAGAAGGTACAAAGCGCGTTAAATCCTTAGGCTCGTTTGTTTGCGGGTGAGGCATTTGACCTTAAGTTTTACTTCCACCTTCCCACAATTTTTATGGCAGTGAATGCATTTTTATCATCTCTGGGGTCAATGGCCGTATTTTCCTCAACTTCAAGTAGAATGGGTATTCCTTTCTCCTTTATACAAAGATCTGTGTTGTTATCATTGTCGTTAAGGTCGGCTATTTGAAAAGGATGTACAGAGAGGGTATCCCCATTTTGCCGCAATTGTATGGTAAATCTATCCAGCTCATTTTCGCCCAGTTCTTTTCCACTGACGGACCGCACCCCTCCCGACCAGACGGCTTTTACAATCGTTTGTGTTTCTTTTTTTGGACAATCGCAGCCTGTGCCCTTTTCAATGTATGGATAATCCTTAGTAAAGGTGAAATATTCAGCATAACTCAAAACAGGTCCTTCTTCTAATGGAATCACCTGAGCACTTTGCCCTTTAAAATTAGCACCCGTACGGCTCATCAAGTCGCCCTTTACTTTCACCGTAACAGGCGGATTATCAGGGTGATTGCCATATTCTCCAATGAATAATACCGTTCTGAGTTCAAATTCTTCTTCGGCAGGAAGTAAAGTAACAGCTTCTACTCCAAATACGGTTCCGTCTTTAGAAATAACCTGAAAATCAGAAGCGTCGAGGGTAGCGGGGTCAATTTCCAGCGAAAATACGAGTGGCATTCCATCTTTACCGGGTGCTTTCCAGTACAATGCCCTTGCCTTTTGTGTCAATGCATTGTCCAACCCAAAAAAAGCGGTCAAAATTTTGGCTTCTCTGCTTTTATCTATTTCAGGAACTTTATCGGATAGTCGTACTTCCCGTTTCAAATTACTACAAGCTGTATAAGTTCCAGCGACAAAAATGATGATCATGAAACGAAGAAAATGTAAATTAAAGATGGATTTCATTTTAAGATCATTTTTATAGACTGGCTTATATTCCGTTTTATCGATGAGCATTTTTGCGATAATGTCTTTCATAATTTCTGATGTGCCTCCATAAATAGGGGCAATCCGAACGTCTCTATAAATCTGTCCGATAGGATACTCTTCCATAAAGCCGTAGCCTCCAAACATTTGCTGGCATTGATACACCACATCGTTTAATAAGTCTCCTGCTTTATACTTCAACATGGTACATTCTTTGACCAAGCTTTCCCCCTTCGCCAAGCGATAACTAGTCAACTGACAAAAGGCTTTATAGGCTTCTATTTCGGTCGCCATTTCCGCCACTCGATGTCTTAAGACCTGAAATTGATTGATGGCCTGCCCGAAAGCCATTCTTTCGGATATGTATTGTAAGGTGATTTCCATCACATATTCCATTAAGCCAATACAGTATTGGGCACCTGTCAATCTTTCTACTTGTAAGCTTTCCATCATATAATAGAAACCTTTGCCTTCCTCTCCAATTAGATTTTCTTTGGGTACACGCACACTATCAAAAGCAAGTTCAGCGGTATCGGAGCAGCGTAGCCCTACTTTATCCAATTTGTTTCGGGTAATTCCTTCCGAATCCAAATCAATCACCAGCATAGAGAAGCCTTTTTCGGTCTTAACGGCGGCTATAGTATAGTCTCCATAATAACCATTAGAGATAAAGGTTTTGGAGCCATTGACGATATAATAATCCCCTTCTAATTTGGCGGTAGTTCGGATGCCTTTTAGGTCAGAACCCGCCACCGGTTCAGTCAGTCCAAGTGAGCCCACCAGTTCTCCTTTGACACTCGGTTTCAGGTACTTTTCTTTCAAAAAAGAAGAACCCGCGTGAATGAGGTAATTCATTGCCAAATAGACGTGTCCACTGATGACCGTACTGAAGCCTAAGGAACCCGTGCGGCCCATTTCCTCGCACAAAATAGTGGTGTATAAAAAATCCAAGCCCGTACCTTCGTATGCTTCTTCTACTTCTAAACCCAGGTATCCCATTTCGCCCATTTTTCGGAATATACTTCTGTCCACTTTGCCCTGTGCTTCCCATTCTTTGAGGTAAGGCCTTACTTCGGCCTTAAAAAAGTCTCTTAGACTTTCTCTGAATAATTCATGTTCTTCGGAAAAGAATAATGATTTCATGATAAATATTTAATGGTTTACAATCTTACTATCATTGTGCTGATATTTTTTATAATGCACGATTTAAACGGTTACTGCTGCAAATTCTTTTATTACATCAGCAGCAGTTTCTATGGATTTGATATTCCCCACTCCTTTGCCCGCTTGCCAAAACTGAACATTATCATCAAAAGCTGTTTTAGAGTAATTTTTTAATCCTTTGCTCATCAGATACATGCGAGCATACTTTTTCAGTTTCCGGTGGCGAAGCATATAAGTGATAATGGGGCCTGTTCTCAAGCCTCCTTTCATGACATCTTTGGTTTTGATGACCGAAGAGTTATTTCCAGCCACTTTATTTGTCCAGACAATGTCTTCTTCTTTGGCATCTACGATGGCTTGTTTGTAGCTATTGGTAATGATACATTCTTTGGTAGCCAGGAATCGGGTTCCCATTTGCACACCTGCGTAACCCATTTCCAATGCCTTTTGAAAATCTTCCGCATTGCCAATTCCTCCGGCACAAATCAATGGAATCTGCACATCCCTTAGTTCTTCTATAAATTGTTCGGCAGATTGGCTACCCGTTTGCCCGCCTCCTCGCCAGTTGATGCAGTTGAGTCCATCCACTCCGGCATCTACCATGTCTAGTGCTACTTTTTTATTGGGTACATCGTGATAGACTTTGATGCCATGTTGTTTGGCTATTTTGACAATTTCATGAGGCTTGCCCAGAGAAGTCAAAAAGAACTTTACCCCTTCTTCTATAGAAATTTCCATCCACTTTTGCATCTGTTCGTGATACTTTTTATTGGCTCCTCCAAAAATGGTAAAGTTGACCCCAAAAGGCTTACCGGTTAGTTTCTTAATGAGTCGCAAGCCTTCTCGAAAATCATGCTTATAAAGGGAAGTCAAAGAAACTGGTTGTACAATTCCGATGCCACCTGCCTCAGAAACGGCAGCAATGAGTTCTGGATTTGAGCCAGGGTACATAGGTCCGCAAATCACCGGAACAATTGCCCCCGTGTCTTCCAAAAAATTGTTGGGTTTTAGTTTTCATTTGTATCGTTATTTAAAATTTGGTTGCGTTTTCCATAAACGCTTTGATACCTTCCTGGCCATTATAGCTACTCATTTGATGGGCAATGCCTTCTTTTTCAAAGTCGGTTTGTTCTTCCAAAGAATTTGAATAGGTCAAAAGCATTAATTTTTTGATGTAGCCATACGCATCCGTAGGCCCTTGGGCTAATTTTTGGGCTAATCCCAATGCAGTATTCAACAATTGCTCATCAGGAACTACTTGAGTAACCATATTCCATTCCAAGGATTCTTGTGCAGAAAGTGTACGATTGGTAAATGCTAATTCAATAGTTCTACGAAGACCAATCAAGCGGGGCAAAAGATAGGTCGAAGCACCGTCAGGACTCAAACCCGCATTGGGATAGGATAAACAAAATTTTGCAGTTTCCGCGGCAATCACGATGTCGCCTGC
This sequence comes from Microscillaceae bacterium, assembly GCA_012031215.1. Taxonomy (GTDB): domain Bacteria; phylum Bacteroidota; class Bacteroidia; order Cytophagales; family Microscillaceae; genus JAAUUB01. The sequence goes on along the minus strand of JAAUUB010000022.1, from coordinate 2,829 downwards.
AATTGCCAAACCAAACCCGGCTCCAGCAGCAAAGCCATTGACTGCCGTGATGACCGGTTTTTCCATGCGCATCATGATGCTCAAGGCTTCGTGAAATACCTCTGCCATTTTTCTGACCTGCACCTCAATTTGGTCTTGGGCGGCAAGCAAAGTTTGCACATCCGCTCCTGCCGAAAAGAATCCTCCTGCGGCGGTGATGACAACACAGCGAATCCTGTCGGTATAGCGGCAATGATGCACACTTGTTCTAAGTTCTGTGACGAGCTCAGGTATCAAGCCATTTACTTTTGGGTAATTAAGCGTGATGATAGCGATACCATTTTGCTCTTCAAATTTTAAATATTTTAGATTTTCCATATAAATTTTATTTTGGATTTCGGACAGTTATTAACTCTTATGGCTTTATCTCCTTTCGGCTCAAGTGTAAGTTTCCCTGATGTAAGAAAGGACTATCTGCCTTTTTCTTTTTCAAATCTGTAGAAATATGCTTTTAAAAAATTTTGAGCCTTGAGTTTATTCAGCTTTCAAGTCCTTTTGCAATGATTGCTTACCTATCAATTGACTTCATCCATGACAAAATGAATGTCCATCAAAACCACCTATCGATTAATTTGGCTTGACTTTCGAGGGCATCCTTCAATTCTTTTTGCAATCGGGCGATTAATTCTGAGGCGGGAAGATTGTCTTTTATCGTTGCTACGCCTTGCCCGGCAGACCAAATATTTTTCCAGGCTTTGGCTTCTTGATCATTTGCCTTGCTAAAATCCATTTTTGATTTGGATTCCCATAGTTCTTGGGTAATTCCGGCGGCTTCCAAGCTTTGTCGGAGGTAATTTCCATTTACACCTGATACTGCGGCGGTATAGACAATGTCTTGAGTACCGCCTTCAATAATCATATTTTTATACGCTTCCGAAGCCATCGCCTCATTCGTATTGATAAAACGTGTGCCCATATAAGCTAAGTCAGCGCCCATCTGTAGGGCCGTTGCTACATCTTTGCCCGAGCTCATCGCCCCAGCCAAAATCACGATTCCATCAAACATTTCCCGAACTTCTGAGATAAATGGCATAGGATTAAGCAGACCGCCATGGCCACCTGCTCCGGCCGCCACACATATAATCCCATCCACACCCGCATCTATGGCTTTTTGGGCGTGACGAGTATTGATGACATCGTGGAAAACCAAACCACCATAACTATGCACTTTGTCGACCAACTCGGGTACAGCTCCCAGCGAAGTAATAATGATGGGTACTTTTTGTCGTATGGCAATTTCTACATCCGCTTCAAGCCTGACATTACTTTGGTGAACAATTAAGTTCATCCCAAATGGGGCAGGTTTCTTGCCAGTACTTTCTTCAAAGGATTTTAGCGCTTGTTTTATCTGAATGAGCCACTCTTCCAGCCCTTCCGAGGTGCGATTATTCAGTGCGGTGATGGTTCCTAAGACCCCGTTTTTACAAGATTCCAGCAATAAATCTAACTGAGAAACAATAAACATCGGGGCGACTACAAGGGGTATTTTTAGTTGCTTTAATAGTTCTTGTTTTGTCATGATTTCTCGTGTTGTCTTTTGTTTGTTTAATTCATCAATCAGTGATTATCCACAGACAGGGCAAATATCACCGACATACAAAATAGTCGGTGATGATTCGGTATCGCTCAACAAATGTTGAGAAATGGAGTGGGATTTATTTTTATTTCGGAGTTTGCTCCATTGGGCAGGGTTAATGCCATTCCTGGTCGCAATATATTTGAGTGGGAATTCTCTCAAATTTGTGGACAGTTATCGAGGATAAATAGATAAAATTCTGGATGACTTTTTTAAAAATTCGGAGAATAGGAAAAAAACGGGAGCTCTTTGCGGTTTTAATAATCTACCAAAACTAGAAAAACAGGCCAAGCAAAATATTTTTTCTGAATAAATCGATAAGTAATTTGTTATTTTAGAACTTTAAACTAAAAACTGCCATCGGAATTCTTGAATTAATAGAAGACAACTTGCTGAAATGAATGACAATAATGCGCATAAAATCTGTAAAATATATTAATTCATGTTTAAGTTTGTTTTTTAAATGTTTGAAAATTGTTCAGTAGGTATGTGCCTTCGCTTATTTCTATTTCTCGGGTCGTGCAAATCCATCATTATTTGAGTGATTTATTGGCTTCTTTCGCCTTGGTGTGGGTCATGACGGCGGTTTTATTAAAAATTTGCTGTAATTATTTTTGAGAAAAACCAATGTATGCAAACTTCAAATAATCGCTCAAAAAAAGTAAGCCTGTCAATGGCCATGTTAGCTCAAAAATGCCCACGTTGCAGAAAAGGCAATATGTTTGCTCATGGGGCTTTTCACCCTACCAAATTCGGCACACCCAACACCACATGCAGCCACTGTGGACTATATTTTGAGATTGAGCCATCGTTTTTTACAGGCGCCATGTACATAAGCTATGCCATTAACGTGGCCATTATGGTGAGCTTATTTATTTTTTAAACGTGTTTTTTACCTTGGATATCTATTGGGTATTAGGCATAGTAATGGGTGCTATGTTGGCAGCAGTGCCGTTTACGTACCGTTATTCACGCATATTGCTCATGTACGGCTTTTCGGGTGTAACGTATAACCCTGATTTGTAATTCATACTACTTGTAATTTTGTTGTGTTTCAGCCATTGTAAGGCTTTGTTTGTGTTATATTTTTTTGCCAAATTTTTACTATTCAATAGGTCAAAAAACTGCTCACCTTAGCGGCATAATATTCAGATTGCTCCAATGTCACTAACTTAGGTTTCTTTTTATGGCCTCTATCTGTGTCTTTCTCCGTT
>JAAUUB010000224.1 GCA_012031215.1 Microscillaceae bacterium | reverse complement strand
ATCCGCCTTATTTTTTTCATTTTTAAGTATCAGCGAGGGCAGGTGATAGAAAATGCCCTGCCCTCAGCCATTGAAAATGCCTCTGCCGAGCAGCTTTTTTCAAATTAAGCGCAGAGACAGACTTTGACACGGACCAAACTATGCTTTATTATGGCAGGAATAAATCCGTGATATTTGTCTGCCCATTGATAAACAAAAAAGTCCAGAAACTAACTCCAATGTTTGGGTGATGAGGAGTTATACCATCCTCTCCCCCGAAGAAGAAAGCAAAGCAAATTTTATAACACTGGTCAAAAAACTCAAATCAGATTTTGAGTTCTTCACCCCTGATTTATTAGCCGTAAATAGCTTCAACTCCTCTATCCCAAAAGAAATAGGTAAAAAGCCGATATTTATTGTGGGTATGGAATCGCCTAAGGTTAAATTGGGAGAAATGCTCAAATACTTGGTCTGGTCGGTAGCCTTGCAAAATATCCTTTTTGTGGGGCTGAGTTTAGCCCTCTCTCAGGTGTTATCTTTATTTGTAAAGAATCTAAACACATTGTGAGCAATGACCCAATGACAAAAAAGCGAATAATTCAATAAGTCATTCTAATGAGCAATGACTTAATAACCAATCAAAAAATGAAAAATTTACTTCTTTTTATTCCAATTTTACTCGCCCTTTTTGCTTGCGAAGCCTTAGAAGGAGTTCGCGAAAATGTACCACTCGGCGAAGCCGTAACCGCCACCCTCAGCACCGAAAACCAATCGGGTGCGGATGTAGTCGTCATTACTTTGGATAAATTGCCTTATCACATCCAACGCTTCAAAGAAACCCAAGCACAGTTAGAAAACAGCCCCGAGGGTGCGGCAGCGATGTTTTTGTTGGCAATGCACATCTATCGCCAGTACCCCATAGAGGGAAGCAAGGCACTCATTACGGCTTGTGGCGGAGCGGCTACCAAAGATGCCAGCCAAGCGTCCAATCCTACCAATCGTTTTGAGGGGCGTGCCTTGCTAGATGTAGAATATGCCCGTATTGTAGAGCAAATAGAACGCTACCCCAATTTGGCCAATGCCTATTTCAAAGGAGCTACGCCTGCGAATGGCTATATTGCTTCTCAGCCTTTTAAAATTGAATTTCCAAGTAAGCAAGTCAGCGAAAGTAGCACCAAAGTTTTCGTGCGGACAGCCGGCGCAGCCAGCAATCGCCCTATCCGCGCCATTCAGGTCAATGGCAAATGGCGCGTAGAAGAATATAGCAGTGTTTTATCAGGAATTCAATAAATTTCCTCATCTTGCCAGTGTTATAAGGATACTTAATGAAAGAGAACGTGCAAACACCTTATTTTAGACAAGCAGGCTTTCTGTTTCTGCTTTTGGCTTTTGGATGGCTCAGTATGCAATCTTTGCAAGCACAATCTGCCGAAGAGTTTAACCAGAAAGGCTTAAATGCCTACAATACCCGTGATTATGAGGCTGCCGCCCGAGCCTTTGAGGAAGCCCTACGACGTAATGAACAAAACCCTGTTTTTTCCTTCAACTTGGGGCAGGCTTTGTATGCCCTTCAAAAGTATGATGCTTCTGTGCTTGCTTTCAGCAAAGCGATTGCCAACAATGTCAATCGGGGAGATGCCTATGCCTATCGTGGGGCGGCGTATTATCGGCTGGAAAAATATGCCGAAGCCGTGCAAGACTATACCGAAGCACTTGAATATGCCCCTCGTGAAGCCGGGTATTGGCTCAACCGAGCCGATGCCTTTTTTATGCAAGAGAATTATGACCAGGCGAAGTCCGATTACCTCAAATCTCAAGGCCTGGCACAACTCTCCCCTTACGCCCGCAACCGGCTGGGGCTTTGCTACCTTAATGGCACAGAAGAAGACTATGCAGCGGCAGCTCGCTTGTTTGAGGAAGCCATTCAAATGGATTCTACCCAGTCTAATTATTATTATAATCTAGGTTTTACCCTGAGCAAACATCTTTCTCGTGCCGATGAGGGCCGGACTTATTTGCAAAAAGCCGCGCAAATGGGCAGCGCAGAGGCCCAAAAATACCTTCAACAGCCTTCAGATACCTCAGGGGATGCGTCTTATCAGGGAAACCTATTTTATGTCAAGGACTTTGCCCAAATGCTGAGCCCGGCACAGGCAAGACTCCTGAACGAAAAACTCAAAGCTTACCAGGATTCTACCTCTACCCAGATGGCTATCTTCATCACTATCGTTGTTCCACTCGGGCAAACCCTTGAAGAAGCTTCCCTTAAGATAGCGCAAACCTGGGGCATAGGACAAAAAGGCAAAGACAATGGCTTGCTTATCTACATAGCCCGCGACGACCGCAAGATACGCATTGAAGTGGGCTACGGATTGGAGGCTTCTATCCCGGATGTGGCGGCGGCCCGGATTATTGAAGACATCATCGCCCCCGAGTTTCGGGCCGGACGGGTTTATGAAGGCCTGGACAAAGCGGTAGATACCCTTATGAAGCTGGCTTCGGGGGAGTTTAAGCCCGACGATTTGCAGCCTTTTTGGGTGGGAAGCCGGATTTGGGCCTATGTGGTGGCGGGCTTTATGCTCATTTTTGCCTTGGCCGAAAGACAAACGAAATTTTTACTGATGATTGCGGGGCTGGTACTGGTTTTTGAAATGGGAATGCGGGCGCTGGGCTTGCCTACCGCCTACATTGGGCTTTGGATTTTGGGGGGCTTGTTTATTTTATTGCTTATCAATCGCGGGCGAATGGCCCGCTTGAAGGAACTCCACCGCCTGGAAGCCGAAATCCATAAATTATTGCCGGCCCAGAATTGGCATAGCCTCAAAGCCCGCTTCCTCGAGGGGGAGGTAGAAGGCACCCGGCAACTTTTGCAAACGGAGTATGAACAATTGAAACATCAGCCCGGCATCTTGCAGGCCTTTCTCAAAAAACTACAAGGCTACCACCAGCAACCCGATTTGTTTTTTACGCCCCGCCCCGATGCCCCACTGATGGAATGGAAGCAGCAAATCAAGGAATGGGGCAAGGCTTTTTATGAAATTCACACCCAGGCACTTTATAAAAAGCTCAATGAAGCTACCAATTATTTTAGCCAGCAAGGGGTGCCTCTTTCGGAAGAAGATACCCAAAAGCTACAAGCATACCAGGCTTACTTTGAAGCCCTGATGCCCGATACGCCTTTTCAGAAACGATATGCCGAAGCCAGGGCCGTTCTGGAAGATACCGCATTTTGGAAAAATCTGGCCACCCTGCACTACCAAAACGAAAGCCTACCCACCGACAAAAACAACCTTCGGGCATCTTTCAACGATTCTGATACCCTGGACAGCCTTGCCCAACTGGAAGAAAAAGCCAGGCCGATTTTCGCACTCTACCAATACCCCGAAACGGTATATCCCCGCCGCCACGATGCTTTTTTTATTGAGCACGATGCCGAAATTAAAGGCATTGCCGAAAACAGCCTTTACCTCCATACCTCCGAGATGGGGCAAAAATGGGAAAAAGCCAAAGTAGATTTCGAGCCTCTGTCCACCAAAGCACTCTCCGCCTCGGAGCAGGCAAAAATTGCGGAATCTATTGAGTACTTTCAAGCCATTTTGAAAGACCCCGCCACCGCCCTGGGCTATGACTATGACTGGATAAAATCTTATGTCGAGCCTAAGATTAACTTTATGGTTTCGAATTTCAAAGACTACACTTACAGTAGCGTGTCTGCCATGCAAACGCAATTTGCCAGTCAGTTGACTGCTTCAAAGAGGGGCAATTTATCGGAAGAGGCCCAACAAATGGCACTCCTGGCACTTTATGAAAATGTAAAAACTATTTACAATTCACCCAATTCTTTCTTTATACGCGAGCCTGTCGTAACCAGCACGCCTTCCTATTCCAGCAGTTCTTCCTATTCTTCCAGTTCCAGCAGTTCCAAGAGCACGTCCTCCTCCTGGAACTGGGGCAGCAGCAATTTCTTCTTCGTCCTCCTCTTCCTCCTCTTCCTCGGGCGGCAGTTGGGGGGGAGGCAGCTTTGGTGGGGGCGGAGCCAGCGGGGGTTGGTGAGCAATATTCTTCTTTCGTATTTCCTGAATCCTTTGGCCGGCGGGAGTCCCGTCCGACCAGTTTGCGGTCGGGGCTTGTATTGATTGCAGTAAGCACCTACTCAACAAAGGGTGCAACCATACAAATCAATTTTAATACATCATTCTACTAAAATCTTCATCCCTCTAATGCCCATATCTACCACCATCTCATCGAGAGCTGGTTCAAAATATCCATTCCCATTATTATCTTTCCATTCAAAACTTTTATTAGTAGAAAGAGAAGCCGTGATAATCATGTCTTGGGTCTCATTTCCTGTAATTATCAGAGGGGTATCAAACTTGGCAGTTACTACACACGAACCCGCTGGAATAGGCGAAGTAGCCGCAATTGGATTGGGGACGGTAGTACCTGGTGCTTGCCCTTGCAACACACCATTGATAGTCTCGAAAGCCCAATACCCTTGACTACGGTTTTCATTGAGCGTAATTTGGCTATTCTTTATCTGTACATCTCTAATGTATGTATTATAACCAATAAAAGAAGCAATAGTACCTTGATAATCTACGCCACTAAAACGAAAGCTGATATCATAGTTTTGATAGGCTAGTGATATCCTCAGGTATTCGTAGGTTTTAGGGCTAATATCTTTGAGAGGGATACTAAGGTATATCTCATTTTCACCTTTGACAATGCTTTGGTCAAAGTCTATTGCGGTGCTTCCCCCCACTTGCGTTTCAGGCGCGTGATAAAGCACATTTCCCTGCCCCAGTTGGGTAAATTCTGTAGGCGAAAGTTCAAAATAGTGGGCGGCGATCGCATTGAAAGTAGGGGACTGTCCTGCATTTCCTGCGGGCGGCGTAGCAGGATTACCCAGTTCATTGAGTCGCTCTTGATTGGGGTCAAATTTAAACTTGAAGATTAGATGTGGAGAATTGTCAGGTTCGGGGGATTTATCTTGACAAGCATAAAATCCCAGACTTAGAAAAAGAGCAAGTAAAAGAGCTGTATTTTTCATAGTAAATGAAAATTTTAGAAGTAAAAAATAGAAAAGAAATTTTGTTTTAAAAGCCCTACTGCACTTGCACGGTTTTATGCATGGGGACATAACTTGTTTCCCATCTACCACCTGCAGAAGTTACCTGAGAGGCTTCACCAAACCGCTTTCGGTTGAGGATCATAGATACATTACCAGTGGGTAATTGCTGAAGCTGATTGACAGGTAAAACCATTTCAGTGGCCCCCACGCCTTCTTCAGTAAACAAACGTGCATCCGCTTCATCGGAGCCATTGATTCCTAAGAATACTTTTTCTCCCGCTGCAAGTGCAGCACCTTGCCAAATAAAGGTAAAAGCCGCATTTTTGTTGATAGAGGTAAAGTTGGCTGGGTACTCTATGGCATTAGTAATCGTTACACTGTTGGTATATTCGTTGCCGTTTAAGTCTATCCAAGCAAAATTCCCGGAGCTTTTGAGGCCAGCAAATTCACGTTCGTAATAGGTAAGATTAAGTACATTTCTTTCAATCATCACCCCTCCATCAAAAGTTACCTGGCTAGTACCAGAAAGTTTGAGTTGCGTTCCAAATTCATTTCCAAATCTAAAATAGGCTTTGGCAAAGGTCTTGTCAAAATTAGCATCATAGTATAGCTCGTAGATAACATAGACCCTATCTTGATCTACACCCGCGATGTCTTCGGCAGGGGTACAAGCCCAAAAAAGAGGGATAAAAAGAAGTAAAAAAGTGCTTATTCTTTTCATGAGCAGTTATTTTTGGTGAAAAACTACCTCAAAAACGACAAGCAAATTTTCAAATTTTTAACCTATGTTAAATTCAGTCTTTCATAGCTCTAATTCGGCTGAGTGAAGGTAGTGTGATGCCTAAAAAAGAGGCAATTTGGGTAAGGGGCAGTTCTTGAAAGATAGTAGGGCGTTGCTCCATAAGCTTTTGATAGCGTGTTTTGCATCATTTTTAAGTAGAAACTCAGCTTGCTGGGCAATCAGCAAAATGTATTGCTCCGCAATCAGTCTCCCCAAGCGTTCCCACTTGGGCTTGCTTTTGTAAAATTGACGTAACTCATCTATCCTAATTCTAAATAACGCTACATCTGTACAGGCGATAAAATTTTTGGGTTGAGGGCAAACTTTTTGAGAGATATATGCATAGTTATCTGTAAAAATTTCATTTTCAAAAGTGAGCCAAGTGATTTTACGCTTATTATTCCAAATTTCTTCTTCTCTCACAATCCCTTTGCTAAGAAAAAACATATATTGACAAACTTTTCCTCCCGTATAGATAGATTGTTCCTGTTTATAACTGACAAACTCAAACTTTTCTAAGAAATTAATCATTTCACCCTCCTCTACGGAGATAAATTTTTGTATATAAAGCACAAAAGCTTGTAGTTTATCAGAAATGCTTGTAGTCGTCATATATGCAAGTCAAGTATTGAATATAGGCAATAAACTCACAAAAGCAGCAGTTATTTCACTTCCGAAAGCCTCCGCTTTCCGCCGTAGGCGAAGGGCATTGAACTACCAAATTACCGAAAAAAACATACACATCCTCACCCTTATCAAACACCCCCGCTGTTTTAAGTGTTCCGTAGGGACACTTGAAACTCCCAATGAACTGAAAAGTCTATGACTTTTCCTGCGTATGCAGAATGGTCTTAGACTACTCGATAAATTGAATATCTAACAAACCTTTGCTACCTTCATAATCCCTTGCACTACTGTAAAGATAGTCTTTAGCATACTCTACTATACCTGCTTCAACAGGATTCAAATGTATATAATCTAGTTTTTGCTCCATAAACTCATTGCTTATTAACTCTTTGGGTTGATTATTTTGTTGCCAAAACTGATAATTTGTGTTATTACTATTTTTTTTAGCTGCACTACTAAAAATCCATAACATCCAGTTTCTACGACTTTCAGGCTCTTCTTTGATAGATTTTATGATTTGTGAAGATGTATATTTCTTGAAATCTCGTAGAATGTCGGACAATGTCGGCTCTTTTTCTTTGGCTATAATCAAATGTACATGATTGCTCATAATACACCAAGCATAAATAACCAAGCCTTTTGCTTGCTGACAATGCCGTAAGCTGTCAAGTACTATTTCTACATATCGTTTTCTAGTAAATACATCTACCCATTCTACTACGGTTAAAGTTACAAAATAAACTCCATCAGGATTATTAATCTTATAATTAGACATTTTATGAATGTTTTGTCCTCATCAATCATTCATTATCCAAACCTAATGAAATCTATACTTTTATACAAACACCTCATCACTCAACCATCCCGCTAGTTTTTTAGGAAAACAGGCAAAGTCACA
>JAAUUB010000021.1 GCA_012031215.1 Microscillaceae bacterium | reverse complement strand
TTAAAGTTTTCATCAACAATAACAGTTTCAACCTCCATTGTTTCCGGGTCTATATAAGAGTATTCTCCAACTTTCCTAAAGGTCCTCCATTGACAATGTACTACTTCTATTTTTTCTCTCATCATAATAGAATCATATGTAGAGCCTGAATGATGTGTATAATAATCTGCAAACACATGATAAAAACCGTGTGCATTAGAACTGTTAAGCTTTTCTACTTGGTCATCAGTAAGCTTTGTCATACAACTCATCAAGTATTCTGTTTTGGACTCCACCATTCTCTTCTAATAACCCAATCAGCATCCTCTACATATTGACTTTCTCCATCTCTACAATAGTCAATAGAAAATGGTGATATTGGTTTCATTTTGACGTTTTGATTATGCACATACGCATAAGAATAAGTTTCTCCACCAATAGTAAAATGCTTGAACATGTCTTGGAACTTTTCTCTTACACGCTCATTATTAACAATAAACTCAAGAGAATCCTGCCCCCATTATGGCTAATTTGTCCTTATAATTTTCTTCAAAACTTTTTTCAATTATTTTATTATCCATAATCAGGTAAGATATGTCACAAATAGTAACAAGTAGTTCAATAACATGTGAAGTAATAATTATAATTTTTTCTTGTTTTTTTAGGATTCAATGGTTTTTTCAATTGCAAAAACAGACTCCACATCTAGTCCATTGAATGGCTCATCTAATAAATAAACTTTTCTATTTAACTTGAAAATGCCAAGCAATGCGAGCTTTTTTTCATACCTGTAGAATAATGGTCTATACGGTCTGAAAGAGGTAAATTAAAATAGCTTGTTAATTTTTGAAATAAGCTATTGTTTTCTTGATTTTTAATTTTAAAAATACTCAGGTACTCATTTCCTGTTAAGTTATAATAGAAAAAATTTTCTGTTGGTAGATAAGCAATATCTGAGCGTCTTATACTTAAATTATTTAAACTGATATTTCCTTGATAAGGGCTAAGCTGGCAAATAGCTTTAAAGAAAGATGTTTTTCCTGAGGCGTTTTTACCAACTAAACCATAAATATATCCTTCAGAGAAATTTACCTCGATGCCTGATAAAACAGTCGTACTACCGTAGGATACGTTTAGTTGATTAATCTGCAACATCTATATAGTTTTTTAAATTCTTTAGTGCTAAAAAGTAGTATCTGATTAGCAAAATAAAAAATAATGGTAAAATAAAAATAATCATAATACCTAAACTCGTTATCCAACGGATACGCACAGAAATACTAAAGCTATCTTCGGGCGTATAATTTGCATACTTCACAAAAATTATCCAACACATAATAAGACTTAAAAATAATAGAAAAATAAGACCTAAAAATAATTCACTTGGACAGAATACAATATGTAAAATAAAAGGCAATGCCACAAACTTTAATAAGATAGTGTTTTGTAAAATTACTTTCTGGTGAAGAAAATTACTTGCATTAAGCTCTTGTGCCTGGATAAAAATGAGTGGCTCACATTTTTCATAAAATTTGGTAATGACTGATACAATTAATAACAAAGCTACAAGGGTGGCGTATGGATAGCCACATAAAATTATGGAACAAACCCAAAATAACATCAGCAAAAAACCCAATCTCTTCAGACCTGCTCGCCACTCATAATTCTTTTGGCCAACCCAAAAACTATAAAGGTGTTTATTACTTAAAAAGAACTTATTAAATGACAAATGGGTACTTGATATAACAATTACAAAGAAAATCAAAATAAATAAGTATTCAAATCCCTTAAATGAAATAAAAAATATAAAAAAAGGAATATTAATTAATAAATATTCTGCTAAAAAAACATTGTAGGCGCCACCAATAGTAGTTTCAATAAACTCGCGATCCTTTCTTGTATTATGTAGGTAAAATAAAATTACTACCAAAGTTATAAATAAAAAGAATTTTAATTCATTAATAATTAGGTTGTTACTAATATTGGAAATATTTTTGCTGTTGACATAAATCTCAATGAAAGCACCAAGAAGAATAAAAAACAAGAATAGACTGTATCCTATTCCAATATCTTTAATGGTGTTCTTGAGTTGGTAGTAGCGAATTCTTATGATAGATAACATTTTGATTTTTAATTTTGAAACTAATTGAGAGCCATTTTTCTTGTCAGGTAATAGATAATGGCTCTCAAATTCTTTTACCTTAACCCAGATTAATATGCTGGGGTAGGATTAAGAAGTGCTCCACACATAAAACCAACTGGTACTCCAACAAAAGGTGTAGCAACCATTCCTACTCCAGCGCCGACAACTGCACAGGCGAGAGCTCCAAGCCATCCCCCCTGCACCTCTTCCATCTCTAAAATACTCAATTTTTGCATAATTTTGAAAATTTAATGTGTTAAAGAATACTGTAAAGCACCCTACTTTACATCACAAAGTAAATTTAATCACCCTGGAAAAACTTTTTAAAACTTTGAAAAATTTGGCTTTTTTCAAATTTTGAAGAATAATATTTTTATTCTCTTTCATTTACAAAAATAGTGATTTCGGAGAAATACGAGGGCCTGGGATTTTGAGCTAAGCCAAAAAATAGCCGCCTTACCCAAAAAATCTGGGCAAGCGGCTATCTTGAAAAGAGTTAAATCAGGCTAAGCCTTCATTTCCGGCTCGCGACTTTCGCGCAGGGTACAGCCTTTCACCCCTAAGCTTTTGAGGATGTCTTCCATCAGACACCACCTGGTCAGGGATGATTGGAGGAGATTAAGTCCCACAAAGGCCGTGAATAAAAACCAGTAGGGGCTTACAAAATAGCCCAGAGCTACACTGAGCAGTACAAAAGTGCCGGCAAGGGCCCGAATGATACGTTCTAACATCGTATAGTTGTTTAAAATTGAATAAAAAATTGAAAATCAAACGAATTTGTCCACCTGGAGCTGAAAGGCGTGAACCGGATTGGCAGAGGGCTGCAAAGCATTGAAATCCGCTACGGCCTTCAGGAGTTTTTCGGCCTGGCTTTCCTCTACAAAGGCAAAGCTGAGCTTGGAGAAAACCCCCGTTTTTTTGTGGGCAAACCAGTTTTGGAGGGCCGCCGAATCACCTTTTTCACTCCGAAAGCCGGTGATTTCCACTTCGCTATACACAGGTATTTCCAGGTTTTTGAAGATTTTACCCAAGTCAGGATGGTAATCTTCTATGCTGAGAATGGCAATGAGTTTCATAAGTAATGAAGTTAAAGTGAGATAAATCCGGGCGAGTCTGTAAAACCCGCCCATCTGGACTTAGGCCGTTTCTTTTTCGGCTTCGGTTTCGGGGGTTTGTTCTTCGGTCGGAACCTTGGTTGAGACAGGCCTGGCCGCCTCATTTTCTTTGGATTGATGTTTCCGTTTTTCTGTCATATAGTAAATCAGCGGTACCATCAGCAGTGTCAGTGCTGTAGAAGCGATAGAACCCCCCATCAGCGATATGGCCAAGCCTTGAAAAATGGGGTCAAACAAGATTACAAAGGCCCCAATGACCACCGTGCCGGCGGTGAGCAAGATGGGCGTCGTTCGCACGGCTCCTGCCTGAATGACCGCTTCGTGTAGGGAAACCCCTTCCTCAAGTTGCAGATTGATGAAGTCAATCAAGAGCACGGAATTGCGCACCATAATCCCGGCCAGGGCAATCATTCCAATCATAGAAGTAGCCGTAAAGAAAGCCCCCATCATCCAGTGGCCCACCAAAATCCCCCACAAGGGAGAGGGGAATGGCCAGCATCATCACCACAGGGACTTTAAAATCCTGGAACCAGCCCACAATCAGCATATAAATCACCACCAACACCACGGCAAAGGCAGCCCCCAAATCACGGAATACTTCATAGGTAATATGCCATTCCCCATCCCATTTGAGGCTGTAATCTTCTTCTAAAAAGGGTTGCGTGGTGTAAAGCTCACTCAGGCTATAGCCCGGGGGCATTTTGATGGACTTGAGCTTTTGCGAGATATCCAAAATGGCATAGACCGGGCTTTCCACTTCGTTGGCTACGTCGGCAGTTACATAGACTACCTCTTGCTGGTTTTTGCGATAAATGCTCTTGTCTTGCATCTGTTCCCGGATTTGGACCAGGTCGCCAAGGTTTAGCATGGTGCCAGTCAGGCTACGCACCGGGATTTTCTTAAGTTCGTCCAGGCCCGAGCGGTCCGCTTCGTTCAGGCGCAGGAACATGCCCACTGGTTCACGTTCTTTTTCCTGATAAATGCGGCTTATGGCCCGTCCTTGCAGGGCCATTTGCAAGGTCTGTACAATTTGCTGGGTGCTCACCCCGGCCAGCATTGCTTTTTCTTTGTTGACCTCAAACTTGTATTCGGTTTGGTCATCTTCCACCATCCAATCCACATCTACTACGCCCGTCGTACTTTTAAACACTTTCTTGACCTCCTGGGCCGTCCGAATGCGCTCCTGGGCATTGGGCCCATACACCTCGGCCACCAGGGTAGAAATCACGGGCGGACCGGGAGGCACTTCCACTACCTTGGCATTGGCCTGATAGCGGGCGGCAATTTGCTGCACCATCGGGCGAAACTTCTTGGCAATGTCGTGGCTTTGGGCGGAACGACTGCCTTTGTCGGTAAGATTGACCTGAATATCGGCCACATTGGAACCCCGGCGCAGGTCATAGTGCCGTACCAGGCCGTTGAAGTTCATTGGAGCAGCCGTGCCCACATAGGTTTGGTAATTAGTTACCTCGGGTTGCTCGCGCAGATAAGCGGCAATTTCACGGCTTACAACGGCGGTGCGCTCCAGGGTAGTGCCTTCGGGCATATCAATAATGACCTGAAACTCATTTTTGTTGTCAAAAGGCAGCATTTTGACCTCTACCATTCGTAACAGAAGCATAGACATAGAGGCCATCAAAAGGAGGGTAACCACACCGATAAATGTCCAGCGTTTCCAACCATTATTGAGTAGTGGTTGCATAAACCAGCGGTAGCTTTTGTAAATGCCGGTGTCTTCCACCCGAAAGGCTTTTTCTTCTTTATGCTTTCTTTTGTCCTCGTGCCGAAGCAGTCGATAGGCCAGGTAAGGGGTAATAATCAAGGCAATAATCAGCGAGAAAAGCATAGCAAAGGAAGCCCCAATGGGCATAGGGCTCATATAAGGCCCCATCAAACCGGACACGAAAGCCATTGGCAGCACGGCCGAAATCACGGTAAAAGTCGCCAGAATAGTGGGGTTGCCCACTTCGTCAATAGAGGCCAGGGCGGCCTGAAAGAAAGGCAGGCGTTTCATTTTGAAGTGGCGGTGCATGTTTTCGGCAATGATGATAGAGTCATCCACCACTATCCCCGTAACAAATACCAGGGCAAAGAGGGTAATTCGGTTAAGGGTATAGCCAAAGAGGTAATAGACCAGTAAAGTGAGGGCAAACGTAACCGGTACCGAAAGGAATACCACCAGACCACCCCGCCAGCCCATGGCCAGGGCCACCACGATGGTTACGGCAATGATAGAGCCAATCAAGTGAAGCATCAGTTCTGAAACCTTGTGGGAAGCAGTTTCTCCATAATTACGGGTCTCAGCAATTTGCACTTCGGAGGGAATCAGGCTGCCCCGTAGGCTTTCTATCTTATCTAAAATCTTTTCGGAAACCTGCATGGCATCGGCCCCGCGCCGCTTGGCAATGGAGATGGTTACGGCCGAAAAATCGCCCCCTTTTGGGAGATTTTTTTCGGTATTGCCTTTGCCCAAGCCAAAAGTTACATACTGAGAAGCCGTTTCGGTGCCTTCTTCTACCTGGGCAATTTGCTTGAGGTAAATGGGATTGTCCTGATACAGGCCCACCACAAGATTGGCTACTTCATCGGCATTGGCCAGGAAAGTCCCCGTTTCTACGAGATATTCGATGTCTTTTTCATTATAGCTACCCGCCCCCACCTGCTGGTTGGCCACTTCAATCTGTTGGGCGACACTGAGCAAATCTACCCCAAAGCGGCCCATTTTTTCCCGGTCCAGGGTAATGCGTATCTGGCGGCCCCGCCCCCCAATCACCTGGGTTTGGGCAACTTCATTCACTTTTTTAATTTCCGCATCCAATTCCTGGGCCATCCGACGAAGCTGGTAATCATCGTATTGTTCGCTCCAGAGGGTGAGCCCCAGCATAGGCACATCATCAATGGAACGGGTCTTGACCAAAGGGAAACTTAGCCCGGCGGGCATTTTATCCATATTTTTCATAATTTCGTTGTAGAGCTTCACATAACTGCGCTCTACATCCTGGCCCACATAAAACCGGACAATCAGGACGGCCTGGCCAGGCATAGAGGTAGAATAGACGTATTCTACTCCGGGAATATTGGCAATAAATTTCTCAATAGGGGCCACGATACGGTTTTTAACTTCTTCAGCACTGGCCCCTTCGTAGCGAAAGAAAATATCGGCAATCGGTACATCAATCTGCGGTTCTTCCTCCCGCGGGGTGAGCATCGCGCTGTAAATTCCCACACTCAAAAAAGCAATCATGAGCAAGGGCGTAAGGCGGGAATTGATAAATATTCGGGCCATTTGGCCGGCAAATCCTGTTTTCATAAGGTCTTCAAGAGTATTGACAAATAGATTTTCTTTTGGGCCGAAAACCTCGTGTCGTTTAGTTGATTACTTTTACTTTTTGTCCGTCCACCAGCTTGCCTTCATACTGGGTGATGTAGGTTTCGCCGGGGGCCAAACCAGAAAGGATTTCTACCTGTCCGCCCACATTGCGCCCGGTGCGCACCCAGCGCAGCATCGCCTGTTGCTGTTGATTGACCGTAAAAAGCCCCGTTAATTGTCCGCGTTGCACCAGAAGCGTTTCGGCAACGGTGAGTCCTTCACTTTTGCCTTTGGCCAGCACCACCTGGGCAAACATGCCACTTTTCAGGGTTTTAAGGGCTTGGGCATCGGCCTCAATCTGGATATTAACCTCAAACTGCCCCTGGGTTTGGCCGGCAGAGCGGTTGATTTGGCTGACTTTGCCCTTCAAGGGATTCTTGCCCAAAGCCTCAATAGTGAGCTTGATTTCATCCCCAATCTGGAAAAGGTTGATTTCGCTTTCGGGCACTTTGGCAAGGACTTTAAAATTGCCGGTACCTTCTAGCTCGAGAATGGGCTGTCCGGGACTGGCCAGGCTGCCCCGGCTGGCGTATTTTTTGACCACCGTGCCGCTAAAAGGAGCCGTAATGGCGGCATAGCCCAGCATTTCCTGGGCCTCCACGCGGGCCTGGCGGGCCGCATCCACCTGGGCTTTGGCCATCTCCAGCTGGGTGC
This sequence comes from Microscillaceae bacterium, assembly GCA_012031215.1. Taxonomy (GTDB): domain Bacteria; phylum Bacteroidota; class Bacteroidia; order Cytophagales; family Microscillaceae; genus JAAUUB01. Next base: position 24,653 of record JAAUUB010000021.1, on the reverse strand, counting down.
TGATGTCATCCAGTTCTTTGCGGGTGGCGCTTTGCTTGTCGTAGAGGGTTTTGATGCGCTTATAATTGAGTTCTATGTTGCGCCGTGCCGCTTCTGCTTCCCGAATATTGGCTTCAATCCGGGAAACCGTGGCCTGGATGTCGGCACTCTTGATTTGGACCAAAACCTGACCTGCCCCTACGGCATCACCTTCTTCAACGGCCAGGTAGCTTATCTGGCCCATCACCCGGGTGCTGAGCTGGGCAAAGTCATCGGCCTCCACCCGGCCCGTGAACTGGTATTGCTGTGTGCCTTCGCGCAGTCCTGCTTTTTGTACTTTCACATTGGCTAGGGGGAGCTTGTCGCGGTCAGAGGCTTTTTCTTCGTGATTAGCACCACAGGCCATCATAAGGGCGGCCAGGGCCATTGTCCAAAAAATAGATTTAAGAGATTTCATTTTTATTATGGGGAGTTTTATTTTCACAGATGTTCTTATGAATTGAGAAAAACGGGCTTAATTCTCCAGTAAAAACTCGAGATAAAAAGTGGCCACTCGATGCGCATACAGGTTTTGGAGGTATTCCAATTCTTTTTCGGCCACCTGTGCTTCGGCACCAAGCACATCGCTGGTCTTCTCGAGGCCCTCCTCGTAGCGGTCGCGTCGGATGCGCAGGGCTTCCTCGGCTTGTTTAACGGCCAGTTCAGTGGTGCTCAGTTTTTGAGCGGCCAATTGCACATTGCGCCGGGCCTTGTCCAGTTCTACTTTACTCTGGGCCAGGCTTTGTTCATATTCCAGGCGGGCCTTGTCAAGCTCGGCCTGGGCTTTTTGGGTATTGGCCAGGCGGTCATAGCCTTTGAAAATATCCCACTGTAGTTGAAAACCAGCCATCCAGTTGCTGGCCCCAGGCCCAAAGGGAATATCGTCATTGAATTCAAAAGCTCCGAAAGCATTGAGGCGGGGCAGCAATCCCTTTTTATAGGACAAGACCATCTGCTCGCGGGCCTGCAGAGCATAGCGTTGGGCCTGAAAATCACTGCGCTGTTCCGAGATTTCACCCGTAGCAACCACTGCCGAAACCGTACCTATCAGTTTTTCGGTGGCTTCTATGCGGCTTCCGGCGGGGAGGTTGAGCAAGTAAGCCAGATAATCCGAGGCATTGGCCAGTTGATTTTCGGCATCGGCCAACTGATTTTTGAGGGTCAACACCCGTAGTTGCACCAGCATCAGGTCGGCATGCTGGACATAGCCCTGCTCCAGGTTTTTGCGGGTCAGGTCTTCGTTGGCTTCGGCAGCCGCAATGGCCTTTTTCAGCACTGTCTGGCTTTCCTGGGCCAGATGCAGTTGAAAATAGGCCTGTTTTACTTGTAATGCCAGTCCTTTTTCGGTGCGGGTTTTCATCATTTGCCGGGCCAACACCTGGGCCTGTGTCGCTTTACGGCCATAATGACCCTCGGCATTGAAGATGGGCTGCTGTACCGAAAGGCGGGTATTAAAATTGGTCGCCAGTTCCGGGTCGTTGAGCAGGGCCGGGTTAAAATCGGCTTGTTCTACTACCTCCTGATTGAGCAAAATGCCAAAAGCCTGCAAGGGACTGTTCGTAAACACGCCCGTTTCGCTGAGCGAAACCTGGGGCAGGTAAGTGGCTTTGGTGCGGGCAAAATCAGCCTGGGCTATTTCCGTGTCTTTTTGCGCCTTGCGGGTGTCCCAGCCCTGACGGAGGGCCTGTTCAATGGCCTCCGACAGTGTGAGCGAAATTGTCTGCTCGCTTGGCACCGGTTCTTGCGCAAATGCGCACAGCCCCATCAAAACAAAAGCCCCTGTGGCAAAAAACCGCCTAATGAAAGCGATGAAGGACAAAGGGAAAAGCGTAAATCGTTGCATTGATATATAATAATATTGAAATATGTTTTAATCAACATATCGGAAACGCCCGCCCTGGGGAATTGGTTCAACAGAATGGTTTAATTTTTTGGGAAAGAAAAAAGGCAGAAAAGCAAGGAAAAGCCTTTAAATAAGCTTTAAGTGGGGCCATCCCTACAAGAAGATTTGAGCGTAATGAAAATTACTTGTTTTAAAAGGGAGAATTTGGCCTTCTACAAAAAAAATTTTGCACAATCGGGAGAGATTTTTGGCTGGCAAGCACAAGCCGGGTCTCAGGTATTTTTTCCCTCATTCCGTAAAAAATCTAATAATTCTTGCAGGGGGCGAACCAGGGCGGCCATCCAGGCATCGGGAAGTTGCTTGCGGATTCCCTTACGCCAACTTTGGTACTGCTGATAGCCTTTTTCGCCCAGGCTGGCCTGCAGAAACCATTCAATGGTGATGAGGCCCGGATGTTGGGCCAGGGTACGGAGGGCTTTGGCAAAGTCTTCTTCTTTTTGCAAAAGCCCTATCTGTTTGTCCAGCCATTTTATGAAAAGGCGCACTTTATGGCGCAGGGCTTTTAGTTCCTCTTGCCTGAATTCGTATTGCCCCCGCAACTTTTGGTAGAAAATAGTTTTGCCATGCACCCCCTTGATGACATTAAACCAGGCCGGATTGAGCAGCGCCGGAGAGATTTGCATCCTTAATTGCTCGGCTACCCGCTTTTGGTCTGGGCTAAGGCGCTTGGGTAGGGGAGTGTCAGTAAAATATTGGGCCGGAATATAACCACGGCTTTTCCAGTTGCGCACCGTAGAAGGGGCCAACTGGTGGCTTTGCATCAGTTTATAGGCCAGGTCTTCATCATAAGGCCTTTTGTTGGCTTTTTCCATACCCTTGTTCTTCAGCTTTCCCAAAGATAAGCCGGGGAGGCTATTTTGGCAATTCTCATTTTGTTTTGGGCGGGTTTTCCGCTCTCAGGCGCGAGGCTTCCCACTCACGGATTCCTTGGCTTATTTTTTCGAACTCTATCAAAAAGCCATCGTGGCCATAAGGCGAGTCAATTTCGAGGTACTTAGCTTGGGGAATATGCGCGGCGAGGTATTGTTGTTCTGAGACGGGGAAAAGCAAATCAGAGGCAATGCCTACCACCAGGGTTTGGGCCTCAATGCGCCGAAGGGCGGCTTCCAATCCCCCCCGATACCGCCCCAGGTGGTGGCTGTCCATGGCCCGGGAGAGCGCCCAATAGGCAAAAGCATCAAAGCGGCGCATTAATTTATCCCCCTGATACTGCTGATAAGAGGCGGCCTTAAACTGGGTGAGTTTTTCTTCCTGCGGGTCGGTCTGGGTGTGGCCATAGGCTTGGTAGTTTCGATACGAAAGCAAGGCCAGGGCCCGGGCCGCCCGCATCCCCTTCAAGCCCGCTTCGGGATGATTCTGGCCCCAGGTAGCATCGGCGGCGATGGCCATTCTTTGGGCTTCGTTGAAGGCAATGCCCCAGGCAGAGTGCCGGGCATTGGTAGCCAACACCACGAGACGGGCAATGCGGGTTGGTTCTAAAATCGCCCACTCGAGGGCCTGCTGCCCTCCCATAGAGCCGCCAATGCAAAGCTGAATTTGGTCTATGCCGAGGTGGGCCCGCAACAGGTCAAGGCTTCGGGCGATGTCGCGCACCGTAATCAGGGGAAAAGCATGAAAATAAGGCTTGCCCGTGTGAGGATGGGGCGATAAGGCATAAGTGCTGCCGTAGCAGGAGCCCAGCATATTGGCACAAATAATAAAATGATGTTGCGGGTCGAAGCACTTGCCCGGTCCAATCATCCCCGCCCACCAGTCGGCGGCTTCGGCGTTGGCCGTGAGGGCATGGCAAACCCAAACCACATTGCGGCAGCGGCCTTGCGGGTCGCGTTGTATTTGTCCCAGGGTAGTATAAGCCAGCCGAAGTTCGGGGAGGCTTTCGCCACACTCCAGCGCAAAAGCTTGAGAGTGGACAAAGGTGTGTTTTTCCAAGTCTTATTTGTCAAAATTATAAAGTAACCGGACGCAGTAAAATGCCCTGCGTCCGGAGAGCCGCCTCTTGCCCTGGCTAGACGGCTTCGGCCACCAGGCGCGGAGCCAATACTACCTTAATGGGCGTAGTATTCAGCAAATTATCATTGACCGGGCAACGACTTTCCACGATATGCAGCCATTTTTCCAGGGCTTCGGGCAAGGCATCCGTTTCGGGCGAAAGCCGTACCAACAAGGATTGATAGCCCGCCCTTTCCTGGTTGGATATGCCAAAGAGCGTATCAGTGTTGAGATGACCCTCGATGGCAATTTCCAGCCCTTTTAAGACAATGCCTTGCTCCTGGGCAATCAAGTGCCCTACCACATTAAGGCAACCCGCATAAGCCGCCAGGAGGTACTCTACCGGATTGGGGGCCAGGTCAGTGCCGCCTAGTTCCAGAGGCTCATCAATGACGACCGAAAATTGGCGGATTTTGCCCTGTAGTCGGGCAGGGCTTTCGCTTTGGCCCAGGAAGGAAAATTTTGCGTTTCCCATTTTTGCTTAAATTTAAGTGTTGAACGATGGATACAGTTTGACAAATGGTAGCCGGGAAGCCTCTCACCGCTTTTCCGGCTACTTTTTTTTGTTTCTCAACAAAAGATTAGGCTTCGGCCAGGACCAGTTCTTTTACCTGGGCAAAGGCCTGCTCAAAATCAGCTTTAATGTCCTCAATATGTTCAATGCCGACCGAAACCCGGAGCAAAGTAGGCGTTACGCCTGCCGAAAACTGTTCGGCTTCGTTCAATTGCTGGTGGGTAGTGGAGGCCGGATGGATGATGAGTGTTTTGGCATCCCCAACATTGGCCAGGTGACTGGTTAGTTTGAGGCTATTGACAAATTTTTCGGCAACTTCTTTGCCTCCCCGGATATTGAAGGACAAGACCCCCCCAAAACCACGCTTCAGGTATTTTTGGGCCAGGGCATAATAAGGACTATTGGGCAGTCCCGGATAGTTTACACTTTCTACCTGCTCGTGGCCCTCGAGCCAGTGGGCAAATTCGAGGGCATTGTCCACGTGGCGTTGTACCCGAAGCGAAAGTGTTTCCAGTCCCTGCAAATGGAGGAAAGAATTGAAAGGCGCGGCCGCCGGGCCAAAATCGCGCAAGCCCTCTACCCGGGCCCGAATGATAAACGCAATATTGGGAAGTCCCAGGGGGTTGCCTTCACCAAACACTTCCCAGAATTTCAGGCCGTGATACCCTTCGGAAGGCTCGGTAAACTGCGGAAACTTGCCATTGCCCCAATTGAAATTGCCCGCATCCACAATCACCCCGCCAATACTGGTGCCGTGTCCACCTATCCATTTGGTAGTGGAGGCCGTAACAATGGCCGCTCCGTGTGCAATGGGCTGAAATAAATAGCCCCCGGCCCCAAAAGTATTATCTACCACCAAAGGAATATCATGCTTTTTGGCCAGGGCGGCAATGGCCTCAAAATCCGGGATGTTGAAGCCCGGATTGCCTATCGTTTCCAGATAGATGGCTTTTGTCTTGGCATCAATGAGGGCCTCAAAGCTTTCTACTTTATCGCCTTCGGCAAAGCGGGCCTCAATACCCAGGCGCTTGAAAGCCACTTTAAACTGGTTATAGGTTCCGCCATACAAAAAGAAGTAGAGACAAAATTATCGCCTGCCTGCATAATATTGTTGAGGGCAATGAACTGCGCCGCTTGCCCCGAGGCGACCACCAAAGCCGCAACCCCGCCTTCCAAAGCGGCCAGGCGTTTTTCCAGCACATCATTGGTTGGATTCATAATCCGGGAATAAATATTGCCAAATTCCTTGAGGGCAAAGAGATTGGCCCCGTGTGCCGAATCCTTAAAATTATAAGAAGTGGTTTGATAGATAGGCACCGCCCTTGAGCCGGTGGTTGGGTCAGGCTCCTGGCCCGCGTGCAATTGCAAAGTTTCAAAACGTAGTTCAGACATAATGATACAGTTTTAGTGAGTAAAATATGAAAATTAAAACGAAATAAATTTGAGGGTAAAAAGCACCGAATAGGGGGGGAGAAAACTCCTCCGGGGTTGGGCAAACTCCGCTCGGCGGCAAGCGTACGGAATTTGCCTAGCGACAACAACAACAGCGCATGAAACTGATTTTTGAGAAATCAGCACACTCATTAGCGTTGTTTATTTGAAGAAGAAAAAATGGAATTGACATAGGTTCATCAATTTATATTTCCTAATGATTTAGGTGGGAATTAGCACCTTGTCTTTTGGAAGATAGGTTGCCAGCACTTCAAAGAGCCCATTCTCTCCGTGCTTCTTTATAAATCAAAAACCCTATCTGGGTAGATGATGTTGATGCAATGTTAAAACCCGATGGGCAAACTTCCAAACTACCTGGCGAAATATTTTTTGAGAAGGCCTAGAATTGGCGGGTAAAACAGCGGCAAAATCACCTTAACACACTAAAAACCAATTGTTTATGGAAGGATTGTCAATTCTTTGTCAAATCCTCCTTATTCGCGAGGGTAGCTCTCAAGGGGCAAGGGCCGGGGAAAAGCACGGGGAGCAATCTGCCGGAGGGGTACTAAAAAGGAGAAACGAAAATTGAGAATATTATCCCCTCCGCTTTGGTTGCCCAGGCGGAGATATTGTCCAAAAAATCGGTTTGGATATTCCAAAAGCCAAGCCAGCCCCCCACCCCAAAGCCATTGCGAAAGAGATAATGAAAGCCCAATCCGGTTGGCAATTGGAAGGCAAAATTTCCGTAAATTTCTTCAAAAGGGCGGGTGTCAGTCAGGTCGGCCAGGTTTTGGCCTTCGGCATCTTTGACCACAAACCGCACCAGCCCAATGCCCTGGCTAAGATAGACCCGCACGTGGCGCGAGAAATAAAGGTTGTATTCCAGTTCATAGACAAAAGACAGCAAATTGGCCCGGAAAAAAGTATTGGGGGTAGTCAGATTGCCTTCGCCATCACGAAAAGTATAAAAACGATTTTCTCCCGTTACAAAACCCCTCGTCAGGCCCAGGCGGCCATTGAATCGCCGGAAGCCGTTGAAGCGGTATGCGGCTTGAAAAATGGCACTCCATTTTTGGTAATTGCCCAAATCCCCACGATAGCTAGCCCCACTTATACTGAGCTCGAGCAGGCGGGGAAAAAGCGGCCTTGAGCGATTGACGAGGGTGTCTTGACTTTGGCCTCGGGCACTAAGCCAGCCCGTTCCCAGGAAGAGTATGAACAGCCAACAATATTTCATCATTATCGGGAAAAATACCTCTATAAGCACCAACGCAAAGGCCCGCGAATTGATTAAATCAAATAAAAAAAAAGAAGGCGATGCCTTCGGGGAAAAGCTATCGCCTTCTTTGGGGATTTAATCCAATTGGATTTCGAACTGCACCAAATCTACAAACTCGCTCACGCGGTTCTCGATGGTGCTGGGCAAAAGATACTCGAGCGCCTCGGTGCCAAATTTTTCGACACAAAAGGAGGCCAGGGCTGAGCCATAGATGATGGCGCGTTTCATATTCTCAAAAGAAATATCTCCAGACTGGGCCAGATATCCCATAAAGCCGCCCGCAAAAGTATCTCCGGCCCCGGTGGGGTCAAATACATCTTCTAAGGGCAAGGCAGGGGCATAAAAAATCTGGTCTTCGTAGAAAAGCATTGCGCCGTGCTCACCCTTCTTGATAATCACGTAGCGGGGGCCCATTTTTAAGATGGCTTTGGCGGCTTTTACCAGGGAATATTCGCCCGTAAGCTGGCGGGCTTCTTCATCATTGACCGAGAGCAGGTCCACCATTTTGAGCACGGCCCGAAGCTCGTCCAGGGCACTACTAATCCAGAAATTCATAGTGTCCATCATAATCAGCTTGGGGCGTTGCTGGAGCCGCTCAATCACCGTCTGCTGAATCTTGGGAACCAGATTGCCCAGCAATAAAAAATCGGCATTTTGATAGCTTGCCGGAATGACAGGGTCAAAATCGGCCAGCACATTCAGTTCGGTGGCCAGGGTGTCGCGGGTGTTGAGGTCAAGATGGTATTTGCCGGCCCAGAAAAAAGAATTTTCGCCTTCTTTGATTTGCAGGCCTTCGGTCTGGATGCCGTGAGCTTTAAACATTTCTATCTTTTCGGGGGGGAAATCTTCGCCTACTACCGCCACCAGATTGACGGAGGGGGCAAAATAAGAAGCCGCCAGGGAAATAAAAGTGCCGGAGCCGCCAATGATGCGTTCGGCTTTGCCAAAGGGGGTTTCGATGCTGTCAAAGGCCACCGTGCCTACCACAAGTAAAGACATATATTCGTAATTTTGGGATAAAAAGGCAAAATCATCTGCAAAAATGCCAAGAATGAGGGGATTTGCAAATTTTTTCCCAGGCCAGCCCACTTGCAATTTTTTGGTTAGCTTTGTTAAAAAAATAACACATTTCCTTGAAGCCCGAAATACTCTACATAGGTGACCCAATGTGCTCCTGGTGCTGGGGGGCGGCACCTCAAATTACCCAACTTATGGCACAATATCCGGATTGGCCTTTCCGGATTTTGCTGGGTGGCTTGCGCCCTGGTACTACCACGGTGATGAGCGAAAAGCAAAAGGCTTTTTTACGCCACCACTGGGAAGAAATCCATCAACTCACGGGCCAGCCTTTTGGGTATGATATTCTCGAAAGAAATGATTTTATCTACGATACTGAGCCCGCTGCCCGGGCGGTGGTAGTGGTGCGGCAGCTACATCCGCTTCTCACTTTTGATTTCTTCAAGGCCATACAGGCCGCTTTTTACGTACGGGGCCAGGATACAAATGCACTTGAAACCTATCTGGAGCTTTGCGATGATTTTTTATTGAGCGGGCTGCTTTTGCTACTCTTTTTGAGCAAGAGGCCATTCGTATCCAAACCGAGGAGGATTTTGAAAAGACGCGTATGTTGGGAGTAATGGGCTTTCCCACCCTTTTGCTTCGCCAGGGCGAAACCCACAAGCTACTGGCCCGGGGCTATGATTCGGCAGAGAATATGGCGGCTCGCCTTGAGCATTGGCGTATGAAGTGGGAGATATAGAAAGGAAGGGGTTATAAACCAGGCATCTTTACAATACACATGAAAAATATTCTGACCCAAATCACCCAACAGACCTCACCCGAACCTGCGCATCTGGAAGCACTTTTTGAGCAAATCAGGCCCCGGCGGGCCAAAAATGTCGAGAGCGCCATTTCGCAAATTGAAAATCTGATTGCCCTGGTTTACACTTATCCGGCGCTCAAAACCGGTCTTCTTCATTATCTTGACCAGCTTACCCAAAACCGTTCGGGGCTTCGTCTGCTGACCGACCTGGGGGTTTTGCCCAATTCGGGTTTTTTTTGGAGCTAAACCGCAAAATCGCCTATAAAATTTTACCAGAATATCAGTCTCCCCAGACTTATGTGTATCTGTTGAAGCTGGTTTTTCATAAATCAAAAGATTATGTATGGGTACAGGCCGTGCCGGATGAGGTATGGATTCGGCTTTTTAATCATTTGGGCCTAAAGCCGATTGCCGATTTGTCCAAAAAGCATCCTACTGTTGAGCAGTTTTTAAATGCTTTGCTCATCATCTCTTTGCGCATCACCACCATCGGCCTCGAGCCTGAGATTGTGGACAGGTTGCCCGAGCTGGAAAAATTTGGCTCGCCTTTTTTGGGACAAAATCTTGAAGTAGATCGCTATATTGAAAACTTTAAAAACCAGTCAGATTTTGACCAAAGCCCCGAGAACACCGATTATAAGCAGATTTTAGTGATGCTTACCCAATGCGGTGATTATGTGGACATCATCCAGCGAAGCCGTGATGCGCACGGCATTACCCTCAACATCACTTATGCCTTGCAAAGGCTTTCACAAAACATTCGCCGGATGAAAACCCTGCTGGCGATGCTGGTCAGGCAGCCTGATAAGCCCCCATTTGCTGTTGAGGTGGCTTTTTTTAAAGAATCGGTACAAATGATTTGTACCAAAAACAGCCTCCAGCGCCATTTGCAAAACAATGTCAGCCTTTTGGCTTATCAGGTAACCGAACACGCCAGCAAAACGGGGGAACACTACATCACCAGCAACCGAAAAGAATATTGGAAAATGGGGCGGGCGGCTTCCGGAGGAGGATTTATTGTGGCCTTTCTCTGTGTGTTTAAAACCTGGATTTACCAACTGAAGCTCCCCCCTTTTGGGGAGGCTTTTATGTATAGTCTGAATTACTCTTTCGGGTTTATGACGATATACATCACTGGCTCGGCCCTGGCCACCAAACAGCCAGCCATGACTGCGGCCCGCATTGCCCAATCGCTGGATGAAAAGGATGCCAAAGGAACAAACAAGCCCCAGGCAGATAGATTTGCCCATTTGATTGCCAAAGTTTCCCGCTCGCAGTTGATTGCTTTTTTGGGAAATATCCTGGTGGCTTTTCCGGTGGCGTATCTACTGGCTTTGCTGTATTTTTTCTGGACAGGCGACCACATTGCCAACCCGGAAAGGGCTAATAAAATGATTCAGGAAATCCATCCTTTTCGGAGCTATTCTCTTTTTCATGCGGGCATTGCCGGGATTTACCTCTTTTTGGCCGGGCTGATTTCGGGTTACTACGACAATCGGGCCATCTCTCACAAAATTCCGCAACGCATTCGAACCCATCCTTTTCTACGTCGGATTTTTCCTGAGTCCTGGCGCAATCGCCTGGCCGATTACCTGGCCCATAATCTGGGCAGCCTGGCCGGAAACTTTTATCTGGGCATTTTTTTGGGAACCACAGGCACTATTGGGCTTATTTTAGGTTTGCCCATTGATATCCGCCACATCACCTTTGCTTCAGGTAATTTTGGGCTGGCTGTGGTAGGCTTAGAGCACCAACTGAGTATGGGCGTTTTCTCAATGACCCTACTAGGCGTTATAGGCATTGGGTTCATGAATTTCTTGGTGAGCTTTAGTCTGGCTATTTTTGTGGCCATTCGTTCGCGCCGCATCAAGGTCAAAGAAGGACGGCGTTTGTTTCATAGCTTGCGTAAATTATTGTTTAGCCGCCCCATGCTGTTTTTGTTTCCTCCTAAGACGAAATAAAGTGGCCGAAGGTGAACCCTGGCAGGCCCCTTTTTGAAGCCAGGGCAGGCCCTGCTTAGACCGGGCACGAAACAGGGTTTTATTTATTTATCCGCCTTATGTTTTGCTTGTGCAATGCCCGGGTGTTGATTCTAAGAGTGAAAAAGTTTCGCCCTTCGCCAAGGTGGTAGGTTCCCCGGGCAAAACCCAGGGCAAAGAGGCGGGTGCGCAGGTCAAAACCAAAAGAAAGCCCGCGCAGGCCTCCCAGCCCTTCAATGCGCATCTCCCGATTGATGAGGTGGTTGTATCCTACATTGATTTGAAAGGCTTTGCTTAACAAAAGTTCGGCACTCAGCACAAAATGCCGGGCCAGTTTGTCAAAAAAAGTTTTTTCATCCGGCACGGGATTGCCGTTGGGGTCGAGCTGGGTTTGTCGGTTGGGGTCCAGATAGACAATGTCCCAGCGATAGAGATGATGCAAAGTGGCCGAGAATCTTAGGGGCATAAACAGGGGTTTAAAGCTAGTGCCAATCTGAACGTCAAAAGGCAGCGGTGCAGAAGCATCAGAAGTATGGCGGCGCAGGGCAAAGCCCGCATTTTTAATCACCAGGCCCAGGGTGAAATCCTGGCGGGGATGCTGAAAAGTGGCCCCCAGGTCCAGGGCCAAAGCATAGGCATTGAATCCCGCCAGTTGGGAGCCTAAAAATTTGAAATTGGCCCCGAAGCGAAAAGGTGCCTGGGCAAAAGAATAAGCCACATTAAAGGCAAAATCACTGGCCTGAAACGTGCCCAGCAACTGACCGGTGGCATCGGTCTCCGGGATTTTACCATAATTGAGCAAATACAAGCCCAGCCCCAGCGCATTTTTTTTTCGGAAAGGGCTCACATAAGCCAGCGTAAAATTATGAATATCGGCGTGCCAGGGAATGTAAGAAAATGTACCTTGTCCAAAGGCCGAATCACTCATCAAAGCCGGATTGCGCCAAAAGGCATTGGCATCACTTTGGCCTGTACTGACATTGGCCCCCCCCCAGCCTGCCGCTCCGGCATCTGTGGGCACGCGCAGAAACTCAAAGGTTTGCCGCCCGCCCACCTGGGCCAGGGTGCTTGATAAAGACAAGGGGCCGGTCAGAAAAAATATTATTACAATAAAGAAATACCTCATGGCTTTGAAGCTACTTATGCGCCTTCTAAGGTACTACCTGCCCGCCAAAGCAAAAAATTAAAATGCTTTCTTGGCAAAAATTCCGATAAAACTTAGGGCTTTGCTATTTTTGTAGGAATAATCGACCAAAAACAAGCAAGCGAATTCCAGGTTTTTCGTTTATCTCTAATAAAAATGACTTCCTAATATTTGAAACATGAGTGTCAGGGAGTAAACTTCCGCGCCATTTATCTATGAAATCGATTGTGTCTCTATTTTCTTTCAGGCAGGCTTTAAGATTGGTTTTATCTCTTCTGCTTGCCTGCCCCGGAATGGCCAAGCCCGCTTCGGGTTTTTTATATTGGTCTGCCGGAAGTTGGGTGCCTTCTTCGCCGGTCATAGAGCTAACCCTTTTTCCGGGTACAGCCAACGAAAGTAGCTTTACCCTAGCCCAAAACCAGGTTACGACCTTGCGTATCTGTGAAGGTACGCCCATTTTATTAGAAGCTTTCTCCACCTCTTCGGATGGAAGCCCTCTGGTGTATGAATGGGTCAATATTTTCAGTGGGGCCACCCTAAGCACCGGGCCAAGTTTCTCTGGAACGCTGCCCGAGGGCCAATACGGAGTGCGGGTCAGTGATGGGAGTGGCACTCTTACCCCAGTCACGGTATTAGAGCTATGCGTCTTGATTGCTCCCCCAATTAATGTGAGTATTCAAAACAATGGCTCCACTACTTTATGTCTCACTTCGGGCAATCCCAGTCTTACGCTGACGGCCCTGGCCGAAAATCCCAATGAAAGCCTGTTTTGTCCTACTTCCGTGTTTCTTTATCAATGGTATAAAAATGGCAGCGAGATAGCCGGCGAAACCCAGCAGAATCTTTTGATTCCCAATGAGTTGATAAGCGCCGGAATTTATTCGGTGGTCGTAGCCAATGCTTGCGGCAATGCTAATCCAGTCTCGATAACAATTGATGTGGTAGCCTCGCCTCCCCTGGACGTAGAAATTGAAGGCGAAAATTTTATTTGTAGTGGGCAATCGGTGGTTTTGGAGGGAGAGGCCGAAGGGCAGGTAGATAGCTTTCACTGGTTTAGGGTAGGCAACCCCAATTCACAGGGAAACTCAAATACCTTGAGTGTAAATACCCCCGGGCAGTATTTTTTGCGGGCTACGAATGGTTGTGGGAGTACGGAATCAGACCTTTTCACCGTTGCCAACCTGGCCCCTCCGACCTCAATTACGATTTTAAGCCTGCCTTTTGAGGGGATTGCCTGCTCGGATGCCGGAGTCCTGATGATTTTGGATGATTTGGGGGCCAGTGAAGGTTTGGAGCGGGTACAATGGTTTCGCGATGGCGCATTGGTGGCGGATTATGTAGCCCCCTTTCCCGAGGGAACCCTCTACCAGGCCTTCGAGTCGGGTCAATATACTGCCCGTATTGAAAATGCCTGTGGAGCAGCCACCGCGCCCGGGCGCGACATCCTGGTCATTCAGATTCCTACCTATGTGGAAGTAGTAGCCAGCCCTTTTCCTACCCTAGCACCCAATTGTGTGCCCCCGCTTGCTGAAATTACCCTGACGGCCGATACTGACGGCTCCGAACTGAGTTATGAATGGTACTTTTCAGCTTCGGGCGGGATGTATGCACTTATAAGTAATGAGGCTTCACCGATGATTGACCAGCCTGGGTTCTACAGGGTGAGAGTCAAGAATGACTGCATAGCCGATTGGCTAGAATCGCTTCCATTTGAAATTACAGAAATTACAGATGGGCCTATCGGCACCCCAAACCTGAGCTTTTCGGGGGATAATCCCACTTGCACCGGGCAGATATTACTCGCAACGGAGATGCTGCCCACCGGAACACGCTATGAGTGGTACCAAAACGGAAACTTGCTACAAACTACGACCAACCCCACCCTGGCCGCAACCCAAAGTGGCTCTTACACGGTGCGGGTGGTAAATGCCTGTGGAGTTTCGGATTTTTCCAATGCGCAAACCCTGGAAATTAACCTGAGCCCGAATAATGTGGTCATCAACCCCGAAGGACCTGTGCTGGTATGTTTGGAAACGGGCAGCGAAGAATTAATCCTGAATGCTACGGCCGAAGGCAGCGACTTGCAATATGAATGGTTTCGTGACGGCCTTTTGTTGGCCTCAGGCACTTCCACTTTGACCATCAATGCCTCGGGCACTTATGCCCTGCGGGCTTTTAATGCCTGCGGTGAAAGTCTCTCCGAAGACCTGCTTGTTTCTTTTGTCCAGCCTCCGCAGCCAGATAATATCGTACTTACGGCCAATATTTGCACCAATCCTATTGTGCTCAATGTTAGCACCAATGCTACCCAAGCTATTTTTGAGTGGTACAGACGGGCGGGGGCCAATGAGATTTTTTTAGGCTCAAATATTACGCCCTCCTGGGAGGTGAACCAAAGTGGAACCTATTTTGTGAAAGTCCGCAATGCCTGTGTAACGGAGGGCGTAGCCTCAGCAGATGTGGAAGTTGTTGTAGGCAACAGCCTGCCCACTCCACAGGTGGTTTCCAGTCCGGCGGCAGGGATAGACCGAATATGCCCCGGCCAGGACGTAACCCTGGCCGTGAGTTTATCAAATCCCAATGGGATTGCTTATCGCTGGTTTAAAGACAACAGCTTGATGGCAGGCGAAACAGGGGCTACCCTTACCGTGAATCAGTCGGGTGCTTATCGGGTAGAAATCTTTGCTTCCCTCAATGCGACCTGCTCGCGCCTTTCATTGCCTTACTTTGTGTTTGTGCGTCCTGACCCCACTTTGCTGTTGACGCACCAGGGGCCTTTGGCTTTTTGCGAAGGAGACAGTGTGGTTTTACGCGCCAATGCCTTGACCGTGCCAGTGCGCTATGACTGGTATGATGAAAACGGGTTTTTGCAATCGGGTTCCAGCTTAACGGTCAAAACAGCCGGACAATACCGGCTGGAAGCCATTTATAATCCCAGCATTGCGGCTTATCCCTGCGATGCCATTACGACTCAAAGTGTAAGTGTGAGCACCAGCCCCAGCCCCTCTCCTCAGATTCAGAGAGAAGGCGGATGGTTTACGGTGTTGGATTTTGGCAACAGCTACCAATGGAACCGCAATGGGGTGCCTATTTTGGAAGCCAATGCGCCCAATTACCTGCCTCTTGATTCGGGTTATTATTCTGTAACAATATTTAACGAAATTGGCTGCTCGGGTACTTCCGAAGCTTTGTTTCATCCGGGAACCTATGTAGAATCTACGCCAGCTATTCAGATTTCTCCCAATCCCAATGAAGGGATTTTTCAGATTATCCTGACCGGGAGAGGGCAAGGCCAATTTAGAATATACAATCAAAAAGGTCAGCTTGTATTGAGCGACCGCATTCCTACACGCCAGAACAGCATTGCCCAGTTGGGAGTGGTCAATGTCCGGGGGCTTTTACCCGGTCTTTACCTGCTTAGGGCCGAAATCAATGGGGAAATTTTTAGCAAAAAGATAATAGTGTATTAACGGCTGTTTTACATAGGCCCTTTTGGCCAAATATGGCTTACAAAAGAGGGCGGTCGGGAAAATGAAAATAACTTTTTATTTCCTCGATGGAATTTTTGGAATCAGAATTAAATTGCTAATTTAGACGCATCAACGATTCCCAATGTCATGGACTATCCAACGCTAAAAAAATTAGTCCGGCAGGGCGAAGGTTTACATCTTGAGTTTAAACTCAAAGCAAACCACCCCGAAAAAATTGTTCGCGAAGCAGTTGCTTTTGCTAATTCCGAAGGCGGCTTATTACTTATCGGCGTTGATGACGATAAAACCATTCGGGGCCTCAAATATGCCAGCGAAGATGAATACTCCCTCGAGGAGGCTTTCGCAAAATACTGTTCTCCTGCCATAGATTATTTGCTCGAAAAAGTACCGGTAGAAGCTAACCGGGAAGTTTTGGTTTTTACTATCCCCAAGAGCGAAGATGTGCATTTTGTGATTGAAAACTTCGAGACGGGCTGGGGGCAGGCCTATGTCCGGGTAGAAGACAAAAGCCTGAAAGCCAGCCGGGAAATGCGGGAAATACTCCGGGGGCGAAGGCGCAATCGCAATGTGCGGTTTCAATACGGCACCAAGGAAGAAATTTTAATGAAATATCTGGAAACACACCGTCAAATCACGGTTGATGAGTTTTCGCGCACGGCCAAGATTCCACGCCGGGTGGCTTCGCGTACTTTGGTGCTTTTGGTATTGGCGAGGGTTTTACAGATACAACCCAATCCAGTGCATGCCGATGCCTTTATCTTTACCGAAGAAGACACCTGAGGCAATTGATTACCTCAATGCCGGAATTTTTTTCTCAAATCAATGGCCGGAAGAAATTTCCAGCCTTTGCCGTACCACCTCATACAGCACCACGCCGGTAGCCACAGAAACATTGAGCGAACCCACCTGGCCCAGCATCGGCAGATGGGCCTGCAAATTGGCCATTTTGAGCAAATCCGGTGCAATGCCATCCTCCTCAGAGCCAACCAGCACCGCCAGGGGCGATTGCAAAGGCAGTTGATACAGATTTTGAGACGCTTTTTCAGTGGCCGCCAGAATAGACAAACCACTGTTTTGCAGATAGAGCAAAGCCGTTTGCAAATCATTTACCTTGCAAACGGGCAGGTGGGTAAGTGCCCCCGAGGAGGTTTTCATCGCATCGGAGTTAATCTGGGCGGCTCCCCGCTGAGGGATGACCACGGCCTGTACGCCGGCCGCTTCGGCAGTTCGGCAAATCGCCCCAAAATTACGCACATCAGTGATGCGGTCGAGCACCAAAATCAAGGGTATTTTGCCTTCCTCATAGAGCGTAGGTAAAATCATCTCCAGCTTTGCGTAATCTACCACCGATAAAAAAGCGATAATGCCCTGATGGTTTTTGCGGGTGCTACGGTGCAAACGCTCCAAAGGCACTTTCTGTAGGGGTACATCGCGCTCCTGGGCCAGGGCCCAAACTTCCTCGAACTGCGGACGGTGCGCAATGTCGCGCTGAAGCAAGATTCTATCTACGGTTTGCGAAGATTTGAGTGCCTCCAAAACAGGCTGTAAGCCAAAAACAAAATCGGCTTGTTTCATTTTGTATCAAAAACCGGTCGGAGCTACCGACCATAGCTCCGAAAAGAACTTAAAAATAAACCCAGGCCGCCTACCATCAAAACCAAAATCAGGATGAGCTCAAAGGCATCCATGCGCCGAAGCACAAAATCTGTGTTGACAATTACGCCTACGACGAGCAAAGCCAGTGCTCCAAAGGTCAGAAGCCAGCCAAAAATATTGCGGTAATTGAAAAACAACATCCCCACTCCCAACATGAAAGGAACCAACAAAAGGCCCGAATTAATGCCATAGCCACCATAATATAGTCGTGAACCGAGGTTAAAATTCACGTGAATCGAACTCAGCAACAGGTAAGTGCCTGTTACAAACATGATTAATCCGATAAAAAAGCGGCCCATTCCGCCTTCATTACCTCCGGCTCCTTGCATATTTTTTACTTTTTGTGAAATATTATTTTTTTGAACTGCAATAATAATACGCAGTTGCAAAGTTTTAGATGATTTTTTTGGCTAAAAATCCGAGCCAATCTCAGGCAGAGAGAAATCTTCTCTCGGGCAGGAGAAACACCATTTAAAACAACAAAGCGAATGCCCGAAAGCCAAAAATTCTGGCCACCCAGCAAGAGGGTACACGCTCAACCAGCTCATTAAAATCAAGGGTTGCCGCTTTTAATTGTCTTTTGCAGGATAAATTCTGCTGCTGCAAAGCAGCCAGTTGCTCTTTGAGTTGGAGATAGGCTTCTGATTTTAAGAGGGCATCGCGGGCGTGTACCCGAGACATGGCCTGTTGCAGCCAGTTATGGAGTTCTCTTTCTGTCAGGGGCAATGCCTGGCCGAAGGATTCGGGCGGTAAATCTTGGAAGGATTGGCGCAGTTTAGTATCACAAAGCGATTCGGATTCTAAAAGCCCCATAAAAGTTCGCGCCAAGCCATGTTTTTGGGCATAGAGGGTGCGCCATTGTTGTTCTGTTTCTTGAATCTGAAGGGCAATTCGCCGAAAGGTTTGATAATTTACAATGGCCCATAAAAATATAAATCCACCTAAGGCCAGTATAATTGGTAATCCACCCATATTTTTTGCATCCCTGATTTGAAGCGCAAAGTTAGTCTTTTTTTGGAATAATTACTTGGGAATGTTATTGATAGCTGGGGTTCATTCCGAAAAATAAGCCGCATCCAGCCGAAGTTCACCCTGCATCACCAAGCAAGTTTGCCCACGCAAAAACATCCGCCCATTGGCCGCCAATTCCAATTTCATTTCTCCGCCCCGGGCCGAGGCTTGGTAAGCGTGCAATTGTGTACTTTGTAGTTTTTCGGCCCAATAAGGCCCTAGCAAAGTGTGGGCCGCCCCCGTAACGGGGTCTTCATCAATGCCAATCCAGGGAAAAAAACAGCGAGACATAAAATCGTAAGTGGCCCGGCCAGGCAAAGCCAGGGTATCGTGGCTGGTACAAATTACCCCTTCAATGGCAATGGGCAATGCCAGCGTTTTGAGGGCCACAAAATCGGGTTCGGCTTCCAGCAGTTCTTTGCCTTCCCCGACCTCAATCAAGATCATTTTGAGGGCCGGAGAATAAGCGGCCTCTCTTACATTGGTAATGGTGAGCGCTTCCCAGAAAGTATCGGGCAAACGGGGCGCAGGCACACAGCCATACTGCGGAAAATCTAATTGTATCCAATTGCCCTGTGGTTGTGCCATGAGCCGGGCTTCATTGGCCTGAAACTCAAAGACTGTTTTTGAAGAAAACACCCGCTGGCTTAGCACTCTGGCTGTGGCCAAAGTCGCGTGTCCACACAAATTGACCTCGTGGGTAGGGGTAAAAAACCGAATGCGATAAGAAGAAGAGGTGGCTCCTTCTGGCCAAAAGAAAGCCGTTTCGGATAAATTCATTTCGGCCGCAATGGCTTGCATCAGGGCATCTGTAATGGGCGCCTCAAGCGCGCAAACCGCCGCCGGATTGCCTTTGAAAGGAACTTGCGTGAACGCATCAATCTGATATATAGGGATATGAAGCATATAAAGTTTTGATAGGATAGCTTAAAATTGAGAAATTTCAAGGCGAATCACAAATTTTTTGAGGGTTTAAAAAAAAGATTTTTGAAAAATCTGATTGAAGTATCTACAAATAAATATGCTTCCTAGAAAAGTTTTTTCCAAAATTAGCTAATTTTAGAAGTTTTTAAACCTGATATTGGGTTGAAAAGAATTTCTGAGGTATCTGGCGTAATTTTAGCGGTTGTTCCGAGTAGTTTATAAAATGAACAGAGGTCTCTTTATCTTGATTTGCTTGAGCAACAAATGAAAGTATTCAAACAAATTTTCCTTGTTTTGGGAGGCTTCTTCCTAAGCTTTCAAGTTTTGATAGCACAATCAGACCCCGATCTGTACATCAAGGCCCAAAGCATCATGCGCTTTGCCCGCTACATCAGCTGGCCGGACGGGGTCATTGGCAAAAATTTTATCATTGGGGTAGTTGGCGACCAGCAAACCGTAGATGAACTCAAACGCAATCTGGAGCGGTTTCGCCCCCAAGACCGTCCCCTGGAAATCCGCCAAATCAAGGACATAAATGAAATTGGTGTTTATCCTATTATATATTATACCAACAGAACCTCGGTGGTCATCAGTGGGGTGATTAACAAAACCATCAACAAGCCCGTACTGCTTATCAGCGAACGCCCGGGGTTGGCCAAAAACCGGGGTACGGACATCAACTTTGTGAAACCCGTTGATGACTGGCTCTACGAAATAGTTGCTGAGCAAATCAGCAATAAAGGCCTCTTTATCCCCGAACAAATCTTGCAGTCGGCCTGGAAAATTGTGCCTCTCTTAGAGAAAGAAACCGAAGTAGTGTATAGAACTACAGAGCCCAAAATCATCACCGAATACATTAAAGATCCCAAAGCCGAAAGGGAAATTAAAGACTTACAAACCCAGATTGCGGCCAAAGACGACGAAATCCAACGTGTCTATAGCTCCGACCCCGAACAGGCCAAAAAACTTAAGGCCCAGGTAGATTCCCTTACCGAACGCTTCGACAAGGCCCAACTGGCTTTTAAGCAAATAGAAACCGAAGAAAAACTGCGCAAAGAACAACAAAAAGTTCAGGAAGAGGCCCGCAAAAGAACGGAGCAACAGCGCGAGATTGAAGCTGAACGCCAGCAAACTTATATCGGTATTCTCATTGCCATTGTATTATTGCTGTTGATGCTGGCCATTTTGTTTTACAATTTTAGCCAACGACGTAAAAAAGTGATTCGCCAGTTGCAGCAGGCACGAACAGAGCTTTCCAAAAAAGCCCAGGAACTCGATGCCCAAAACACCAAGCTTGGGGAGGCGGCCAAACAAATGGACCAGCAAAACAAGGAAATCAACATCAAGAATGAGCAACTTACCGAAAAAACGGTGGAGTTGGAAGACCAAAACCGAAAAATCACGGACAGCATTCGCTATGCCAATACTATACAGCAGGCACTCCTCCCAGGAGAGAAAAAATTTCGCCAGTTGTTTGACGACCACTTTGTGATTTATGAACCCAAAGACATTGTTTCCGGTGATTTTTATTGGATAAATACCGTAGATGACAAAACCCTGATTGCAGTGGTAGATTGCACAGGGCACGGCGTTCCCGGGGCATTTATGTCCACCGTCGGCACGGATTTGCTCAATGAAATTGTCAACGAAAACGAATTTAGCCCGGCCCGTATCCTAGATGCCTTGCACCTGCGCATCTACGAACGCCTGCGCCAGGGCGATACCAACAACCGCGACGGGATGGATTTGTGCCTCTGCCTCATTCGCAAAGCCAATCAGGAACAGTACCTGGTAACTTTTTCCGGGGCCAAAAGACCTTTATACTATACCCAGGATCAAAGCCTGAAGCGCCTCAATGGCGACAGTAAATACATCGGCGGGGTGCTCAAACCCAATCAGACGTTTACCAATTATGACCTGATTCTGAAAAAAAACGATGTCCTTTATCTTTCTACCGATGGCTTTGCCGATGCCCCCAACCCCGACCGGCGTAAATTTGGCAGTATGCGGTTTCAGGAAATGCTCAATACCCACTGGCAAAAACCCCTTGATATTCAAAAGAAATCTTTTTGTCTGAACTCAATGAACACCGCCAGGAAACACCCTCCCGCGATGATATAACCCTGGTAGGGGTTCGTTTGTAAACAATACGGGTTGCAACACCACACAAATTCATTGCCTCACAACCTTTTGGAGTTTTATTTGTATAAGACTATTAACTTGTGTACATTTCACACTATTTTTTGTAGATACAGCGATTGTATCCTATCTTACCCCTCATTCACTCGAGGCGGTAGATATTGGCAAAGTTCTTGGCTTACGAATGAATCTGAAAAAGGAAATTGTCGTCCTAAAATGAGAAATTGGTTCATCTGGAAATGCGTATTTTTATAATTCTGATTATTTTTTTCACAGCCTCCCACTGACACTGTTTGGGCAAAGCACCTTTCAAGGAAAGGTAACCGATAACCGTGCGGAGCCAGTAGCAAATGCCCGGGTCAAAATCAATAAAGGCCCTTTTGTTTCTACCAATGCCCAGGGCGAGTTTTCGGTTACACTGGCGCGTTCCGAAGATTTCAATACCATTGAAGTGCAAAAAGAGGGGCTGGTTGTCAAGGATGTCGAGCCTCTTAACAACAAGATTAAAGTAGTGATGGCCAAGCCCATCACGGTTAAAGGCCGGGTATTAAGCGACCGGTCCGTACCTATACAAGGAATGCACGTTCTACTTTCGGGGGTGCGGGGTGTGCGTGAGGTCTTGAGTGGGGCAGATGGGTATTTTTCTATTTCCGTGCCCGAAGGCACCCCTGTTAACGAAAAAAGCCGGTTTGTGGTCTATGACCCGCTGCGCCTCAAAGGCACAGCTAATTATGTGGCCGAAATTCGTAACAATAACGAGGTTTTACTTTTTGTAGAGCTGCCCAAACTTCCGGTAAGGCGCGTTCAGGTGCGCAATGCCGCCGATGAGCCAGTGGCCCAGGTTATCCTGGTGATTGATAATCTTTATCGCTACACCACAGATGCTTCCGGGGAAGCCCAGGTAGAAAACGCCCATAATTTTAGTGAGTTTCGAGTAGAGGGATATACCCCGCTCGAGATTCCCATTTACAAAGAAGAATCCAGTCTGATTGCCCTCAGGGTAAGGCTCCGGCGCGAGGATGACAGCCCGGATATCACCCAGAATACCAGCACAATCTACGGAAAACAGGTGGCCGTCAAGATTCAGCTTGAGTTTTTTGCCAATGAAAATGAGCGCATCCAGGAAGCCATCCAGCAACGCGAAGCCTTACTGCAAAGTGGTGCCAATATCAGCTCGGAGGAAAGGCGCAAGATTGAGACCGAGCTTCAACTACTTCGCCAAGAACTAAAAATCAATGAAAAAGCCATCAATATTGCCCGTGAAAATGCCCAAAAAGTCATCCAGGAATTGGAGGCTTTTTTGGACCAGGAAAAAGAAGAAAATATCAAGACCAAAGCCCAACTAGAACTCACCACCCGCGAAAAAGAAAAGGCGGAGGAAAATGCCCGCCTTTTGTCTCAACTCTCTCAACGCAACTGGCTCATATTTTTGATTTCTACCCTGGCCCTGGCCAGCATCATCACGGTGTTTTTTGTCAATTATCGCAAAATACGCCAGCAAAAAAATGAACTGGGGGAAAAGGTGAACGAAATCAACCAGAAAAACGAAATGCTAGAGGAATCGGCCACGATAATGGACATTAAAAATAAGCAAATCAAAGAAAAAAACGAACAACTGCTGGAGCAAACCAAAGAACTGGAAGAAAAAAACAAACACATCACCGACAGTATCCGCTATGCCGAAACACTCCAGCAGGCCATCTTGCCCGATTTGACAAAAATTCAGCAGCAAATCCCAGAGTTTTTTGTCTTTTATGCCCCCAAAGATATTGTCTCCGGCGATTTTTACTGGTACAGCCAGCGCGAAGATAATCTCTTCATTGCCGCCGCCGATTGTACCGGGCACGGGGTGTCAGGGCATTTATGACCATGATGGGAAGTGCCATTTTAAACCAAGTGGTCAATGCCAATCAGGAAGTCGACCCAGTGCTGATTTTGCAAGCACTCAATGCCAACGTGAAAGCCAATTTGCAGAAACAACAAAAGACGGACGAACACGAAGGCGATGGAATGGACATTGCCCTGCTGAAAATCAATTTTACAAACCGGGAAATCATCTTTGCCGGAGCCAAAAGTCCTCTTTACCTGGTTAAAAATGGAGAATTGATGTATTACAAAGGCAGTAATATTTCCATAGGCACAAAAGCAAAGAATCGCGACAAGCAGTTTGTTGCCCGTTGTATCGACGTAGAAGGCGATGAAATCATCTATCTGGTAACGGATGGCTTTCAGGATCAGTTAGGGGGAATGCAGGATGGAAAAGGACGCAAGAAATATATGAAAACCCGCTTCATTGACTTGCTCAGCCGAGCCAGCCAGTTGCCCATCACAGCACAAAAAGCCCTCCTAGAAAAAGAATTTAACGATTGGAAAGGAGATTATCCTCAGACAGATGATGTGATGGTGATTGGCTTTAAGATTCCCCCACTGCCCGAAAAAGTAAGCCCTACGCCACTGTTGGCCCGTCTGACCCAGTTTGGCTGAGTTTCCGCTTTTTTCGTCCGTATCAAATAGGTCTTCTTGTATCTTAGGGGTTCCTATGAAACACTACATTCGCAAAACTGTAATTTTATGGAAGTGAGCCAGGATTTTTCTTTAATTGATGAGTTGGGCCTCAAAAACGATTTAGCCGTGGTAGCCCAATCACGCGGCAAAATTGTCTATGCCCACACCCTCTACTATGAAGTGGAAGACTTTGACTACGAAAAATATATTACCGAAACCGATGAGCCAGTGGATAACCTATTTTCGGAAAAACAGCAAAGACTTTGTATAGATATTCTCCAAAACGATAAAATCAACTGGACGACCCGTAATTTTATGACGGCCTCCAATGTCGGAATTTACTACGACAAGGATGTGCAAAAACCCGTCGTGCCCGATATGTTTCTGAGCTTTGACATCCAACAACCCCACAACTGGTTTGAAAAAAAACACAAGGCCTACTTTACCTGGGTGATGGGCAAGGCTCCTGACTTGGTCTTGGAGATTGTCTCTAACAAAGTAGGCCAGGAAGACACCGAAAAGCTGAAAATCTATGCCAAAATAGGGGTGAAGTATTACATCATTCAAGACCCCTATCAATACCTTTCGGAAGAAAAATTGCGTGTGTATGTGCTGAATGAAGAAGGTGAATACCAGCAACAGGAGGAGGAAGATTACTACATGCCCGAAGTCAATCTGGGGATTGCCCTTTGGACAGGTCTTTATGAAGATACCGAAGCCGAATGGATGCGTTGGTGCAACAAATCAGGTCATTTACTCCTGACGGCCAAAGAAGCCATTGCCAAAGAAATAGCCGAGAAAGAGAAAGAACGGGCCGAGAAAGAGAAAGAAAGGGCCAGGCGAAAGAA
>JAAUUB010000223.1 GCA_012031215.1 Microscillaceae bacterium | reverse complement strand
AAAAAGTTAAACAATGGAAATACTCTATCCACCCACCCCTTTTCCTGCGCCTCTGGGCCGGCCCAGTGTTTTTTTGGCCGGAAGCATTGCCCAGGGCCAGGCCGAGGAATGGCAGTCGGCATTGATTGGCCAGTTGCATCATTGGCCGGGGATAGTCCTCAATCCCCGCCGCCCAAATTGGAACGCCGATTGGGTACAGCGCATAGACCACCCCGATTTCAGGGCTCAGGTAGAATGGGAACTGGAAGGTTTGGAAAAGGCCGATTTGATAGTGATGTATTTAGACCCCAGCACCCAGTCGCCCATCAGCTTATTGGAGCTAGGGCTTATGGCCCATAGTCAAAAAATGTGGGTGGCCTGCCCCGAAGGCTTTTGGCGAAAAGGCAATGTGGACATTGTCTGTCATCGTTACCAAATTCGGCAGGTAGCACACTGGCAGGATTTTATTTCCCCTATTCTGGCCATTTCATAATGTCATGAGGGCCAGGGTTTTGTTTTTTTCTTTGACAAAAACAATTTTTAGCTTTTTTAGAGGAGTGGTAAAAATTACGTTGTCAGTAAAAAGCAGTTCGGAGACCCGCAGGCCAGGATATTTTCTGGTGATTGATTAGCCACCCATTAGCCCATGAGTATGGATAAAAGCTCCGATTTTGAATCGGTTTTGTTTCTGCAAAGTTTTCACGGCATTGTATGCTACGATGCCCAGTTTCGGCTATTGCGTACCAATCCAGCCCTGGCGCAACTATTGGGATTAGCGGCCTTGCCCGAAGTTGGCGTTTCTGTTTTCTCTTTTTTGCCCGAAGATAAGCTGCTCAAAGCGGCACTCCAGAACGCCCTGACTGGGCATCAGGTACAATTACGCAACCTGGCTTATCGGATTCCAAATGGCAAAAACCGACTTTTCTTGGATGCCAACATCGCCGCCTGGCCCCATCCTTCCGAAGCTTTGCGCCGGGGAATCCTCCTCTTGAAAGAATCGTCGGAGGCCAATAGCCGCGAAAAATCCCTGAGCCGCAAGCGCCCCAAAGATGCGCTCAAAGCCTTTGACTTCAGCAATGACCGCCTCAAATGCATCATCAACAGCACCGAAGACCTCATTGTGGCCATTGACCCCAATTTCAGGGTTACTTTGTTTAATGAACATTTCAAAAAAAGCTATGAAGCCCAAACCGGGCGCCCCTTCATCTGGGGGTAAACCTGCTGGATGGCTACCGCAACCAGCCCGCCCTCTATGAGGCTCAAAAAGCCAAATGGGAAAGGGTGCTGGCCGGACAAAGCTACCGGGAAATTGACACTCTCCCGGAAAGCAATACTTTTCTTGAAACCCATTATAACCTGGTTAAAAACCGGGAAGGGCAGCTACTGGGGGCTTCGCAAATCATTCGCGACATCAGCGACCGCCTTCAGACCGAGGCCCTTTGGCAAGCCAGCGAGCGGCGTTTTGCCAAGATATTCAATGAAGCCTTGGTAGGCTTTGCGCTGGTAGAAAGCCATAGTCTGCAGATTGTACAGGCCAACCCGGCATTGGGCCGCCTGTTGGGCTATGCCTTGCCGGACTTACAGGAAAAAAAACTGGCGGACCTGATTGCACCCTCCGATTGGCCCATGACCCTGCGCCAGACCGAAGACTTACGGCTTTTGCAAAGCCACGCTTTCAGCCTGGACCAAAAAATGAACCACCGCGAAGGTGCTTTACGTTGGGCGACCGTTTCGGGCACACACTTGTTTCAAGAAGAAGGGCAAAGTGGCTACCTACTGCTGATGTTTGATGACATAACTGAGCAAAAAAAGGCCGAGGCCCTCCTCCGGGAAAGCGAAGCCCAGAAAAGTGCGCTCATTGAGGCCTTTCCTGATACTATCTTTCATATCGACCGGGAGGGGCGCGTGGTGCAGCTCAATGACAAAAACCGCCTACTACCCTATCGCCGTCAGGAAATTATCGGAAAATCGATTGATGACTTTCCAGTGCCCCGCAAAGTGAAATTACGGGTAAAGCAACTGCTGCTGGAAGCTAAACTCAAAAGAGAGGAAGGCTTTTACGAAATTGAAGTCCCCACCCCAGTTTATACTTACATCCTGGAAACGCGCTTTGTGCAAAGCACCGAAAACCGGGTACTGGTGATTGTGCGCGACATTACCCAGCGCAAAAAAGAAGAGGGCCGGATGAAGGAACTCTTGCTGGAAGCCCAGCGCCTCAACCGCGACCTGGAACAGCAATATGCCAAAATCGCCCGCAAAGAAGAAGAGCTGGCCCGAACTAATCAACAACTGCGGGCCAAAAACGAAATGCTCCAAAAAATGACCGATGAACTGCGCCATTCCCGCCAAGAACTACAGGAAACGCTCCAAACCCTGGAAGAAAGAAACTTCGAGCTGGATCAGTTTGTCTATAAAACCTCCCACGACCTGCGCTCGCCCCTTAGCTCTATCCTGGGCATTATCAACCTTATGAAAATTGAACCCGACCAAAACCGACTGCCCGATTATGTGGAGCGCATCGAGGGGCGAATTGTGCGGCTCGATGATTTTATTGCTTCTATGTTGCACTATTCGCGCAATAATCGCTCAGAAGTATATCCCGAAGCAATTGACTTTAGCGAAATACTTCAGGAATGTATTGAGGATTTAAAATATTACAAAAACTTTGACCGTATTGACATCCAAACCTGGCTCTCGGGCGATGAGGCTGATTTTTATAATGATGGGCTGAGGGTCAAAATCATTTTTACCAATATCATCTCCAATGCTATTAAATACCAGGATTTTCAAAAATCGACGCGTTTTTATCCGCATAGAAGCCAATATAGAAAAAAAAGTGGCCCGGCTGGTCTTTGAAGACAATGGCATAGGCATCGCCCATGAGCATCTCGAGAAAATCTACGATATGTTTTTTCGGGCCACCGAAGAAGCCGAAGGCTCTGGGCTGGGGCTCTACATTGTCAAGCAAACGGTTGATAAAATTAAAGGAAAGATACAAATTTTTAGCCCTGGCAAAGGAATGGGCCTCCGGGTGATGGTAGAAATCCCCAATTTAACCCCCCCCGCAGGGCAAAGCTAAAAGCCCTGTTTTTAGGCGTAAAAGAATGGAAGAAAAGCAGTTTTGGAATTACATGGAGTTGCTAAAAGTGAGCCCGGCCCAGTTAGACCTTCTTTTGGCGGATGGCTGGCGGCACTTTGGCACTTTTTTTTTCCGAGACACCCTTAGCTGGAACGGAGAAACACTCAGTACCATCATTCCGCTACGCATCAACTTGGCCCGTTTTTGCCTCAGCAAGAGCCAGCGAAAACTCCTGCGCCGGGCCCAAAACAGCCGGGTTGTTTTCCGAGATGCTTTTATCGATGCTGAAAAAGAAGCCATTTTTCACAAACACTGCCAAAGGTTCAAAGCCAATGTTCCCCATTCACTTTGTGATTTTTTACATCCCCAGCCTGCCTATGTCCCCTGCCATACGATGGAGTGCTGCCTCTATGATGCCCAAGGGCAGTTATACGCCGTCAGTTTTCTGGATGTCGCCCAACACAGTACCTCGAGCATTTATGCCATGTTCGACCCCGAATACAGCCCCCTAAGTCCCGGCTTGCATACCCTGCTGGAAGAAATTTGCTTTGCCCAAAGCCTTCAAAAGCAGTACCTCTACACAGGCTACGCTTTTTGGGAAAGCTCTACTTATGATTACAAAAAAAAATTTGCTGGCACTGAATATTATGACTGGCAGGGGCAATGGCAGGCACTGGAAAATGCCCCTCCTCCTTTTTTTGAAAGGAAGAAGAATAAAAAAGGATTTTTGCAGAGGTGCTCGTGATTTGTTTTTTAAAAATTTTACGGCTCTTTCGTTCGCCTGGCTTTGCTCCTTAACCAAAGTACCCTGATTTGAGTTAACTTTGCATTGTGCAACTTAAACTCAAAAAAGTAATGGAAAAGCAACTTTCAAATGCGCTCACCCTGGAGCAACAAGACACACATCTCAGCAAGTTTTATCATTGGGAAAGCACCCAGCCCCAGCAGGTATTTCTCAAACAACCACAAGGCGATTCCTGGACAGATTATACCTGGGGCGAGGTAGGCGAACAAGCCCGCCGGATTGCGGCCTTTTTAAAAGCAAGTTTTCCTCCCAAAAGTAATATTGGCATTGTTTCAAAAAATTGTGCCCATTGGATAATCAATGACTTGGCCATTATGATGGCCGGGCATGTTTCGGTTCCTTTTTATCCTACCCTCACGGCTGACAAGCTGCACGAAGTGCTGGTGCACAGCGAATGCAAGGCTTTGTTTGTGGGCAAACTTGACGAATGGGAGTTGATGAGCCAGGGCGTGCCGGCGGGCCTGCCCTGCATCAGCTACCCGCAATATCCCGACCAGGCCGAACTGAAAGGGATGAAAGCCTGGGAAGATATCCTGGCCGAAAACGCGCCCCTCTCTGAGAATCATAGCCCGGATATGGAAGACCTGATGACGATTATCTACACTTCGGGCACTACCGGAATGCCCAAGGGAGTGATCTACACCTATGAGAGAATGGCTACCGCCATGAACCGCCTCAGCGATATTTTTCATCTCTTCAATAATCAAAACCGGCATTTTTCTTATCTGCCCCTCTGCCATATTGCGGAGCGCAACATCGTGGAAAGTGCTTCCATTTATGGTGGGGCAAGCATTTATTTTTCGGAATCGCTCGATACTTTTGCCCAAAACCTCCAGGCCGCCCAACCCACCCATTTCCTGGCCGTGCCGCGCATCTGGACAAAATTCCAACTGGGTATCCTGGCTAAAATGCCCGCTCCACAGCTCGAGGCCCTGCTCGATAATCCACAGATGGCCCCTGCCGTTCAAAAACAAATCAAAACTTCGCTGGGGCTGGCGGAAGCAAAAGTGGTGCTTACGGGAGCGGCTCCCATGCCTGCTTCGCTTATTGCCTGGTATAAAAAACTAGACATTCACATCCAGGAAGTGTATGGGATGACCGAAAATGTGGGGGCTTGTACCTATATGCCCCTCGAGCAGGTAAAAATGGGCACCGTGGGTAAGCCTTACCCGGGTGTGGAAATCAAGATTGAAGAAGGCTCGCAGGAAGTATTGATGAAGGCCCCCTGGGTGATGAACGGCTACTACAAAAGCCCGGAAAAAACCGCCGAAGCCCTGGCCGAGGGCTGGCTCCACACCGGAGACAGCGGAGAAGTAGATGCTGAGGGCTATCTCAAAATCACAGGCCGGGTAAAAGATACTTTCAAAACGGCCAAAGGAGAGTTTGTTGTGCCCGCCCCAATAGAATATCAATTTGCCACCAACAGCCACGTAGAGCAGGTTTGCATCCTGGGCCGGGGCCTGGCCCAACCCATCGCCCTGGTAGTATTGTCAGAAATGGGCCGCCAGCTCCCTCGTGAAGCACTGCAAAACAGCCTCGATGCCACACTGCAAAAACTCAATGCCTCGGTGATGAAACACGAACAGGTACAGTCGGTGGTGGTGATGCGCGAAGCCTGGGGCGTAGAAAATGGCCTCCTGACCCCTACCCTCAAAATCAAGCGCAATGTGCTGGAAGAAAAGTATGAAATTGCCCTGCAAAACTGGGCCGCTCAGCCCGAAACCGTGATTTGGGAATAAAGCTTTGGAAAAAAAACCCTAATATCGTTGCTGTATGTACTGATTTTGAGGCAAAGCCATTATTTTTGAATGTTTGCGTTTGGTTGATAAGGATTGACGGACAACATACCCATGCAAGACTTCAAAAAGTGGAACCTCGATACTTTCTATCAGTGGGCCGGGCTCGAAATTGTAGAATTTCGCCCGGGCTACACCAAAATTTTGCTTCACGTAGAAGCGCACCACCGAGGCGGGGGCGGCACAAATGCCATCAATGGGGGCATTGTCGCCTATCTCTTTGATGGTTTGCTGGGCGCGTGTGCCGTTTCTGTTTGGGATGAGGATACCATAGGGCAGCTTACCGTGGCCCTCAATATCCAATACCTGGGTATGCTCGTGGCCGAAAAGCAGGTAATGGGCGAAGCCAAAGTGGTGAAAAAAGGAAAAAGCACCATTTTTTTGGAAGGATGGGTCTATGATGAAACGGGCACACTCTGTGTGAACTGCAACGGGATTTTTCGTTTGCGCCAGAAAAAAAAGCAAGCCGAATAGACAAAGCTATGTCCCCCCTCCCGATTACACAGGATAATGACAAATTTGGAAAGTACTCTCGAGCGACAAGACATCTACATAGAAAAGGCCCTGAGGCTTTTCCTCAAATTTGGGGTTAAAAGTGTTACGATTGGCCATATTGCACAAGAACTGAATATCTCTACCAAAACCATTTATAAGTTCTTTGGAGACAAAACCGGGCTAGTTCGTGAGTGTTTGCGCCTGGACAATCTCATCATTGCCCGGACTTACCAAAAAATTCTGGAAAAGGAAAATGTGTTGCTGGCCCTGCTTGATTTTACAATGAATTGGTCAATCGGATTGCGCGGGTCAACCCCAATTATTTCAAAGACATTCAGCAGTATTTTCCCGAAATCTGGCACGAAACCACCACCACCAGCACGGCCCACATCCGCACCATCCTGGACCGGGGCGTAGGCCAGGGCTTCTTTAATCCTGACCTAGACACTCACCTGGCCGCCGAAACCATTGGCCTGCTCATCAAAGCTACGATGGACGAGGAAGCATTTACCACGCGGGTGCCTGACCGCCGCCAGCTTTCGGCCCAGGTCATTTATCCCTACATCCGGGGCATCTGTACGGCCCGAGGCTGGGAAGAATTGCGCTGGCAGTTGCCCTAAGAGGCCATTTTTTTGTTGAACTAAGCCCGGCGGACAGGTAGTTTTTTCCTAGTTTTAAACTTTCTTTTCGCATATCAGATTATGATAGTGATTTTTATTTGACAACCATTCGCATATACCATGAACCCAACCTACCTGCTGGCGCTTGGCACGGCTGTCCCCCTTGTAAAAATGCCCCAAGCCAAAATGGCCGATTTTATGACCCATATCCTCCATCTGGCCCCTACCGAAGCCCGCAAACTGAAAGCCCTCTACCGCCAAACAGCCATTGAACATCGTTATTCGGTGCTTCACGATTTTGAACAAATCAATTCACAGTTTTATGTATCCGGGGAGGCTCCTTTTCCTACAACGGCCGCCCGGATGCAGCTTTATGAACAGGAAGCCCTTCCCCTGGCCGTGGCCGCCGTTGAAGATTTGCGCCAAAACTTGCGGGAAAACGCAGTTTCGGATACGCTTCACGACATTAGCCACCTCATCACGGTCAGTTGCACGGGGATGTATGCCCCCGGGCTCGATATTCAACTCATTGAACATTACGAGCTCTCGAGAGGCATACATCGCACGGCCATTAATTTTATGGGTTGTTATGCTTCTTTCAATGCCCTAAAAGTGGGGCAGGCCATTTGCCAAAGTCAGCCCGAAGCCAGGGTACTCATCGTAGGGGTAGAACTTTGCACGCTCCACCTGCAAAAATCAGCCTTAGAAGATGACCTGATTGCCAATTCGCTTTTTGGCGATGGCGCGGGGGCAGTATTGCTTTCGGCCCACCCACAGGGCAAAAAAAATCTTTGCCTGTCTAATTTTGCCAGCAGCCTCCTGCCGCAGGGCAAAACCGAAATGGCCTGGCATA
>JAAUUB010000002.1 GCA_012031215.1 Microscillaceae bacterium | reverse complement strand
CAGGAGGCGGAGCTTGTGGCGATAAGAGAAAAAATCAACCGGGAACAGGAAGCCCTCAAACGCCAGGAGGCGGAGCTAAAAGCCCAACAGGCCGAAGCCCTGGTTTTGGAGGAAAGAAAAAAACGCCTGGAAGCAGCCAGCTTTCAGCAAAAGCTTTTTGAACTGGCCGAAAACCAGGAACTGCAAGCCCTGCGCCAATTGCTGGAAGAAATGCAGCAGAAGTTGGAGGGCTGAGCGGGTCTTACTCAAAAACGGAGAATACCCACATCTCTTTTTATGTGAGAAAAAATTCCGCTTGCTTCATTGGCACAAAAATCTTTATGACATCTATACTCGTTTGCTGGCCAATTCCCCGATTTTTTCTTGTTAAAATTTTACTTTGTATAAATTTATTTTGGGCAAGATATTTTGTGCGTAGGACTTTTTGGCAGATACAATTTTTTAGTCAACGCAAATAAATCCAGGGTCATAGCTCTCTAAATCAACCCGGCCCTATTTCTGGAAGATGACTTTTCTTTTAGCTAGCCCAGCAGGTAGCCATCAATTTGTGATTTAAAATTGGCATCCAGCAAGTTTTGCAGTATTTCCAGGGGTTTTCCTTCCTGGGTTTCGCTGTGGTGCTGGGGGGCGTAGAGTGCTTCAGGGTAGTAATACCGCATCACGGTTTCATCATTGAAACTACTGGCCCGGTGCACACCAAAGGGCGTTTGGAAGAGCAAGGAGGGATCGTCGGTGTCGAGCTTTTTGTTTTCCATCTGCACTTTGAGTTTACACTGGAAGTTGCCCCGGGTTATCCAAAGATGAACGCCAGTTTCGCGGCGAAAATAGAGATAGGGCATCATTTCGCCCTGAAACTGTAGCTCCAGGCCGCAAACGTCTTTTCGGGGGCCCAGCTCGGTGGGATAGTGGGGGTTATGCTCGAATTCTTTTTTGTTATGGTCATAGGTGGCCCAGCGTTCTTGTATGGCAAAGCCCTGGGCTTTGCCCAACTGCCGGAAGAGCTGGGCCAGGGGCCACACATAGGTCAGGTTACCATAAATGCCCAGACAACAATAGGCAAATTGCGGGTTCTCGAGCAGCACCAATTCCCTTTTGAGTTCCTCAAAGCGGCTTTGCCAGGCCTCGAATCGGGTAGGTAGTTGATTCTCGGCTTCGGGTAAACCAGCCAGCAAAAGAAAAATATCAGTATCAAGCTGGCCGATTTCCTGAAAAGACGCACTGAAGGCCTCGTGCAACTGGTAGAGGGCATAGTATCTTTTGCGTTCGTTTTCCTGTCGCCAAAACTCATTTTCTATGTTTTTGCGCTTAAACTGGGCCAGCTTGCGCTCCATTCGGTCTAACTGACTCAAAAACTTATTGTAGTATCTACCCCGTTCAATGTTGCCAGCCTTTCGCCGCGAGTTGAGTACGGCAAAGGCAAAAGGCCCAACTTCCCATTTGGCCTGGCCTTCGAGCTTTCTGTGCCAAGTGGCTACTTCAGTTCGCACTTCCACTTCTAGCTGGATAAAGGGGGGAATGTTTTGGCGATATATCTTCACGTGCAGGGACTTGTGCACTTCGTGGCGGTTGAGCTGGCGGGCAAGAGGAATGAGCATTTGCTCTTGAATGGCCCTTTGCAAAAACCGGGCACCATAGCGAGGGTCATAGCCCACTTCGCCGAGGTAGTCTAGCACGGCCTTGTCAATGTAGAGGCTTAGGTTGCGGCCTCGAAGGCCCTCGCGTTTTTGCATCAATTGTACCTCCCGGTCAATGATGCTCCGTACTACGGCCCGGTCCAGGGGCGAAAAGGCGATGATGCGGTCCAGGCGATTGAAAAGCTCAGGCCGAAAATAATTTTGGACTTCGGTGCGAAAATGGGCACTGGCCTCGGCCTTATCGTTTAGGCTTTCTACGAAGCCGATATGGCCGCTTTGAAAAGAGCGGGCACCGATGTTGGAAGTCATGATGATGATGGTGCTGCAGAAATCGGCCACGCGCCCGCGCGCATCTGTTAGGCGGCCTTCGCCTAGTATCTGGAGCAGGAGGTCATAAAAGGCAGGGTGTACTTTTTCGAGCTCATCAAACAAGAGCACCGAAAAGGGGGCCTGGCGCACGGCGGCCGTCAGGAGGCCATCGCCCCCGGAGCTGTCGCCAGTGAGCCGCATCACGGCGGGCAAATCGGCGTATTCGCTCATATCAAAGCGGAGCATTTTGTTGCGATTGCCGAACATGAACTGAGCCAGCACTTTGGCCATCTCGGTTTTGCCCACGCCAGTAGGCCCCACAAAGAGCAAAGAGGCCAAAGGCTTGCCCCGGCGCACCACGGCGGCCTTGACCGAAACGAGCAAATCGAGCACGGTCTGAATCGCTTCTTCTTGCCCAAAAATATTTTGGTGAAAAAACTGACTCATCTCGGCATAATTGAGAGGCGTTTCGGGATTAATCATAAATTCGGGCATCCCTGTTTCGCGGCTAAATCGCTGGTGAATGGCGGCCCGGTCTATGATTTTGAGGTCGTCTTTCTGGCGGTCGGCAATCATGGCCTGCAAAAAAAAGATGGTCTTGCCAGGCAGTTCCGAGTAGGGGGTATACCATTGCTGAAGGCGCAAAATCTCGGTAATGGCTTCTTCCTCCACAAGGGTATCTTTGGCCTCGGCAAACTGCTGCGTTTTTTGCTGAATGGTATGCAGGATTTGGGCCAGCGACAACTCGCTGATGGTGATGGTAGCAAAAAGGCTCAGATAGCCAGGCGAGCGCAATTCAATGCGGGAGGCTTCTTCGGGCGTACATTCGGAGAGCAGGCGAATATCGCCCCGGGCCAGGAAATCGCGCAGAAAATCGGCCATAGAGAGGCTGTTGCCAATGTACTGCCCCACTTCAAACAACTCGGCAAAATTGCTGACATACAAAAAATCACCTGTTTGTCGCAGTTCCCGGCACAATTCGCCCAGCGATTCTTCCCAACTGCCCTGGGCCGTGAGGCGATGCAGCAACTGAGCCGCAGAGACCTCCCAAATATCAAAATGGCCCAGACCCAGTTCGTTTCTGAGGCGGCAAAATTCCTGAATCAGGGCCGTTTTGCCCTTGCCTGCTCCACCAACGATGAGAGCCGAGCGACGGTTTTGGCCTTTGAGTGCTTTGCACAAACGCAGCCATTCGGCCTCCAGCCCAAAAAGCGAAGGCTGGCTCACAAACATCTTTTGGGCCACCTGAGGCAGCAGTTTTTCCTGTTTCTGCTCTTGTAGCTGGCTGATTTCGGAAAAAGTATAAAAAGTAAGCTCCCGGGGCAGGATATGAAGTTGCACTTCGGAAAATTGCTGGGTACTGAGCAGAGAAAAAACCGATTTGAGGCGTTCGTTGCGCATAAACTCCAGCTTGAGATTTTGGCCCAGATTGGATTTGAGTTCTTCAAAACTCAGCCCGGTCGATTCTACATTGAGTACGGGCAGTACCCCTACCCACTGCGCCCGGTCGTTTTGGGTATAAAAAAAGTCATATTCCAGCAAGAGCTCAGGAAATAAATCCTCGGGCGAGGCCCCGATTTGCACGGCAAAAAGCTCTTTTTGCCATTGTCCAGCCTGGGTTTGATCGAGTAGAAAATCGTATCGGCCTTCTTTAATCCATTCGCGCTCCATAGCTTTTTGCAAAACATCTGCCACCATGCGCGGCGATTGGTCAATGCGAATAATCTGCGATTGGTGCAGGGGAGAATACAACTGCATCCCCGAGCTGTGAGTGGCTTCGGTGATGAGCAAATCAATGGTATATTTTTTCACAGAGATAAGGTCTTAAGCTACCCTCTAAAATAAAGGAAAAGAATGAATTTAGAAAAATCATTAGGGATTGGGCCAATCTACCATCAAGACCCGCCCGGCCCAGGAAAGCTTAAAAGTGCGAAAACCCCAGGGCAAATGTTCCAGCAATAAATCCAGTCCTTTGGGGGCCACGTGGATTTCCCAGCGGTCGGTAAATTCACTCAGCTTGCCCTCTCTTTGCAGAAAAGAAACCTGTAATCCCTCTACCCGTGTATTTTTGAGCACCTTCCAATTTTGGATGACCCCGCGCAGTAAGCTTTGGCAAATCTCCACTTCTTCTGGGCGCAGGGTATCCTCCTGCTCAAAGGGTTCGTCCTGGGGCCAGCCACACAAGACTTTGTTGAGGGCCAGTTCGTGTTCTTGGTCTGGCTCATTGCGGCCAGTGGCCAGGTATTGCAAGACATAAATGGCCTTTTGCCGGGCCGCCCTATCCCGAAATATCCGCTTTTCCATTAGGGCCAGCCTTTGAAACAATTGCCCCAGAAAGGGGTGAAGCAAGACCAGCCCCGCATTCTGGATATAGATTTCCTGCAAAGGGGCTTCGGCAGGCCATTCACGGGGCAAAGCCACAGAAGTAGGCTTGGGGGAGGCGGGGAGCAAGAATTTTTCGATTTCCGGGGCTATTTGTGCCAGTACTTTTTGGTAGTCTTCGGGCAAGGCCTTTAACCAGCCCCCAAATTCACGGGGATACTGGCTTGCAAACTGCCTCAGATCTTGCCGGAAAACCGGGTCGGTTTCCAGGGCTTTGCCTTGCGATGGGGTATATTTTAAGCGATAAAAAATTTTCGCCGCCAAATCCGCCAGGTTGGGAGAAGGACTCCCTAGCAGGGCATCGCTAGGCGCTGAGGGGGCCAAAGTGGCCGCGGCTTCTTCTGTCCGTATTTTATCGGAAACCTGTAATAAGCGTGTTTTCCAGCTTTCATTTGCTTCCGAAAAGGCTTCGGTGGGCAGATTTTCCAGGGCCTCCCCAATGCGCCGGGCCACCGTATTCAGCAAGGCAGGGGAAAAAAAAGCGGCCAAAGCCAGTTCTTCGGCTTTCACCCGCCCGGCATAGAGCGCAAGCCACTGCAACAAGCCTGGGGCAGGGCGGGCCTGGCGCAGGAGTTTGGGCCATTCCTGGGTCAGTCGTGGGGCTTGCAGGGCCGGGTGGGCCAGAATTTCGGTTTCCCAGGCCAGGCGGGCTTCGGGGTTTTCTTCCATTCCCAGCCACCGGATTTGTTCTATCACGGTCAGGATGCCTTCTTGCCACAAGCGACGCACCAGGCGCAACATTTCTGGCGGGGTGGTCAGAAAAAAAGCCTCCGTGCCAAAGGCCACCACACTTGGGGCAGGCCACTGGGCCACGGGCCATATTTTTTGCCAGGCCGGGCTTTGCTGGCGCAACTGGGCCAACAAACGACTTTGGAAGCCTGCTGGCAAACCCAACTTTTCGGCCCATTCCAGAAAATGCTGACGGGCAAATACAAGGGGATTGAGCGGAATTTCTGGGGATTCGCTCCGGATTTGGGCCAGTGTCCGGGCGGCCTGTGGCCAGATTTGGGCCAGAAGCAAGGCCCTCCGAAAGCCCCGGGGCAAAGGGCGGGCTTGCAAGACGGCTTCCAAATCCCGCAAATATCGCAATATTTCGGCACTGGCCGGGGCCTGAAACAGGCGCAGCCATTCGCGCAAGGTCGCCGGGCCTAGTTGGGCGATGTTGGCACGCGATAACTGGGCCTCCCGCCCTCGAAGCCGATGCACAAAGGACTTGGTTTCGGGAAAAAGACGCAACCACTGCCTTTGCAAAAAGGGTAAAACACCAGGAGTGGGGGGCCTCTGATGCGCTGCCAGATACAAAGCTTCCAAAAAAGGGGGGGAGAATGAGGCTGCCGAAGTCCTCTCGATATTTTGCAACTGCCATTGGGTCGCAAACATCCAATAGCGGTCTTCGGCATTGCCCGAAAGGGGCAGAAGTCTGGGCCATTCGCGCATTTGGCGGAGGCGAAGCCAGATTTGCCCAGCTTGTTGATAAAATTTTGGGAAAATTCGTTGCAGCATTTCCTTTCCTTGCGCCGGGCTTAGCTGTGCCAGGATTTCCCGGGAGCCATTCCAAGTGCTTTGCCCCCATTGTCGGGTCAAAAACTTTTGGAGCAAAGGAGGCAGGCCCGCAAGCCGGGGAGGGCTTAGCAAAGGCAAAAAGACGGGCCGGAAGCAAGCGCAAACGCGGTTGCTGGTGTTTGGGTGCTTGCCAATTGCTGTTGGAGAGCCAGCCAGTAGGCCTCCCAGGTGGGCGAAGCAGAAAGTGGCTGTAGCACCTGTTGTAAATGGTGTTGCCAGGCGCGCCAAAACCGCCGGGCGGTGCTGGCGGAAGCCGCATTTTCCAGGAGCCAGACCCATAATTGTGGGCGCAGTGCCTTCGCCTTTTCGTAAGGAAGCCGGCGCAGTTGGGAAAAAGACGCTTGTATGAGCGGGGCCAGGGTTTTGCCTTCGCGAAACAAAGGCTCCGAGAATTGCCAGAGGGCTTCATCTGAAAAATGATGCAGGAGCCTTTGCCAGGGTTTGGCTTGCCTGGGCAGGGTCTTCCAAAAAGCATAAAAAGCCGAGGGATATTCTCTTTGAAGCCATTGGGCCAGTGCTTGGAGCGAAAAAATTCCCGGCTTGTTTTCCGGGACTAGCACCGCCCAGGCCGAGGCATACCACCAGGGCAGATTCCCCCTTTGCAAATAGTACTCCCACAGGGCAAAAGCCGCCTCTTCCGGCTTTTGCCACATTGATAGCCCACTTGCCCGCGCGGCCAGTAGCTCTTGAAGGGCTTTGCGCAAGGTGGTTTCATAGCGATAGGGGGCTTCTTTGGCCCAATCATCGGGCGTAAACTTGCCTAAATCAAGGGTCAGACTGGGTACTTCCAGCACTCCGGGCAGGGCTTTGAACTCTCCAAATACTTTTTCACTAATCTGATGAAAAGCCCCGGCAAGCAAGATTCGGGCCTCCTCCGCCAGGGTAGGCCCCAGGGCAGGTGTCTTCGTTTTGAGGGCAAGGATGTGCTTTTGGATGGTATGCAAAGAAATTTAGGGCAATGTAAACTCGAATAAAGCAAGAATAAAGGATATTTTCAAACATCAAGCACTGCAAATAAAAGCCGCGGGTCTTTTTGTCGTTCAAGAAAAGCCCGTAATTTGGGGCTATGAAGCAAAGCCATTACACCGTAGGCATTTCAGGGGCGAGTGGTTCGGGCAAAACCTCCTTTTTGAATGAATTGTTGCAATATTTTTCTCCTGAGCAAATCTGCCTGGTATCGCTGGATAATTATTACCGCCCCGCTCAGTTTCAGACAGAGGACAAAAATGGCATTATCAATTTTGATGTGCCCCAGGCCTTGGATTTAGACCTTTACTTTGAGGATGTGCAAAAACTGTGGCAAGGGCTGACCGTGCTACGACCTGAATATACCTTTAATAATCCAGAGCGCAAAGCCCGCGAAATCGTGATGCGGCCGGCTCCTCTCCTGCTGGTAGAGGGCTTGTATGTTTTTCATGAGGAACGCCTCCGGCAAATGCTAGATTTGAAGGTTTTTATTGATGTAGAAGACCATATTCGCCTGAAAAGGCGCATCTTGCGCGACAAAGAGGAGCGCGGCTATGACCTCGACGATGTGCTGTATCGTTATGAGTATCACGTGTTTCCGGCGTATCAGCAATACATTGCTCCGCACCGCTACACCTGCGATTTGGTGATTCCAAACAATCATCATTTTGAGAAAGGGCTGGCGGTTTTGGTGGCTTTTTGCAAATGCAATTGAAAAAACTATCTTCCTGATAATACAAGCATTATGAACAAATTTGCCGTGATTGGCCTGGGGCAGTTTGGCCTCGCCATTGCCCGTTCACTTGCCAAAGAAGGGGCCGAAGTGATGGCCATAGACCTGAATCCCGACCGGGTGGAACAAATCAAAGACGATGTGGCCCACGCCGTAGTGTTGGATGCAACCGACCAGAAGGCCCTCGAGTCGCAAAATATTCGCGATATTGATGCGGTGGTAGTGGCCATCGGGGAAGATTTTGAAGCCCTGCTGATGTCCACTGTCCACATGATGGAGCTGGCCCTGCCCCGGATTATTGCCCGCGCTGCCAACGACCAGCAAAGAATGATTTTGACCAAACTGGGGATTCAAGAAATCCTATCGCCCGAAGAGGAAGTAGGCCGCACCCTGGCCAAGACCTTGCTCAACCCCAGTATCAAGTCTTTTCTGCCTCTGCCCGACGGCTACGAAATCGTGGAAACCCAAACCCCCAAGCGTGCTGCCGAAAAATCGCTCAAAGACCTGAGCCTGCGCAACAAGTACAACCTTAACCTCATCACCATCAAGCGAAAGTTTACCGAAAACAAAGATGGCAAAACCATCAAGACCGAGCATATCATTGGGGTTCCCCGCGCCGACACCATCCTCCTTGAGGATGATATTCTCATTATGCTGGGCAAATCCAAAGATATTGACAAGTTTGTGCAACTCAATAGCTAAACACCATGACCGAAGACTCGCCGGAAATTATTTACCAAAACGAAAAAAACACCTCTCGCCTGGAATGGCGTGCTACGGAAAGCTTGTATCTGCTCTATGGCGAAGGCCATGTCAATCTGGAAGATTTTAAAGGAAGTTTTAATGCCCTCAAAACCCACCAGCGCCAGAGTGGGGCTTTGAAGGTCATTATTGACATTTACAAGGTGAAGTCAACTCCGATTTTGGGGCGTACTTGGCTGGTGTCTTCTTTTTTGCCCGATTTGTATAAAAACTTGGAAGGGAGTTTGGCAATTGCCCTTATCAATACCAATAGCTTTTTTGAAGGGCTTACTATTTCTTTGCTGGTCAAAACTATTCAGGGCCTGGGGTTTGACCTGGGCATTCGGTTTTACAAGGACGTGGTAGAGGCCGAAGCCGCTCTCAGGGGAGAAAAAAAATAGCCCTTCCGGACTCGGAAGGGTTTGGGGCTTGGGGCAAGGAGAACCCGTTTTTTAAAACAAATCCGTTTTTTGCAGGGCAACAAAAAGCACACGTTCTCAGGGCCTGCTTATTTAGCTAAAATCATCCTCTTCATCGCTCAGGTCGCTCAGCACTTTTTTGCGGGTGCGCGACTGGCCCAGCGGAAAGATACTGGGTTCCAGAGGTGGATTGAAACCAAAACGGACGGCAACGCGCAGGCCCCGGTCGCGCAAAAATGACATCACCGCCAGATTGACCTCCGACTGAATGTCCCAGAAAGGCGCATCTACTTTGATATAGTAAATAAACTGCACCACCAGCGCATAGTCATTAAAGCCTTTGAGGGTAACCTTGCACTCGCGGTCCACATAAAAATTGGTCAGGGCCAAATCTTTCAAAAATTCCAGAAAAGCCTGTACGTGGTGGGTGGGCGTATCCACAGGGAGCGGAATCATCATTTCGGATTTAGAGCCGGGAGCCGCCGAAACATTGACAATCTCTTTGTCGGTAAAGACCTTGTTGGGAATAGTAACCAAGTAATTATCCAGGAAAGTCCGAATCCGGGTGGTGCTCAGGCCAATTTTTTCCACATAGCCATCGTAATCATCTATCTGAATGCGGTCCTCTATTTTGAAAGGCTGCGTAACCAGGACGTTGAGTCCTCCAAACATATTCATAATCGTGGCCCGGGCCCCAATGGCAAAGGCAATGCCCCCAATGCCCAAACCCGCCAAAATCGTTGCCACATCATAGCCCGCATTGTTGAGACCGACCACCACCGCCACAAACCACACAATGATGCCAAAACCCCGCCGGGCAATGGGCAGGATGGCATCGTCGAGGTTGTTTTCCGACTTTGCGACCGCTGGCACAATATACTCCTCGATGAGGCCGTCCACGGTGCGCACCACTAGCCAGGCGATATTCAAAATCACCAGCAGATACACGATGCCTTGCATTTGCTGGTAGGTGGCGGGCTCGAGCGAAAGCACAGAGAGGCCATACCAAATGCCCAGAATTACCAAACCCGCCACGATAGGCTCCTCTATTTTATCGATGATGATGTCATCTAGCTTGGTCTTGGTCTTTCGGGTAAAAAGCCGCACAATCCGGGTAAAAAACCAATAGAGCATACGGCCTACGATGAGTGAGGCCAGTATGATAAACATTGCAGTAAGCCATTGCGAAATGGTGCTTCCGTAAAAAGTTTTCGTGAAAAGTGCGTGCATATCGGTAAGCAGATTTTATTTTCCTGGGGTAGAAAAGGCAATTTTATTGCCATATCCGCTTACATTAGGGGCTAAGGCCTCCTTGATTTGGACACAAATCCGTCCCGGGTAAGATTTTGGTAAAAACTGGTCAATAGGCCACCCGAATTCCGTGGTAGCGTTCCTGGTGTTGA
This sequence comes from Microscillaceae bacterium, assembly GCA_012031215.1. GTDB lineage: Bacteria > Bacteroidota > Bacteroidia > Cytophagales > Microscillaceae > JAAUUB01. The sequence goes on along the minus strand of JAAUUB010000002.1, from coordinate 65,272 downwards.
TAATCCTTGCGGAGGGGAAAGCCTTCCCAGTCATTGGGCAGCAAAATCCGGCGCAAATCGGGATGCCCTTCAAACACAATCCCCAATAAATCATACACTTCGCGCTCGTGCCAGTTGGCCGTGCGCCACACCTGGGCCACGCTCGGTATGCCCACACTGTATTGGTCCGGGGCCGGGCGGGGCAAATACACCTGCAAAACCAGGGCTTGCTGATAGGGGATAGAATAAAGATGGTAAAGCACCTCCATCGTGCCTATCTCCGGGCCATTGTCAATCCCTGTGAGGCAGGCCAGAAAATCAAAATAGGTGCTTTCGTTTTCATAAAGCCAGCCAGCCACGCGAGCAATTGCTTCTTTTGCAATGACCAGGGCCGGCTGCGGAATGTCGGCACGTACTTCTACCACCACTTCCTGCCCCAGGGCAAGTTTTAATCGGGTCGCCATTTCTTCAGGATGCATGCCAAAGATTATTTGTAGGATTAATTGAATTTAAGCTATGAAATGTAAAAAAACAAAAAGGGGTATCAAAATACGTTTCTGGTACAATCCGGCATCATTGCCGAAAACCTTGGCTTGCTTTTGTGAGGCACTTCATTTTTCCAGTTACAGATTTTTTTCTGGATGATGACCATGAAGCAAGATTGAACACCGCTAAACCCTGCCATTACTCCATTGCGCTGGGAATTTGTTTACGATTAACCCGTTTCATCATGTATCCATAACAAAGTCCACCCAGCAGCCAAATTGGAAGTCCAATCCCTATCTTCTTGGGGGTGATTGCTTCGCCAAAGAGCCAGGGAAGCAAGCATACCATCACGACAAACATGAACAGTCCAAAAGTAAGCCCTTCTTTTATCCAGCCCATTCCGGCAAAAGGGTTGGTATTGCCGCTTAAATCAAGATTTTGATACCATTTGGCTTGTCGGCGCAGCCAGTTTGTCTTCCCGTGTTCTTTCCAGGCAAACCAAAGCGGAAAGGTAAGCCCCAACAGCAAAGCACTGCTCAGATTGGTAAGACAGGGAATGACATGGCCACAGTGCTTGCAGTAGAGGCCAAACCAGTTTCCAAAAGCCGTGTTTGTTTCTGTGCGCCACGTAAGCCCTGGATGCAGCGTTTGGCAATGAGGACAGGGGATAAAAGTGCGCTCGGCCAGGTTTTTGGCGGTGTTTTTCTCAATAAGCATTACTTTGGGTACACGCTGGCCCAGCACCAATTCGTTGAAAGCCAGGCCCAGATTTAGCAGCCAATGGAGCATGAAGGGGTGTTTCCAGGTCCAGGCATTAAATCGAGAGCGGTCAAAGGAAAGATTTTTCATGGTTTTCGCTCTTTGAAGTATTCAAACAATTGAAAAATGTTTTGTCAATTGAATAGTTGGATTCAGTTAAGGACAAATTTAAGCTCAAAATGGCTTTTTTCCAAAGGGCGGGCATTGATCAGCTGCGATAAGCCCTTCGGCAAAGGGCCTTCCAGACCCGGCGGCCTTTTCTTTCCAGAAAGTTTTGGGAAGCCAAGCCGGGACTGGTCTCTGGCGTGTATCTTTGCTTTTGAAATGATATAAGATGGGTTTATTAAAAAAGCTGGCTGGCGAAACGGCGGTCTATGGCCTGACGATGGTGTTGGGGCGCACGCTCAACTATCTGCTGGTACCGATTTACACGGCAGTATTTGCCGAAGGCGAATATGCGGTACAGGCCGAGCTATACAGCTATGTGGCTTTTTTGAATGTGCTTTATACCTATGGCATGGAAACCGCTTTTTTCCGGTACGCCACCAAGACCCATCTGCAAAAAACCTTTAACCAGATTGTTTCGGCCCATCTCTTTACAAGCCTGCTTTTCTCAATCGCTTTATTTCTGAGCAGTGATGCCCTGGCGCTGGGCCTGGGCTATGGTGGTCAGGGGGTGTTTCTCCGCTGGCTGGCGGGGGTGCTGGCTCTCGATACCCTGGCGGCCATTCCCCTGGCCCGCCTGCGGCTGGAGGGGCGGGCCTGGCGTTTCGGCCTGGTGAAGCTGAGCAATATTTTGCTGAGCCTGGGGCTAAATCTGTTTTTCCTGGTGTTTTGTCCTTGGGTGCAGGCGGGGGCTTGGGTTGGTGCGCAGGCCCTGGTTGGCTGGGTGTATGCCCCAGAGATAGGAGTGGGATATATCTTTTTGGCCAATCTGCTGGCCAGTGGGGTGCAATGGCTCTTATTACTGCCTGCCTATCGGGGCTTTCGTCTGGTTTGGCATTGGCCCACTTTCCGGCCCATTTTGTGGTATGCTTATCCTTTAGTGTTTACGGGGCTGGCGGCAATGATTTCGGAGGTGCTGGATCGCCCTTTGCTCAAATATTACCTGCCCGATAATTTTTACCCCGGACAAACCGCCCTGGAAGCCATGGGGGTGTATGCAGCTTGCTACAAGCTGTCTATATTTATGAGCATTGGGATTCAGGCTTTTAAATACGCGGCAGAGCCTTTCTTTTTTACAAGGGCCGAAGACCCACAGGCCCCGGCTCTCTTTGCCCGGGTGATGCATTATTTTGTGATTGCGGCGGTGTTTGTCTGGCTATTCGTGTGTTTGCATTTAGATGTGTTCAAATGGCTTTTTTTGCGGCGCGAAAGTTATTGGGCGGGTGTGGGCGTGGTGCCGATATTGTTGCTGGCCAATTTATTTTTAGGCGTGTATTATAATCTGGCCATTTGGTTTAAGCTCACCGAACAGACCTTATTTCGGCACCTGGTTTGCCGGAGCCGGAGCTTTGATTACCCTGGGGGCTAATCTGGCTTTGGTTCCTTACTTTGGCTACCACGGGGCAGCCTGGGCCACCCTCATGGCCTACGCCACCATGATGGGCCTCTGCTATGCCTACGGACAGAAACATTTTCCCGTTCCTTACGATTGGCTATCCGTAGTCAAATATATATTGCTGGCCGGGGGGTTGATATTGGCGGCTTTGCACCTGCCTTTGAATCCCGGGCTGACCCGGCAAGCCCTGCTGGAAGCATTTCTGTTAATTTTTGCAGGAGCCGTGTATTTTTTCGAGAAAGGCAAAAGATTTTGCCGCCGGCAAAAGAAAACCCACACTAAGCAAAGGGAGAAGGTATGAAAATTTTAGACTGGTATATTTTAAAGCGGTTTTTGCTTACCTATGTTTTTACGGTGCTGATGCTGGAGGCCGTGCTGATAGTGATAGATGTAACCGAAAAAATCGATGATTTCAACCATCCCGACCTGACGGCCTGGCGCATCATCACGGAGTATTACATCAATTTTATTCCCTACTATGCCAATATGCTCAGCCCGCTCATCATTTTTATTTCGGCGGTCTTTGTTACCTCTAAAATGGCCACCCATACCGAAATTGTGGCTATGCTCAGCTCGGGCATCAGCCTCAAGCGAATTTTGCGCCCTTATCTCATTGGGGCGGTACTGATTGGCATTTTGGTCTTTTTTCTGCTCAATTATATCAACCCGATTGCCAACCGGGGGCGCAATAATTTTGAAGATAATTTTGTGCGGGCCAAGTATTATTTTACCGAGAAAAATGTCCATCTCAAAGTGGCCCCGCAGCTCTATGTCTATCTGGAAAGCTACGACATTGTCTCGCGCACTGGGTATAAATTCACGATGGAAAAAGTCGTGAATCGCAACTTGGTAGCCAAGCTGGATGCGCCCAATGTGCGCTGGAACCCTGACAAAGAACGCTGGACCGTTCCTAATTACAAAATCCGGTATTTTGAGAAGGCCGGCGAGCGCATCGAGAAAGGGCAAATGATGGATACCCTCCTGCGCATGCGCCCCCAAGACTTTGAGAGCCAGCACCGCCTCCACGAAAAGCTTACCTTGCCAGAGCTGAACGCCCATATTGACCTTTTGCGCCTCCGGGGGGCCGATGATGTGGAAATTTTTTTGGTAGAGAAATACGAACGAATGACCTATCCCTTTGCCACGCTCATCCTCACCGTGATTGGGGTGATTGTCTCCGCCCGAAAAACCCGCGAAGGGCAGGGCTTTCAAATTGCGATGGGCTTTATCCTGGCTTTTGTCTATATTTTGCTGATGGTCATTAGCCGCACCTTTGCCTATCAGGGAGGCATTCCTTCCTGGCTTTCGGCCTGGATTCCTAATGTAGTCTTTTGCCTTATCGGTCTGTGGATGTATCGCAATGTGCCCAAATAGCCAAGATTCTCCATAAAGGCCCTCTTTACAAGGCCAGGTTGTAGCGCAATTGAATCCCTCCCGAAGCGGTGCTGCGTCGAAAAGAACTGGATACCCGGGGCTCATTAATGGTTTTCTCAAAATAGACCTGCAAATTCAACTGCCGGTTAAAGACATAGCCTATCGAGGGCCTTAGCTGAAAATTGAGATTTCCGGCTGTAATTGTACTTACATCATCGAGTTGGCGCTGAATGGTACGGGTATCGCGAACAGTGAGGTCCATTCGCAGGTCAAGGTCATTTTTGAGCACAATGGTCTTGCCATTGGATTTAAAAGGCAGTTTGATATTGGCTTTTGTAAAGGCCAGGCTCATCACTACACTCTCATTGCGGATTTCGGCTAGTTGGGCATTAGAGAGATTGAGGCTCAGGTCGCGCTCTTTGTTATAGTCAAACCGTACCGATAGGTTGCTCTTTGTACGAAGGTTAATTCCAATCAAAGGCGCAAAACGCTCACTGATGACTACCTGACTGATGACATAAACGGGTAAAAATTCGCCATTGGTATTTACCTCGCTGGGGGCCACATAATCGCGCTCATCGCTGCCAATATTGACAAAGCCCTCACCATAGACCAGCGAAGTGGTATAGTTATTCACGCTATAATTGGCCGCGTAGCTGTGGGTAATGCTCACACTGGAAAAAACCTTTTTCAGAAACTCGAGCTTGGCCAGCCCGTTGTAGTCTATCCGCCAGTTGGGCAGGGGCGTGCGGGGAAAAGGCGAAAGTTTGATGTCCTGGGCATCTTTTCCCGAATAAGCGGCCAGGAAGGCCGGAATAAGTACATCCTGAGAGTTGAGGGCATAGTCCGCCACTTCGGGTGCTCCGGGATTGAAATTAGGATTAATAGCCCGCAATCTTTCCAGAATAATGAAACGGTTTTCCTCAAACTGGGTAAAATTGGCGTTTTCGTTCAGGTCATTGTCGCGGGCAAAGGCCGTGAGCAAGGTAATGTGCGAAATGGTATAAGACCCATTTCGGGTAGGGTTTTGAGTTTCGGGCAGGCCGGAATCCTCACCAAAGCGAAACAGTTCGGAATAATTGGCCCGCCGGGTTTGGGTAGCTTCCAGTTGGATTTTAAAGTCGCGCCAGGGCTCTACATTGGCACTCAGGCGCAGGTTCTCGCTGATGTTTTGGGTAAAGGGATTGTTCTGAAAAGAACTGGGGGCAAGCCAATTCCCATTGATGGCATCTTGCTTGATGCCCGTATCCTGGCTGCCGAGCAAGGCAAAGCCCACCCCGGGGGCATCAAAGCCCTCGCTGAGGCCAAAATACTTTGGCACCGGCAAAAATCCGGGAAAGACCGTCTGCTCCCCTTTTGTATAAGTAAAATTGACATTCCGAATCATCAACAAAGGACGCACGAGGGCCTGCAAAAGGCGTGAGTCGCCCAGTTTCTTACGGGTAGTATCGGCGGCACTGGGCTTGGGCGGCGGGGCTTTGCCCGTTGGTTTTTTGGCCTCCACCTTACTGAGAAACTTCGATTTCTTGTAGAGCTTGGTCAGGTCAAAGCCTACCTGGAGGCTACGGTCGCGGGCGTTTTGCATGATATTGCCCAGGGTGTCGGCCTGGCCCAAGGTTCCCGGTTCGGGGGCAATGGCCCCAGCCTGCCAGCTAAAGGTAGTGTTATAACTGGCATCCGCAGTAACCCAATTGAGCAGGCCGATTTTGTCGAGGGGCAAACGATAAGTAAGGCCCAGGGTTTGGTTAAGGTTTTTCATTCGGCCCAGGTCGCGCAAATTAGTCCAGACCGAGTCGCGTTTTTCCTGGGTATCCAGTTCTCCTAAGGGTTCATCAATGACGGCCAGCACATTGGCCGAATAGTTAAAAGCCAGGCTTTTGGTCAGGTTCCATTGCAAGGTGTACGCCCGGGTAAACAAAAACTGCTTTTGGAAAAAGTGCCTCCACGCCCCGCGTGCTCAGGTCAGCCCCGCGATAAAGTGTTTTGGTAAAAGAGCGGTCTAAATCGGCTCTCAGGGTAAAGGCATCGGGCAGGGGGTTGAAATTCAAATCCCGAATGAGGTAAAAAAGGAACCCTGAAAAATCTTGGCCTTGGCAAAAGGCTCCCAAAACTTCCGCTCTTTTTGAAAAGCATAAGCCAAGCCAAAGCGTTGGCGGGTATTGAGAAATTCTGCCGTAAAGATGTCGCTGCGTAGTTCTTCGGTATAAGCCCAGGTGAAGGTAAAGTTTTCAATATCCCAGATATTGACCTTGGCCTCAGGATTTTTGCGGGTTTTGCCCACATTGGTCAGGTTGATGCTGCGCCGGGTGAAATTGGTCTCCACCAGGCGGCGATATTCATTGCGGGCATCCGCCGATTCAAAGCTTTCGAGCGAGCGGTTCAAGGGCACATCGGGGTCCAGGGGGTTAAAGCGGGGGGATACCCGGTTGCGCTCATAGCCCAAAAAAAGTGGCAGGCGAACTCCCCATTTTTCGGGCAAAAACTTATCGAGGGCCACATTGAGGGCGATGTCAAATGCGAGGTTGGTTTCGCGGAGCCGTTCCGAAATCCGCTGGTTGATGGCCCCAAAGCCAAAGGTGGCATAGCGAATCGAGGCCGTCACCTGGGCAAAATCGGCCAGGTTGAAATTGGCACGGGCCAGGGCCGCCCAGCCCGCTGTTTGGTCAAATTCTGTAATCCGAAATTCATTGACCCAAAGCCGAACCGATTTGGGCAGACGGTCATCTACGCCGCCAAAATCCTCCAAATCAGGATTGCGAATGCCAATCATAGCAACCTGGACGGCACTCAGGTCGGGATTGCCTACTACGGTTACCCGATAGCGCCCCACAAAGCGGCGAAAAGGCACCAGCACATTTTGCCCCGATAGGTTGCGCGCCACTTTGGTTTCGGTCAGGTCTTCAAAAGAAATGTCAATTTCATTTTCGGCAGGCCATATTTGCTCCGGTAGGGTAGTTCCGGCCGGAGTCATCTGCAAAGGCACTTCTATCTCGTAATAGTTGTCCGAGAAATCCGTGCCCAGGCGCACAAAGGCCGTTACTTCGCCATTTTCGGCATCTTCACTTTGGGCGTGGACATACATCCGCAGGCGTTTGTAACTGAGCAAATCCAGGTTATAATTCCGAAAAACCGCGCGGGCATCCCGGTTGCGCAGGTCCGTGACAGAGAGTTGTAAGGACTGCTCATTGATTTGGCGGTTGTTGATATTGGTAATATCCACGTCGCGAATCACCCCTGGGGGCAAAACATAGGGCGTAACCCCTTCTACAAAGGCCCCGTTCTCCTCGATATTGACCGTAGCGACATTAAAATCGGCATCATAAGGCTCCGGGGGAAGGCCAAAGGTGCGGTCGCTGAGGTCGCCCAGAAAGCGGCGCCATTGATTGGCCACCATCTGGTATTGGGCAAAACGCAGCACTACCGGTTGCTGAAAATTCGTCAGAAACATTCGCAAAAACCGAATGGATTTAAAGCCTTCTATATTGCCAATTTTTCCTCGAACTCCCGCACCGGAATCCGAAACTGATACCAGGAAACTTCTTCGCCCGTCACATTATTGGCGGTGCGGACTTCGTCGATGACGTAATTGCGACCAACCTGCAAATCATTTGGGCGGATAGAGATGCGGTATTGGTAATAAGCCTCCACGTTGCTCACGGTATTGTCTATGTTGAGGTCTTCATTATCCGGAGTATTGGTGGCCGAAGGGGTAAAGCCGCCGGTAGTCGTGCCAATGGGAGAATTATTTTCCTGGCCATTAAAATCCTTGTAGCGCGCCAGAATCGGCACACCAGCCGCATCCAGGTCATCGCCGAGGTAATAGCGAAAGTCATCGGCAGAAATGTCATTCAGGATTTGCGCTCGGCGGGTGGGGTCTGTGATATTGGTATTGACGAAATTCACAAAATCCTGAAAACTGGCAAATTCCTGTTCCTGGGTGCCTCGGAGGCCATCCAGGCCAATGTCCTGGTTTTCGCGGGCTCCCTGGCTGTTGTCAAAGGCATTGGTGATGTATTGCTGATTGGTAACCCGCCCCCAGGTGTTTTCGGTGGTATTGCTGGCGTTGGCTCCGTCAATGGGCAAACCGTTTTCAAACCCATGTCGGCCATCGGGCAGCACATCCTCCGACACATTACCCAGATTGAGGTAAAGGTCGCCCCCAGTGGTGTTGTTTTGGTCAAAACGACCATCCAGAATTCGGCCATTTTCGCCGGGGATGAAAGGGTCAAGCAGCCAAAACTCAATGTACTCGACATTGGCATTGTCAAAGTCAATATCTGAGGTGATGGCACGGGTAATGGCCCCAAAATTTTGGCGTGGATTATTCAAAAAGCCCTGCGAGTTCAGATTGGGATTATAGTTGTAAGGGCCCCGTTCATCCGGGTAGTAGGCCAGGTCAAAAATCAATTCATTGGTCTGGATTTGCAGGCGTTCGCGGTTGGGAAAAACCTCCTGAGGCGATACCGAGCGCACATAGTGGTTTTCCACATCTACGTTTTGCGGTTGGTCGGGGCCGCCATCCCGATAGAAAATATTGTCCACATTGTACCAGGCCAGTTTGGCGCGGCGATAGGCAAAATCCAACTCGCGGGAGTTGGCCTCGGGGAAAAGCAGGGGGGGTGGCTCCCAGGTGCCAGTTGGCTTGCGGAGCCCGGTTAAAGTTGAAAGCCGTGCGGGTTCCCTCAAAATCATCAATCATCGATATCTGCCCACTCAGAGGAGAAGCACCCGGAAACAACTGCGCATATTCGGCATAAAAATTTAGGTTAGATTCGGCTTTGGTCTGGATGAAGGGCAAGAAGTCGGTCAGGCGGGTCAGCAAGCGGGAGCGCGACTGAAAGCTCACATCTGCTCCCAGCATCGTATTGCTCAGGGGTTCGTCGCCTACGTTTACCCGCGTAATCACGGGGCGCTCGCGCAAGCTCACCATCGTAGCCCTACACAAAATCGGGACTGATTTCATACTCAAAACGATTGCCCAAAAGCGGCGTGTAATGAAGTTAAAAATATCCGCTTGTTGAAAATCAATCTTGATGTCTTTACCCGAATTGAGAATGGATTGGTCCGTAATCGTTACCCGCCCCGTGGCATAATCAACGGTGTATTGGTCGCCTTCTATCAAGGGAATATTGCCTGCCGTAACGATGACCGAGCCTGGGGCAATATTGATGCCCGGCAACACCACATCCGAAGAAGCCGAGGCTTCGTAACTCCCCACCAAAAAAAACTTGTTTTTATCCGCCGCCTGAAGGGCATCGGCTTTGGTGGATTCATACAATTGGCTAAAGACATATTTATTGATGAGGCTGGTCTCGAGCACCGGGTCAAACTGAAGCTGTAGGTGCGAGCCAAAAGGCTCCAGCACGGGAAAATAAATGCGCCCATTGCGTGAATCAATGGTAAAGCCCTCAATGTAATCAAAATTTCCGTCGCGTTGGGGGTCATTTTGGGGATTGAGGTTATCGAGGCGAAGCAATTGCAAAAGAGGCACGTCGCGGGTGTTAATCCCTTCCTGAAGCGTAGGGTTGTCAATGCCCGTAAGGTCGTCTTTATAGACCACCCGGAGCAGAAAATTTTGCTGACTAATTTGATTGGCCCCCAAAGAATAGACGTTTTTCATCATCAAATCCCAGGTGGGCAGGTCAAGGCGCACTTCATTGGGGCGCAACATTTTGAGCCGGATGATTTCGTTGGGGCTTCGGTTGGCATAGTCATCCGTGAGCTCCCCAACGCGGTAGGGCCGGCCATTGAGGGTATATTCATAGGCGACGGCCAGCACTTCGTCGTTACGCAGGGGGGTGAGTAGCGAGATATAGCCCAAAGCCGGGTTGATGGTAAAGTCGCGCTCATTGAGTTTTCGGGCGGCCCGCAATACCGTAAAGTCGCGTCCATTGGCCAGGTTAAGCCCCAGGGCCTCAAGCTCGGCGGAGGCATTGTCGGCATTGCTGATATTGGCCACGGCCGCAAAGAGGTTATTGGCATCATTGCGGGGGGCATTGTCGCTAGGGTCTATGGTCAGGGCGGGGTTAAAAGCTTGCCTTTCGCCCAAATCCAGGTAGGCCAGCACATTGCGCAGGTCGGTAGTGTTGGTGATACGGTTGGTTACATAGACCTCTACCCGGGTAATTTGCAAGCCCGAGGAGGGCTGAGGCAGGGTGCGCATCCACCGCTCGTAGTTGTCGCGAAAGAACTGCCCCAGAAAAAAGTGGCGGTTGTCTTCATAGTCTCCTCCGGCAATCTCAAAAGTGCGCCTTTGTGCTCCTCCCTGTAGGTTGACCTGCTGGGCTTGGGCGCGTTGGTTCGAGAAAACCGACTTGACCCGCAAATTGCCAAAACGAAGCTCGGTGGCAATCCCGAACAAATTTTGTGCCCCCTGGATAAGGGACGTGGGCAAAGGGAAATTGACATTGCCAAATTCAATTTTTTGCAATATATCTTCTTCAAAGCCCTTGTACTCGAGCTTAAAATTGTTTTCAAACTCAAAGCTGGCCTTGGTATCGAAGCTCCCCCCGATTTGGAGTTTTTCCCCAACCCGGCCAATGAGGTTTACATTCGCGTGAGGGTCAAACAAAAAATTGGTATTGCGCTGCTGGCGTATGGGCAGGGTAGGATTGGCCGTTTTTTGTCTTTGCACCGCAAAATCAAGATTGACAAAGCCCGTAGGTTTAAACTCCACAAAATCGCCCCCAAACACCCGGTCAAAGAATTTATTTTCTACCGGAATTTTTGGAATGGAAAAAAGCCCTGAGGAAGTGGCATTTTCCGTATTGCCTATCCCGGCCAGTTCGCGCCAGTTTCTGAGCTTTTGTTCACGAAGCCAAAGTTCGGCAAAATCGTCCTGGTCAAACAAACTGGGGGCACGATAAGGCTCCCCATTCAAAAACTCCTGCACCTGGTAATAATTGCCACTGCTATCGCTGAGGAGGCTGATTTCGGAACGAAAAAGCGAGGGGTCATAGAAAAAAAGCGGGGGATTGGGATTGCCCAAGGTGAAATAATCAGTGTAGCGGTCGCGGGGTCGATAATAGGGGTAGCGAGTGGGGACATAAGGCGTATCTAATCGCGCCATGATTCGGTCGGTCCAGCGAACCAGGTCTTGAACTGGCAAATGGGCCAAAGTAGAATCATCAGGCACAACAAAATGCAAAGCCGGCCAGCGTGCCAAGTCGTAGGGGTGGTAATAGCTTGCAATCCAGATGCCCAGCACCGAGGCACTCAGCAAAAGGGTGTTTTTGAAATGTAACAAAATTTTCCGAAATTTTAATTTCCTAATTAAGCCGAGGTAATCTTTGGGTCGATAGGCACACAGGTTTGGGTTTTACACTTTTAAGGCCATTTTGATTAACTCTTCCAAAGTAAGAGAAGGGCCCTGATTTTGAATGATGGTTTGAAGATTCTTTTCGGCGGTCGCCCGGGGCAAGCCCAGGGTCAGCAGGGCATCAAGGGCATCGGCTTTGGTTTGGGCAAAGGTCGAGCGTGCTGTTGGCTCGCCCGGGGCCAAATCGGCAAGCTCGGGGGCGGCTTTGCGTATTTTATCTTTCAACTCCACAATCACTCTTTCGGCGGTTTTGCGACCTATTCCTTTGATACGTTGAATCGTGATTACGTCTTCGCGGGCAATGGCTTCTATAATTTCGGTGGTGCTCATAGAGGAAAGCATAATCAGGGCTGTATTTGTGCCTATGCCCGAAACGCTCAGCAAGTCTAAAAACACTTTTTTTTCTTCGGCTTCGTAAAATCCAAACAGCGTGAGCGCATCCTCACGTACTTGCAGGTAAGTCTGTAAACGACAAATACTGCCCAATACCAAAGCCGATGAAGTTTGTAAGGAAACTCGTAACTGATACCCTAGCCCCTGCACCTCTATCACCACATAAGTAGCCTCTTTGTGTACCAATTTGCCTTCAATATAAGCAAGCATCTAATTTTTCTTCAAAGTAAAGGGCTTTTTTCTTTATTTTCAACAGCAATAAAGGGCAATTTACAAAACAAAAGCCGCCCTTCGCATAATCAGAGGCAAAATATGCCGAGAGCTAGCCCTTATTCCAACTCCATCACCAAGTCATCCTGCTCTACGAGGCTGCCTTTTTCCAGCACAATTCGCACAACTTTGCCTGCCCGGGTAGCCCGGATGATAGATTCCATTTTCATCGCTTCTATCACAAAGAGCGGACTGTTTTCTTTGACCAACTCGCCAGTTTTGACACTTATCTCGGCCAAGCGACCGGGCAAGGGAGTGCCCACGTGAGCCGGATTTTGGGCCTGGGCTTTTTGATTGAGCACTTTCTTGACCTGTGCCTTGTGGTCATTTACCCTTAGCTGGCGCACCTGCCCATTCAATTCAAAGGTAACCGTGCGCTGTCCGTTTTCATTGGGTTCAGAGATAAACAAAAGCTTAATAATCAATATTTTGCCTTCATCCAAGCGAATAAGAATTTCCTCTCCAGTTCTCAGGCCATAGAAGAAAGCCGTGGTCGGGATGAAAGAAACATCGCCAAAATCCTGAATAAACTGATGATATTCCTCGAAGACTTTGGGATAGAGCAGAAAAGAAAGCAAGTCTTCAAATTCATATTCTTTGCCAAACTTAGCCTGAAAAGCCTGCCAGGCTTTTTCAAAATCAATAGGAGGCAATTGCTCATTGGGCCTTCCACTCAGGGCGGGTTGGTCCTTGAGGATGATTTTTTGCAAGGCCTCGGGAAAACCGCCGTAAGGTTGGCCCAGTTCACCTCTAAAAAACCCAATCACCGATTCCGGAAAAGACAGGCTCGCGCCACGCTCCATGATGTCTTGCTCGCTCAGGTGGTTGGTGGTCATAAACAAGGCAAAATCGCCCACTACTTTTGAGCTAGGGGTAACCTTGACAATGTCGCCAAACATCCGGTTGGCAATTGCATAATTTTTTTGATTTCTTCAAACTTATCCCCTAGCCCCAGGGCATTGGCCTGCGGGCGTAAATTGGAATATTGCCCGCCCGGTATTTCGTGTTCATACACCTCCGCGGTTCCGGCCAGCAGCCCCGATTCGAAAGGATAATAATATTCCCGAATGATTTCCCAGTAATGGGCAAACTGATTGAGCGAAGCCAAATCAACCGGATTTTCGCGGGGATGGCCCTGCATCATAGCCACCAGCGCATTGAAATTGGGCTGTGAGGTAAGCCCCGAAACCGAACTGAGGGCCACATCAATCACGTGAACGCCCGCCTCGATGGCCTTGAGGTAAGTGGCCGATTGGATGGAAGAGGTGTCGTGGGTGTGGAGATGAATGGGCAGGCTTACCGTCTTTTTAAGCTCCTGAATGAGCAATTCGGCGGCGTAGGGCTTGAGCAAACCAGCCATGTCTTTGATAGCCAGCAAGTGCGCCCCTTCATCTTCCAGGCGTTTGGCCAGGTCCAGGTAGTATTGAAGGGTATATTTTTTGTTTTCCGGGTTCAGGATATCGCCGGTATAGCTGATGGCGGCCTCAGCCAGGCCCTCGGTGCGTTCGCGCACGGCCCGTATGCTTCCCTTCATATTGTCGAGCCAGTTGAGCGAGTCGAAAATACGGAAAATGTCCACCCCGTTCTGCCAGGCTTTCTCGATAAAGGTCTCGATGAGGTTATCGGGATAGGCCGTATAACCCACCGCATTAGAACCACGCAAGAGCATTTGCAGCAAGACATTGGGCACCCGCTGGCGCAAGGCCCGCAGACGACCCCAGGGGTTTTCGCGCAAAAAGCGCATACATACATCAAAAGTAGCCCCGCCCCATACTTCCAGCGAAAAAATTTCGGGATGGCGCTGGGCGTAGCTCCGGGCTACCCGCAGCATATCGATGCTCCTTACCCTTGTGGCCAGCAAAGATTGGTGGGCATCCCGAAAACTGGTGTCGGTGTATTGAATCCTTTTTTCGCTTTTGAGCCAGTCGATGAATTTGTCGCGGCCCAGGGCATTGAGTTTGTCCTTAGTGCCCTCGGGATAGCCCTCGAAGCGCGAAAAAGCAGGCACCGCCGCATAGCGAAAAGCCCGCTGAGGGTCAAATGTTCGTACATCTGGGTTGCCGTTCACGATGACATTGGCCAGGTAGCGCAGCGTGCGAGAAGCCCGGTTGAGGCGCTTGGGAATATTGAAAAGCTCAGGATGCTTCTCGATAAAGCGCACGGTGGCCTCGCCCGAAGTAAAAGCCGGGTGCGAAATGACATTGAGCAAAAAACCTATATTGGTTTTTACCCCACGAATCCTGAATTCTTCCAAAGCCCGGTAGAGGCGGTCGCAGGCCCCGCCCAGGGTGCGGCCCCTTGCCGTAACTTTGACCAGCAAAGAATCAAAAAAAGGCGAAATCGTTGCCCCGGTGTAGGCGCTTCCGGCATCGAGCCGTATGCCAAACCCAGCCGCATTGCGATACGCATTGATGGTGCCATAGTCTGGTTTAAAATTATTTTCCGGGTCTTCGGTGGTGATGCGACACTGCACGGCATAGCCATTGGCCTTTACATCGCCCTGCCAGCGCAAATAAATTTCTGGGTCGGCCAGTTTGTGCCCTTTGGCAATCAGAATTTGTGAGCGCACAATGTCCACCCCCGTGATTTCTTCGGTAACGGTATGCTCTACCTGGATGCGGGGGTTCACTTCTATGAAGTAAGGATGGTGGTTGCGGTCCACCAGGAATTCAACCGTTCCCACATTGTTGTAATTCACCATTTTGCAAATGGTCAGGGCATAATCAAAGACTTTTTGCTTGGTTTCTTTGGGCAGGGTAGGACTGGGAGCAATCTCCACTACTTTCTGAAAACGACGCTGCACGGAACAGTCGCGTTCAAAGAGATGGAGGATGTTGCCGTAATTATCGGCCATAATTTGCACCTCGATGTGCTTGGGGTCCTCGATAAATTTTTCGAGAAAATGGTGTCATCCCCAAATGCTTTTCCGGCTTCATTGCGGGCTTCTTCAAAGTTTTTTTCAGTTCATCTTCATTGCGTACCACCCG
Organism: Microscillaceae bacterium; assembly: GCA_012031215.1. Lineage (GTDB taxonomy): Bacteria > Bacteroidota > Bacteroidia > Cytophagales > Microscillaceae > JAAUUB01. The sequence goes on along the minus strand of JAAUUB010000002.1, from coordinate 50,145 downwards.
CATGCCGCGCCCGCCTCCCCCCGCGGCCGCTTTCAAGATGACCGGATAGCCAATCCTTTGGGCTTCTTTGAGGGCAATTTTGGTGCTTTTGAGTGGTTCCTGGCTATCCTCGATAATGGGCACCTGGGCCAGACGAGCCGTTTCTTTGGCCCGCACCTTGTCGCCTAATCGCTCCATCACCTCCGGGTCTGGCCCTACAAAGATAATCCCGGCCTCACGACAGCGCCGGGCAAAATTTACATTTTCAGACAAAAAGCCATAGCCAGGATGAATGGCATCTACCTGGTGCTGAAGGGCCGTATTGATAAGCTCATCTATATCCAGATAAGGGCGCAAAGGCTCATCATTGGTGCCGATTTTATAGGCCTCGTCGGCTTTGTAGCGGTGGAGCGAATAGCGGTCTTCATACGTAAAAACGGCAACAGTACGGATTTTCAACTCTGCGGCGGCTCTCAGGATTCGAATGGCAATTTCGCCTCGGTTGGCAACCATCAGGCGGTTAATGGTGCGGAGTTGGGTGGCTTGGTTCATACAAATGGCAGTATAAATTTTTGCTAAAACTAGGAAAAAAAAAGCAGGGGCAAAGTTTGTCTTTGCATAATTTGGCCTGAAATGGGCCGCCATCCCTTTTAAAAACCAAAGCAACCCACAATTATCACAAGCTGCTTTATATTTTTGTGAGGAAGCACTAAATTGCTTCGGATTGAAGTACAATTCTTGCCAAAGGCCCTCTGATTTGCTCACTAATCAGTAGTGGCCCGGCTCAAATCCTGAAAGTTAAAAAAATGCGTGTTTTTAAAACCCAAGTCAATCCCCTCAGTGAAGCCTATCAGGCCAATTATGCCCAAATGCGGGCCCTGGTGCAAAAGCTGGAAAGCCATCTGGAAGAGAGCCGTTTTCAGGGCACACCCGAACAGATGGAACGCGCCCGCAAACGGGGCAAACTGCTGGCGCGTGAGCGCATTGAACTGCTTCTGGACCGGGACAGCCCTTTTCTGGAACTGATGCCGCTTTCAGGCCTGGGCCGCAAAGAGGGTTTTGGCGCGGGCGGCACCAATGTATCTGGCATTGGGCTGGTGGCCGGGCATCTCTGTATGATAAATGCCAATGTGGGCACCCGCAAGGGCGGCTCCGTAGATTATCATACTGTTTTCAAAAATTTTCGCATCAATGAAATCACGCTTCAAAACCGGCTGCCCACTATCAACCTGGTAGAAAGCGGCGGGGCCAATCTGCCCGACCAGGCCCGCATCTTCAATTATGGCGGGGCCAATTTTCGCGACATCACCCGCCGCTCGGCCTTAGGCATTCCCACCATCTCGGTCGTCTTTGGCAATGCCACTGCGGGCGGGGCCTATGTGCCGGGCATGTCTGATTACGCTATTTTTCAAAAACAAAAAGCCAAGGTTTTTCTGGCCGGGCCGCCCCTGGTAAAGATGGCTACCAATGAAGAAACGGACGACGAAAGCCTGGGGGGGGCTGAGATGCACAGCCGGGTCTCGGGGGTGTCGGATTACCTGGCTGAGGATGAGCAAGAAGGCTTGCGACTGGCCCGCGAAATTATGGGTACTTTTCCGGTACAGCCACCCTTTTTTGTGCCCCGGGAGCCCGTCCTGCCGCCAGTCTATGACGCCGAGGAAATGCTGGGCATTGTCTCGGCGGATGTAAAAGTGCCTTTCGAGAGCCGCGAACTGATTGCCCGGGTAGTGGATGGCTCCCAATTCAGTGAATTCAAACCCGAATATGGCCGTACCCTGGTAACGGGCTGGGCTAATCTCCACGGCTACCCGGTGGGGATTTTGGCCAATAATGGGGTGATTTTTTCGGAAGATGCCAACAAGGGCGCACATTTTATCCAGCTATGCAACCAAAAAAACACCCCCCTGATTTTTATGCAAAACATCACGGGCTTTATGGTGGGCAAGGCATACGAAGAAGGCGGCATCATCAAAAATGGCGCAAAACTCATCAATGCCGTTTCCAATAGCCAGGTGCCCGCCCTCACCCTGATGATTGGTTCCTCTTTTGGCGCGGGCAACTATGGAATGAACGGACTTTCTTATCAACCCCGGTTTTTATTTGCCTATCCCAACCACAAAATAGGGGTGATGGGCAGTGAGCAACTGGCCGGCGTGATGGAAATCGTGCAGCGCGAATCGGCACGCTCCCTGGGGCAGGAAGTAGATGAAGCCAAACTGGCGATGATGAAGCAAATGCTCATCCAGGATGCCGAATCAAAGGCCACGGCCTGGCACTCTACCGCTGAACTTTGGGATGATGGCCTGATAGACCCCCGCCAAACCCGGCATTACCTCGGCTTTGCCCTGGCAGTGGTGCATCAACATCCCTTTGAAGGGGCCCAAGGATATGGGGTGTTTCGGATGTAATGATGGATACATCAACTAGAATAAACCATTTTAAGGTATTACTTCAAAACCATGATTAAATCGCTTACACTCACCAATTTCAAGAGTTATGCAAAGGCTACCTTACATTTTTCACCTATCACAGTGATTGTAGGAGCCAATGCCTCAGGCAAGTCTAATGCTTTTGAAGCAATTCGGCTTTTAAGTTGGCTCGCTCAAGGTCATAAACTATCCTCTTTGCAATATACTATCAACCAAAGCAACCAGGTAATCCGGGGACAAATCCCTGATTTAGCAAGATTTGGACAAGAGAAGTTTAGCTTGTCTTGCCAGTTGGCCTTTGAGCAGAAGAGAGTCCAATTCTCCTCGACATTAGAGCTACGAGAAGGTGGAGATCTCCATTTTTGCCAAGAAAAATGCTTTTATGAAGATGTCTTATTATACGAAACTGTGGCTGCTTCCGTGGGTTCATCAACAGATGCCAAGATAAAATACAATAATTTCAAAAAAGGGGGCAAGAAGCCTCATCTTACAATAAGTGACCAACAACCTGCTTTTCTACAATTACAAAGCCCGGTTTACTTTGATAAAAATCATGAAAAAGCCCAACAACTTATTCCTTGGATTGGTAAAGAGATTGAAAAAAACCTGGCAGAGGTAATTTTTATCGACCCACAGCCTCAGCAGATGCGTGGCTACAGCTTCCTCACCGACAATAGAATTGAATCCAATGGTCGCAATCTCTCGGCTGTTTTACATCATATTTGGTCTCAAAACGAGGCTGTAAAGAACCGTTTGCTTGATTTTGTAAAAAGTTTGCCAGAACAAGATATTCAGTCACTTGATTTTTTGAGAGGCCCTAAAAATGAAGTAATGATTGTTTTGATTGAGATGTTTGGGAATCAAGAACGTAAGATTGATGCTGGACTACTCTCTGATGGTACACTGCGTATCCTAGCCATTGCCGCCGCCTTGTTATCTGCTCCCAGAGGAAGCATAGTAGTAATTGAGGAATTGGACAATGGCATACACCCCAGTCGTGCCAAGCACTTATTATCTTCTATCTACCAAATTACGCAGGAACGAGAACTAAGCCTGTTGATTAGTAGTCATAATCCGGCCTTGTTGGATGCCCTACCCTGGGAAGTTGTGCCTACCATTACTTTTTGCTATCGTGATAAAAATGATGGGTCTAGTTGTCTGACCAATTTATCAGAAATTGCCGACTACCCGGCTTTGCTTTCGCAGGGAACAATCGGTGAATTATTAACCCAAGGCTTAATTGATAAGTTTGTAAAAAATCCTCTCTCAAAGGAAAAGAAAGTTGAACAGGCTTTGGAATGGTTACACGGCTTAAAATAATCCTGTAAATAAATGCCCCCAAAACCCATACTTTGGCTGATTGATACCTCCATATTAGTCAACATTCTTAACTTCCCGGATTTCAACCAAGATTACGAAAAGGTTATCAAGGATTTTGAGGAACGCATAAAAAATGGAGATACTTTTTTAATTCCTTATGCTACTTTCGTCGAAACTGGCAACCACCTAGCAAAATTAAAAGGAAACCTAAGGTTTGAGTTTGCCAAAATTTTCAGCAAACTTGTTTTAAGTGTTTTGGCTCAAGAAGCCCCTTTTCGGGCACTTCAATTTCCAGATGCAGAAATTATTCAAGAATGGATACAAGATTTTCCAGACGATGCTGCTAAAGGAATTAGTTTTACTGACTTTACTATCATCAAAGAGTGGGAAATGCAAAAAGATCGTTATCCTGCTTTTTCTGTGCGAATTTGGTCATTGGATGATCATCTTCAAGGATATGATTCTGAATCCTGATATTTTTAGGCTATTGTTACGCAATGCGTTCTTAGCGTGCCTGTTTTTTCTTGAAAAAAATAAAATACTTGCTTGATTTTAAACCTTTTGATTTATGCAAGACCTATTTACTGATTTATTTGCGTATCAGCATCATTTCAACCAGGCTATCGGGGAACAACTGGGCCAGGCACGGGAGGAACTGCTTACGGAGGCCTTGCCTTTGTTTGCCCACCTTATCAATGCCCATCATACCTGGAATGCCCGCCTCCTGGGGCACACGCCAGAAGTAAAGGTTTTTGAGGTTCATCCCCTGCTTCGGTGTCTGCAAATGGACCGCGACAACTACGCCAACACCCTCAAAGCAATGGCCAAATACGAATTCAACCGGGTAATTGACTACCAAACTTCCAAAGGAGAGCCTTTTCGCAATACGGTTCGCGATATTTTGTTTCACATCGTGAACCATTCTACCCACCACCGGGCGCAGATTTCGACTCAGTTGCGCCAGGCAGGAATTTCTCCGCTGGCAACGGATTATATCTTTTTTCGGCGCAAGGCTCGTCTTCCCCACTCATAAGTTGCGCTGCAAGGCCATCTGGGCCAGGGTTTCGCCAATAGAAAGCGAAGAAGTGGCGGCGGGCGAAGGGGCATTGAGTACGTGAATGGCTGGTTCGTGGGCAATGATGGCAAAATCATCTAAGAGGCCGCCTTCGCGGTCGCAGGCTTGGGCGCGCACGCCGGCCCCCGCCGGGAGGAGGTCGGCACTTTGTACCGCCGGAATCAGTTTTTGCAAGGCTCGCACAAAAGCCGCCTTTGAAAAAGAACGATACATTTCGCCCAGGCCAATTTGCCAGTAGCGCCGGGCTACTTTTTGAAAACCTGGCCAGGTGAGGGCCTCCCAAAGCTCAGGCAGGTGGATATCGGTTTTGCGATAGCCCTCGCGCCGAAAAGCAAAAACCGCATTGGGCCCGGCCTCAACCCCGCCGCCTATCATCCGGGTGAAATGAACACCCAGGAATGGAAAATTAGGATTGGGCACTGGATAGACCAGGTTGCGCACCAGGTCTTGCTTTTCTGGCACCAGCTCATAATATTCGCCCCGGAAAGGCACAATTTTTACACTTATGGATGGATAAGTAAGACGGGCGATTTTATCGGAATAAAGCCCGGCACAGTTGATGACCAGGCGGGTCGTATAAGCTCTTTGGGTCGTAATCACCCGGCTCTGTGTGCCCTGTGCCTGGATGTCCAGCACCCTTTCGCCAAGAAGCAATTGGCCCTCTTTTTCCTGAAAGTGCTGGGCATAGCGGCGGCTTACCTCGGTATAATCCACAATCCCGGTTTGGGGCACATAGACCGCCGCCAGCCCCTGCACATGAGGCTCATATTCCGCAATTTGGGATTGATGGAGCCAGCGCAAGCCATTCAGGCCATTGGCGTGGCCCCGCTCAAAAATATTTTTCAGGGCCGGGATTTCTTCGGAGGCAGTAGCACGATAATCTTGCCGCATAGCTCAAAAGGAATTTCCTCTTTCTGGCAAAACTCCACCAGTTGCTGATAGCCCCGCAGGCAATTTTGGGCTTTCAGGCTACCTGGTTTGTAATAAATGCCCGAGTGAATGACCCCGCTATTGTGCCCGGTCTGGTGACGGGCTATGTCTTGTTCCTTGTCCAGGACGGCAATTTTCAGCGTGGGTTTTTGGTTTTTAAGCACAAAAGCGGTGGCCAATCCTACGATGCCGCCGCCTATAATAAGGATGTCAAAGTCGGGTTTGCGCATGTTTTTCCAGGCAAGAGTCGGTATTTTAGGCAAAAATAGGCGCAAAAATCCGATTTTTCGGCTAAGCCTAAGGCTGAAAAGCCAGCCGCGCCTGGCAAAGTGCTTGCAGGGCTTGGATGCGGTCTTCGGGGTATAGCTCGAGTGCCATTTGCAAATACCTTTGGGCGTACAAAAGCTGCCCCTGGTTATAAGTGGCGACCCCTAGGTTATAATATTGCAGGCCCGCCAACTGCCTCAGGTCAACCTGGCGGTCAAAACGAAATGACTGACGGCCGATTCGTAACACTTCACCCTGAAAGACGGCCCGGGCCCGGTCTATGTCGGCCTCGGCATCTATGAAGCCCATCTGCCCCGCCGTCGATTCTACCAGCACCCGGTCCTGTTCGCAAAAGTGAAGAAGGATATAGACGTGGGTGGCTGTTTCGTGAATTTCCGGCGCAAAGCCCCAGTAGGCATACGCCAGCCCCAGCAAAGCCGAACCACTGACGCAATCAAAACTTTGTTGGTCTAAAACTTCCAAAAGGCTGGTAAACTGCGCGTAATTCTTTAAATAATCGCCCGATACTTTGAAGAACAGCCGGCGGGCCAGGGCCTTATCCGGTTTTTGGTCGCCCCATTTGGCCTGAAGCGCATCCAGATATTGCTGCAGGGCCTCGGTAGGGCGGGTTTGCGCGCTCGAGGAATCCTGCCAAAAGAAAAAGGGGCCGTCCCGGCCTAGTGCCCAGGAATCTGCCCCGGAAGGCTGATTTTCCTGGGCATTGAGGGCGGCACTGAGGAGCCACTGGCAAAGGATAAGCAGGTAAGGTCTGTATTGCATTGTTTTTAAAATTTAATAATAAATTAATATTAAGTTAACATTGGAGTAAAAACGAAATCTTTTTCTAAAAGGTTCAGCAACCCGGCCCTCAGTTTGGCCTCTTGGAAAGGGTATCAATGGCTTCAGGGTTTTGGGTAGAGGAACCTCGGCCACTACGCAAGTTCCCCGACCTACTTGAGTATCAATTTCAAAGTTTCCGTTGAGCAGCAAAATGCGCTCTTCCATATTGCGCAGCCCAAGTCCTTGCCGGGCTTTGTCTCCAAGCCAAAAGCCTGGGCCATTGTCTTCTACCAGGAGCTGTAGTTTGTCGTGGTGGTCGCTCAGTTGGAGAGTGATATGGGTAGGCTGGGCATGTTTGAGGGCATTATGGAGGGCTTCTTGGGCTACCCGAAAAAGAGCCACCTCGAGATGTTCGGCATAACGGTCTTGTTGGCAGACGATGTCCAATTCTATCAGCACCGAATTGCTGGCCATCAATTCTATTTGCAGTTGGCGCAAGGCTTTGGGCAGCCCATAATCGGTCAGAATCTTAGGCATCAGGTTTTTAGAGATTTCTTTCACTTCCTGAACGGTATTAGAAAGCAGTAACTTGGCTTGCTGCAAAGCAGGCATAAGCCACTCGGGCAGGCCTCGGTGCTGTTCAGACTTTTGCTCAATGGCCTGGAAATGTAACGAGAGTGTAGAAAGCATTTGCCCGATGCTGTCGTGCAGTTCTCGGGAAAATCGCTTGCGTTCCAGCTCCTGGCCTTCAATGACGGCCCGGGCATTGGCCTGTTTGAGTTGGAGAAACTGTTTTTCCTGCTTTTTGCGTTCGCTTACATCGCGTTGCACCGAAACCCAGTGGCTGAACCAACCCGTTTTATCTTTGACTGGCACAATGATAAAATTTACCCAAAAAGGCGTGCCGTCTTTTCGATAGTTAATAAGTTCTACTTCGGCAGCTTGCCATTGTTGAATAGCCCTCCTGATTTTAGCCAATTCGGTGGCTTGGGTTTCCGGGCCTTGTAAGAGCCGGGGGGTTTTGCCTATCACCTCTGCGGCCTGGTAGCCTGTGGTTTGGGTAAAGGCCGGATTGACGTAGCGGATGCGGGGGCCCGGAAAATGACTTGGCTCGGCTTCGGTTACCAGAATGGCATCTTTGGAATTTAGCATTACTGATTCAAAAAGCCGTAGTTTGCCCTGCGCTTCCTCCGAAAAAACTCCTCCTGTGCTGGTTTGCGGCAGGCTAATGCCCATCAATATACTGCCCTGGGCCATTGGCCGCGCTGGGCAAAAGTGAAAATCATAATAGTAGCCCTGGCGTTTCCCTCTGAGCCGACCACTTTTCAATCGCTGAATTTTGTCCAGCATGGCTTCCTGGGTGGGATAGCCATATATTTCAAAAACCTGGGCGAGTTTTAGTCCTTTGAATGAGGGGCTCTCCAGAAACTGCGACTCAAAGGCCTGGTTAAAATACTGAATGTGGCCCTCTGTATCGAGCAAGAGCAGTGCAGTGGGGATATTGTCCCATAGTTCTAGATATTGCGGCCCTGGGTTCATCATTTTCTGTGGTATGGCATTAATTTAAGGATTTTCTTCAGAATGCCAATGCGGGGTTTGAGATTTTTTTTTGCAGTATTTGGCTTTGTCAAATAAAAAAAGCCGACAGATATATCCCCTTTCTTTAGGAGAAAAAGGCCTTTCTTCCAAAAATTTTTTTGCATCTTAGGCCTTCACCAAGTCTCGTGCACATGAATACCCAGGCCCACCGGCATACTCAAATTTTGAAGCAAAAAGCCCGCGAACTAGGCTTTGACTACTGCGGCATTTCAAAAGCAGAGTTTTTAGAAGAAGAAGCCCCCCGGCTGGAAAAATGGCTTAACACCGAGCAACACGGGAAGATGGCTTATATGGCCCAACACTTTGACAAACGACTCGACCCGCGCCGCTTGGTGGAAGGGGCCCAATCCGTAGTCAGTGTATTGCTCAATTATTATCCATCCGAGCCTTTGCCTAGTCAGGATAACTACAAAATCTCGAAATATGCCTATGGCGAAGATTATCACTTTGTAATAAAAGACAAGCTCAAATTGCTGCTGGCCTTTTTGCAGGAAGAAATAGGGGAAATTCATGGTCGAGCTTTTGTTGATTCGGCCCCGGTAATGGACAAAGCCTGGGCAGCTCGCAGTGGTTTGGGCTGGCTAGGCAAGCACAGCAATCTGCTCAACCGGCAAATGGGCAGTTTCTTTTTTATTGGCGAATTGATATTGGACATCGAGCTTGTGCCCGACAATCCGGTCGGCGATTATTGCGGCACCTGCACCCGCTGTATGGATGCTTGTCCTACGGGGGCTATTCCGATGCCCTACTGGGTGGATGGGAGTAAATGCATTGCCTATTTTACCATTGAGCTGAGGGAAGAAATTCCGCCTTCGGTGCAGGGGCAGTTTGAAGATTGGATTTTTGGCTGTGATATTTGCCAGGATGTCTGCCCCTGGAATCGCTTTGCTTATCCTCATCAGGAGGCCGCTTTTGAACCGCCGGAAGCACTGCGCCAAATGCGTAAAAAAGAGTGGGAAGAAATTACGGGAGAGGTGTTCAAGGCTTTGTTTCGGCGGTCGGCGGTGCAGCGCACAAAATTAAAGGGCCTGCAACGCAACATTCAGTTTGTTGGCAAGCCCTCACCTGCTTCTTCTACGCAAGCAAAGCCCGAAGGGGATCAGTAAGTCAACTCAAAACATTCGTCTAATACGGAGGTGTGGATTTTGGAGTGCCTAAAATTGTCATAACACCATTTTTTGAGTGATTCAACCTCGGTGGGTTGCAAATACCGGGAAATGGACTTCCGCAGTTCTTTCTCAAAAAGCTTTAAGTCGAAGCTCACCTTTTGCAAGATTACTTTGACGTACTCCAACATAATCATCAAAAATTTAAGTTTACAAAAAATTAGTTAAGTAAAAAAATAATCAAATTTTTGCTGTTTGTGTTTCGGTGAAAACATGCATTAAGTTCTGAAAAAAATCTAAAAAAAAGAATATAATTTTTTACAATAAATCCTTGCCTGGGTTTGTGGGCGAGGGTTCCTCAAAGAAACCTTAAAATGTCATATTTTAGTTTCATGTCATACGCACTTATTAGGTTTGACCTTTTTTGTTTAGCTTTGTTTTTCGGGCTGGTTTGCCAGAAATAGTTAAAAGACCTTTTGATACGCTTTTCAGGTATTTTGTTGGATTTATAAATCCCTGACTATTTTTAAACAAATCTAATATTTTTTTGGATTATTTGCAAATAATGTTTAAAAAAAGTTTCTTTTTCTTAAATTTTTTCCTCTGGACAGGGCTTGCCTCGGGGCTTAGCCAAAACATCCGGCTCGACTATGGCCCGTCCCGGATTTCGCTCAACGAAGCCTTTACCATTTCTGTTGAATCGGAAGGGGAACCCCTGGACCAACTGGGTTATTTTCCCGATATTGAAGGATTCAAGAAGCTACGCGATTTTGTTTCCAGCACCTCTACCAGCAATTTCGAGGGCAAAAACATTACACATTATATCAAAACCAAGGTCTATCACCCCAGCCGGGAAGGAAGTTTTCGTTTGCCCAATTTTAGCCTTCGTATAAATGGTAAAACTTACGACTTCGAGGGGCTTACCATTCAGGTAGGGCCTTTTGATGAAAAAAAAGGCGAGCTATTGGATTTGACTTACCAGGATTTGTTTTTGCGGGAGGAGACTCAGGAACTGATTTCGCGCCAGGAGCAGGCTTTTCTGGGCCTGATTGTCAACAAAACCGAGGTTTTCGTGGGCGAAGGCTTTAATGCGATGCTGGCCTTCTACGTAGCCGAAGAAAACCAGGCCCCGATGAAATTTTGGGAGTTGGGAAAGCAAGTAGAAGCCCTGGCTCGACAGCTTAAACCCAAAAATTGCTGGGAAGAAAATTTTGAAATCAGTGAACTTGGCGAACCCCTCCGCCTGGAAATCAACGGCCGGATTTACTTTCAGTTTCTGCTTTATCAGGCTTCTTTTTTCCCGCTCAATATCGAGCCAGTTCGTTTTCCAACGGTTAGCCTTCGGCTTCGGGTGCAAAACCAGTTTCGCTCCCCGGCCCGTCCGCCCGACCTACCCGAAGACTCACTCCTGATTTTCAAAGATTTCGCCTCCAATGCCCAAATGGTTACTGTACGTGAACTGCCCCCTCACCCATTGCGCGACCGGATTGCCGTGGGCAATTATTATCTGGATGAATCCGACTTATATCGCCAACAGCGCACCGGGCAAGCCTTTAGTTATGAGTTCCGTATCTTAGGCGAAGGGAATATTTCGGCCATCCATGAGCCAGTTTTATACGCCAACACGGAATTTGAGATTTATCCGCCCATTATCCAACAATACATCAACCGAGGGCAAAACCGTGTATCCGGGCGGAAGATTTTTAAGTTCCAACTCTTGCCCAAAGTAGCCGGACGTTTTGAACTGGCCCCCTATTTTGAATGGGTTTTTTTCAACCCGAGCACCCAACGCTATGATACCTTGCGCCCACGTACGACGGCTCAGGTGGTGGGCGCGGATATGCAAAACACGGGTCTTTTGGCCTGGGAGCACCATCCTCTTTATGGGCGTTTGCTCCGCGAAGACCCCACGCCCTTTTCTCCTGGAAAGCCTCAGCCCGGGCAAAGAGGGCTTGAAATTGCCCTTTTTGTTTTGCTGGTCGCAACACTTTATTTGGTCTATCGTGGTGCCGGATGACTTTCTTAGCTTTTGATTTTGCTCATGACACAATACCATAAACCTGTTTTAGAAGCCGAATCGCTCCATTGGCTGGCCCCGGTGCCCGGAGGCGTTTACCTTGACCTGACCTTTGGCGGCGGCGGGCATGCCCGGGCTATCCTGGCGCAAATAGCCCCAGGCGGGCGGCTTTTGGCTTTTGACCAGGACCCGGATGCTGCGCTTGAAGCAGAGAAAATACAAGACCCTGGTTTTCAGTTTTTTGGAGCAAATTTCACCTATTTCCGCCGCTATCTTAAGCTCCTGGGCATAGAAAAGGTACAGGGAATTTTTGCCGATTTGGGGGTTTCTTCGCACCAGTTTGATACCGCCGAGCGGGGTTTCTCAACCCGGTTTGAGGGGCCCCTGGATATGCGAATGGATATTCGCCAGCCCCTCACAGCCGCTCAGGTGCTCAATGAATATTCTGAAGCCGATTTGCAGCAGGTGCTGGGCCAATACGGCGAAATCAAAAATGCCCGCCGCCTGGCCCAAGCCTTAGTCCGGGCCCGCAGCCAGGCTTTGTTCGTCCAGACTTCGCAACTACGGGATGCGGCCCTGCAATTGGCCCCCAAAAACCGGGAAAACAAATACCTGGCCCAGGTTTTTCAGGCCTTACGCATTGAAGTAAATCAGGAACTAAAAGTGCTGGAAACCTTACTCCTGGACTTGCCCCCGGTATTGGCTCCGGGAGGCCGGGCCCTCATCATTGCCTATCATTCTCTGGAAGACCGGCTGGTCAAGCATTTTTTCCAAAGCGGAAACCTGGCTGGCACCCTGCAAAAGGATTTTATGGCAATATCCAACGCCCCCTGGAACCCCTGACCCGCAAACCCCTGCTGCCCTCCGAAACCGAAATTGCTGAAAATCCCCGCGCCCGAAGTGCCGCCTCCGTGTGGCTGCAAGGGCAGAATAGCATCCGGCCAAAGCCAAGGCTGCCAGCGCAAAAATCCTGGTTTGTCGCTTCACTTCGGCCCAATCGAGGCACTTGTTCCCAAAGCCGATTTTTTTAATACTTTTTGTAGGCTTAATTTGCCAACAAATTCAGGTTTTTAATACAATACCAATGACGCGCATATTTTGGGCTTTGTATCTGCAAATGGGCTTTGCCAGCCTGTTCATCTCTTTTGAACTTATGGCTCAGACACAAGAAACAGCCATTACCGAATTTATCCCCTATCGCAAAGGCGACAAATGGGGCTATGCCAATCCTTCTCAAAAAATAGTGGTATCCATTGATTACGATGAAACAAGCCCATTTTTTGAAGGGAGGGCCCGGGTCAAATCCGGGGTTTTGTATGGGTACATTGATACCCGGCTCAAGGAAGTAGTTCCTTACCGCTATTACTACGCCACGCATTTTGAAAATAATCTGGCCAAGATATATATCAATGGGCGTTATGGCTTAATCAATGCGGAGGGCAAAGAAGTCGCTAGGCCCATTTATGAAGACATTTCTTTTTTTGCCAATGGCCTGGCCCGGGTGAAGCGGGAAGGCTTTTATGGCTTTATCAATGCAGAAGGAGAAGAAATCATACCGGCCAATTTTCAGGAAGCAGGCGATTTTTCGGAAGGAAAAGCCGCTGTAAAAGCCGAGGGCTACTGGGGTTTTATCGATACTGATAACCAGGAAATTATTCGGCTAAAATATGATTTTGCCCTGCCTTTTCGCGAAGGGCGGGCGGGGGTCAAACTGGACGGTCGCTGGGGCTTTGTGGACGAACAAGGAAACTTGGTTATTCCCCATCGCTATTTTGCCATTGAAAGCTTTTTTGAAGGAATGGCCCGGGCCGAACGCAATGGATATTGGGGGTTTACGGATGCAGAAGGCAAGGAAATTTTGCCCATTTATGAAGCGGCTATCAGCTTCAGCGAAGGCCTGGCCCCGGTTGAGAAAAATGGGCAATGGGGCTATATCAACAAAATGGGCCTGATGAGCATTTCGCCTCAGTTTAGTTATGCCGGGCGGTTTAAAGAGGGCATTGCCAAAGTAAAAAAAGGCAATCTCTGGGGATACATCGACCTGCGAGGCAATGAGGTGATTGGGGTTCGCTATGAAAGAATTGGGAACTTTGTGGAGGGCTTGGCTTCGGTCAAAATAGGCAATAAATGGGGTTTTATAGACCGCGCGGGCAATATGATGATTAATGCCAGGTATGACAGTGTGGATGATTTTAACCAGGGCATTGCCCGGATTTTTGTCAACCAGAAGTATGGTTATATTGACAAAAAAGGCTTTGAATATTTCCGGGATTGAAAATTCCTGAAAAAAAATTATCCAAAAGACTTGCCTCTGCGTAATCTCGTTATTAAGACTGAATTTCTCGCACCCCCCGGCTGAATGGCACGGTTTTTTGAAAATAAATTCTTGATTACGATGGTTTTTTTTTACTTGATGCACCCTATGTCAAAGCTCGTTCGCTTGCGTGCTGTGTTTGAGCAGCCCGTTTTTTGCCTATCATTGGCATTGTTTTTTCTTTTCCCGGCTTCCAAGTTGCTTGCTCAGCTTGACCCAGTGCCTTTGCGTAAAGGAGAAACCTGGACCTATTCTAAGATTAATGGAACTTACGAAAATGCGCAACCTTTCTTTCCCGTACTTGAAAAAACATCGTGAAAGTGCCAAGTCGGGATGTCCAAAATAAAATCATCAAAGATGACAAGGGCAAAGTAGTGATGCGAGACAGCATCTTTTACAAGGAAGTGGCTAAATATGCGGCGGTTCAAAAAGGGGAAAAATGGGGCTTTATCGACGGCCTCGGCAAACCCATCACGGAGTTTAAATATGATTTTGTTTATGACTTTTGCTCGGAAGGCTTTGCCGCCGTTGGAGTGCAATCGGCCGACTCTCCCTTCCCCCAAATGACTTTTATTGACCAAATGGGTAAAGAAATAACCCCTCCTCAATTTATTGGGGTAAGTAATTTTAGCGACGGCCTCGCCGCGGTTTCTATTTTTGATGAAGTGAATGGTACGGCTCCTTTTGGCTTTATTGATAAAACTGGGCAAATTGTGGTGCCCTTAAAATATGACCAGGTGCACGACTTTCACGAAGGCCGGGCGGCCGTCAATGTAAATGGCAAATGGGGTTTCATTGATGCAAAGGGAAATCTGGTCATTGCGCCTCAGTTCAATACGGTATATGACTTTGCGGAAGGCCTTTCGCGGGCTTCCAATAGCATTAAGTGGGGCTTCATTGATATTCAAGGCCGGGAGATTATTAAGTTTAATTATGATGGTCTCCCCTCCGACAATGACCAAAACCCTGGACTCAACTACGGGCTTTTTGTCAATGGCCTGGCCCGGGTGCGCCAGGGCTCGCAAGAAGGTTTTATTGACGGCCGGGGCGTGCTCAAGATTCCTCTTGAAAATATTTCGGCCCGGGACTTTAGCGAAGAACTGGCGGCGGTAAAAAACCGGCGCACTGGTAATCGTTGGGCTTATATTGACCGCCGTAATATGATTAAAATTGCCCCCGAACAAATCAAAAAAGACCAGACCGTGTATAGTCCTATCGATGTAGGCGATTTTTCGGATGGTATGGCCCCTATCCAGGTGGGGATGAAATGGGGATTTATTGATACCTCCGGCAAGGTCGTGATTGACACGAAGTATGACCGAATTAAGAAGCCTTTCTCAAGGGGGATTGCGATGGTAGCCCTGGGCGACAGTTACTTCTACATCGACAAAACTGGCAAAGAATATAAGTAATTCACGAGGGGGGAAAGCTACTTATACGGTACGTTTTCCTTTTCTCAAAAAATAAAAAAGCGTGTTTCCCATTACAAAGAACACGCTTTTCTTGTAGGCCAGCCCAGAAAATTACTAAGCCTCCACTACTTTAAATTTCAAAGTAGCTTTGACTTCCCGGTGCAAATCCACCAGCGCCGTATAGTCGCCCAATACTTTAATTTCTTTTTGCTCAAAGACAATCTTACGGCGGTCAATGTCCAATCCTTTGATTTTGAGGGCATCGGCTACCTGTATGCTGGTTACGGCCCCAAATATCTTTCCGGTTTCGCTGACCTTGGCCGCAATTTCAAGGGAGACTTCCGCAATTTGAGCGGCCAGGGCTTCGGCATCCAATTTGAGCTTTTCGGCTTTATGTGCCGCCTGGCGAAGGTTTTCGGCCAGGATTTTCTTGTTGGTTTCGTTGGCTGCGATGGCCAAGCCCTTAGGAATCAGGTAATTGCGTGCATATCCGGGCTTCACCTTTTTCAGGTCATTTTTGTAGCCCAGGCCGAGCACATCTTCTTTTAAATAATTTCCATTTTGCAGTGCTTAAAGTTTCCCCCCTAATTATTTCAATGAATCAGTTACATACGGCAGCAAGGCCAGATGACGGGCTCGCTTAATAGCCGTAGAAACCCGGCGTTGATACTTGAGCGAAGTGCCAGTCAGGCGGCGCGGCAAAATCTTCCCTTGTTCATTGACAAACTTAATCAAGAAATTAGGGTCTTTGTAGTCAATGTATTTGATGCCATGCTTGCGAAAACGACAATACTTTTTGCGGTTTTCGTTGCGGTGTACGGGTTCGTTCTGTAGGCTCATTATGATTCTTGGTTAGGGGTTGCTTCAGATTCGGCCATTCTTTTTTGCCGTCTTTTTTCGTTGTAAATCACGGCGTGCTTGTCAAGGGCTACGACCAGGTGGCGAATCACCCGCTCATCCCGACGGTATTCCGTTTCCAGGGTTTTGACAAACTCGGGCTTGGCCCGAAATTCCAGCACGGTATAATAACCGTTGCTTTTTTTCTCAATCGGATAGGCCAGCTTTTTCAAGCCCCAATCTTCCTGGTGCACAATAGTGCCTCCTTGATCAGTGATAATGGCCTTAAATTTTTGTACCGTGTCCTTCATCTGTTCATCAGACAAAACGGGAGTTAAAATGAACACGGTTTCATAAGGTTTCAAATCCATACGCGATGTAATGTATTCAACTCAATTTAGGAGTGCAAAGGTAGCAATTTGAAGGCGGATAACAAAAAATTAATCCAAAAATTAATTAGCGTTCATTCTGCCTGGATGATTAGCGAAAAAAATTAGGCCAGCATCCGAACTGCCTTTTGCAAGGCCACCATCAGGGCATCAATCTCTTGGCGAGTGTTATAGAGGGCAAACGAGACCCGAGCCGTGCCCGAAAGGCCCAGGCGTTGCATAAGCGGCTGGGTGCAATGATGACCCGTGCGAATGGCTATCCCCTGCATATCGAGAAGTGTGCCCAGGTCGCCGTGGTGGGCCCCCGCTATTACAAAAGAGATGACACTGATTTTTTCGGTAGCCGTGCCCACAATCTGCAAGCCGGGAATTTCCTGAAGCCGGGCCGTGGCATAGGCCAGCAAATCGGCCTCGTGGGCAGCAATGCGGTTTTTGCCCAATTGATTGACATAGTCCAGGGCATTTTTGAAAGCAATGGCATCGGCAATATTGGGGGTACCGGCCTCAAATTTATGGGGGATTTCATTGTAAGTAGTGCGGCTAAAACTCACTTCTTTAATCATTTCCCCGCCGCCGTGATAAGGCGGCATTTGTTCCAGCCAGGCCCTTTTGCCATACAAGGCCCCAATGCCCGTGGGGGCATAGACTTTGTGGCCCGAAAAGGCATAAAAATCACAATCCAGGGCCTGCACATCTATCTCCAGATGCACACTGGCCTGCGCTCCGTCCACGAAAACCACCGCTCCGGCTTGGTGGGCTTGCCGGATGATTTCCTGCACCGGATTGACCGTGCCCAGGGCATTGGACACATGCACCACCGAGACCAGCTTGGTGCGGGGAGAAAGCAGGGCCTGAAAGGCTTCCAGGATTAATTCGCCTTGGTCGGTGATGGGCACTACCTTGAGGAGGGCCCCTTTTTCTTCGGCCAGCAATTGCCAGGGCACTATATTGGAGTGATGCTCCATTTCGGTCAGGATGATTTCATCGCCTTCCTGGATAAATTTGCGCCCCCAGGTAGAGGCCACTAGATTGACCGCTTCGGTTACGCCCCGGGTAAAGATGATTTCCTCTACCTGCGCAGCATGGAGAAACTGCCGTATGGCCTCACGAGTACTTTCATAATCTGCCGTCGATTTGGCAGCCAAGTAATGCGCCCCCCGGTGTATGTTAGCGTTATTTTTTGTGTAATAGGTATCCAGGGCCTCTATTACGACCCTGGGTTTTTGCGAAGTGGCCGCATTGTCAAAATAAATGAGAGGCTTTCCATTGACTTCCTGATGCAAAATCGGAAAGTCTTGGCGGATTTTTTCTATCTCAAGAGCAGCGGTATTTTCCATATTTATTGATGAGGCTTCTTTACCTGACTAAAGCAAAATTAAGGGGAATTGGTTTATCCGGTTTTTCCTGGCCTGGCAAAGCCCGCCCATAATAAAAGTGCCGGAAATTGGCGATTTTCTCAGGCTTCTCTATATTTGCAGGAATTTTTTAAAAAAGAGGATATAAAACTGTATGGCAATCATTACCCGTATTCGAAAATATTCCGGTGTAGCAATATTTTTTATTGGATTTTCAATTGTCGCTTTTGTGCTGGCCGACCTACTGGGGCAAAACTTTTTTAGTAGCGAAAAACGCTACGTAGGTGAAATCAACGGCCAAAACATAGATTATAATGAGTATAACGCCAAAGTAGAGCGGGCTTTGAATAACTACCGCCAACAGTCGGGCGAATCCCCTTCCGAAGCCCAAATCAGTGGCATCCGCGACCAAGTCTGGAACACTTTCCTTTTTGACTATGCCTACCAGGAGCAGTTTGAGCAATTGGGCATCACCGTAACCGAAGAAGAACTTTACCAGATGGTGCAGGGCGATTCGGCCTTCATCCACCCGGAGGTGCGGCGGCAGTTTACCGACCCCCAAACCCAAAAATTTGATAAAAACCGAATCGTGGAGTTTTTGAAGCAATTGCCAAAATTACCCGTAGAGCAACAAGCCCAATGGGCTGATTTTGAGGAGTATCTCAAAAAAGACCGTCTGCAAAGGAAATACGAAGCCTTATTTCGAATTTCGGACTATGTAACCAAAGCCGAGGCCCAACGCCTTTATGAACATAAGACCGCCAAAGCAAAAGTAAAATATGTGTTTGTGCCTTTCACTTCACTGATAGACTCGGTTTACACGGCCAAAATCACGGATGCCCAACTGAAAGAAGAGCTTAATAAATATCCCGAAAAATACAAGGCCCGGGAACAACGCAGTCTGGATTATGTGGTGTTTGATATTTTGCCCTCCTCCCGCGACAGTGTCGCTTTTAGCGAGGAAATCCGACAGCTAGCCAAAGATTTTGCCAAAGCCCCCAACGATTCGGCCTTTGCAGCGACCAATTCGGATGCCCCCGGCCAGGCAGCGGGCTACCAAACCCTGGCAGAAATACCGACCGTATTATTTGACAAAAACCCGGCCCTGCTCAAAGGGGGCATTTATGGCCCACACATTGATGGCAAGAGCTACAAAATTTTTAAAGTAACCGATATTCGTGAAGATTCGGTGGACTTTGTGCGGGCAAGGCATATCCTTTTCCAAATTCAGCCCAATGCCACTGCCGAGGAAAAAGAAAAAGCGCGAACCCAGGCCAATGAAGTCTTACAAAAAATAAAAGAAGGCAGCGATTTTGCCAAAATGGCCCAGCAATACGGCCAGGACGGCACCAAAGACCGGGGCGGCGACCTGGGCTGGTTTAAGCGGGGGCAAATGGTAGGGCCTTTTGAAGCGGCGGCCTTCGCCCCCGAAAACCCTGGTCTATTGCCCAACCTGGTAGAAACTAATTTAGGCTTTCACATCCTGGAGGTAACCCAAACCAAAAATCGCAATACATATAAATTGGCGACCATAGAACGGGGCCTGGAACCCAGCGAAGAAACCCGTGATTCGGTGCTTTACCTGGCCGAAGAGTTTCGCGCTCAAAGTGAAAACGGCGACCAGTTTCGTGAAAATATTAAGAAAAATCCCAAGCTGGTATTGCTGAACGCGCCCAAACTGGCCACCAGTGCTTCCAGCCTCGGAGGGGTGCAGGGGCTGCGTGAGGTGGTGCGCTGGGCTTTCAACGATGCTTCGGTGGGCGATGTGTCGGAGGTATTTGAGGCCCAGGAACAAAACAAATACGTGATTGCCACCCTGACCGAGAAAATTGTGAAGGATGAATCTACGGTGGAAGCCTTCCGGGAACAATTGATGCAGGAGGTGCTGAAAAAAGTGAAAGCCGAGGCTATCCTCAAAAAACTTGACCTCAAAGCCAAAAGCCTGGAAGAAATGGCCAAGAAATACGGGGCCGAAGCCCAGATAAACACGCTTGACAATGTAACCCTGGAAAATAATGTATTGGGGGGTACGGGTTTTAATCCCCGTTCGGTAGGCACTGTGTTTGGCCTCAGCAAAGGAAAACGCTCCGGGGCTATTCAGGACGAAGCGGGCCTGATGGTGATAGAACTGATAGCGCTCAGCCCGGCCCCTAAAATTGCCGATTTTGGCCAGTATAAAACCGAAATTCAGCAAAAACTGGCCCAGAGAACCCAGTTTCTCATCAGCGAAGCCATCAAAGAAGCTTCCAACATTGAAGACAACCGATATAAGTTTTATTAATCTGAGAAGGCACAAAACGCTTCAAAACAAAGCCTTTGCCAGATGCAAAGGCTTTTTTTGTTGGCCTGATGTTAAGATTCCGTGAAGGAAACCCACCCTTCCTCCTTTTAAGGGGGAGATTTTGTACTTTTGCGCCTTAATTAATTTCCAAAGCCGTGAACATCCAAAAAAACACTTTTCCCAGCACCCTGACGCTGTACCGTCAGGAGTTTTGGGACACCCTTCGCCTGAGCTACCCGATTGTTGTGGCGCAGATTGGGCTGGTGGCAATGGGTGTCACGGATAGCTTGATGGTAGGCCATTATCTGGGCGAGGTAGCCCTGGGTGCTTCGGGCATTGCCAATTCTATTTTTTTTGTCGTGTGTGTGATTGGCATTGGGGTTATGTCTATCCTGGCACCGCTCACGGCCAGTGCCAAAAGCCAGCAAAACACCCTTCGTTGTGGGCAGTTGCTACGGGCGGGCCTGCAGGTGGGCTTTTTGATAGGCTTGCTAAGTATGTTTGTGATTTTGGTACTGAGCTGGAACTTTGCCTGGTTCAGGCAATCGCCCGCCGTGATGGCCCAGGCCGTTCCTTATCTGCAGATTGTGGCCGTATCGGCTTTGCCTATGATGCTCTTTTTGGCCTTCAAGGGCTTTTCGGATGGGCTTTCTATCACCCAGCCAGCCATGTACATCACATTTTTCGCTTTTTTCATCAATATTCCGCTCAACTGGCTATTGATAGAAGGGCATTGGGGCCTGCCTGCCTGGGGCCTGAACGGGGCCGGCCTGGCTACCCTGCTTTCCCGCACGCTGATGTGGATAGGCTTGTATCTTATATTTCAGTACTCGAATAAAATTAAGTCGTACGTGCCTTTTCAAAAGGGCTGGTTGCCGCAATGGGAGATTATCCAGAAGATAATGATTTTGGGCCTGCCCGCCGGATTTCAATATTTGTTTGAAGCGGGGGCTTTTGCGGCGGCGGCGGTCATTATCGGCTGGCTGGGCGAATCGCCTCTGGCCGCGCATCAGATTGCTATCAGCATGGCCTCGATTACTTATATGATTGCGGCAGGCTTTGCAGCGGCGGGTTCTATCCGGGTGGGCGATGCCTGGGGGGCGCGTAATCCGGTCGGGGTGCGAAGAAATGGTTCGGTGGCCTTTGGCTTGGCGGCGGCATTTATGTTGGTGAGCTGCCTTACCTTTATCATTTTTAACCAGGCCTTAGTACATCTTTATATACAGGAGGGGGAGGTGGTCGGTATTGCGGCCAGTTTGATGATTATCGCGGGCTTTTTTCAGCTTTCGGACGGGGTGCAGTGTGCTGCTTTGGGGGCCTTGCGGGGCCTCGAAGATGTCAATATTCCAACCCTTTTTGCTTTGGTGGCCTATTGGGTCATTGGGCTGCCTTTGGGCTATTGGCTGGCTTTTGAGGCAAAAATGGGCATTCAGGGTGTATGGATTGGATTGTCGGCGGGCCTGACAGCATCGGCATTTTTGCTTACTTCCCGATTCTACATTCTGGCGGGTCAAAAGAGCCGTTATGAGCAAAAAGCCCTGAACTAAATCGCCCCTTTTGAGAGGCCTTTGCCCCTTATCCAAAGATTATTCTTAGTATAGTGCCATTCACCTTTCAAATCAGAGTTTTTTGGTGGTTTTTGGCCTGTTTGACTAGCCCTGAGCGGGAATTTTTGTGTATATTTGGCTGATAAAAAGATGCTTACCAAATTACCATACCCTTGAAAAATAATTTCATTTTACCTGCTTCCGGCCATTTTATTTGGCTTTTGCTCTGTTTTATAAACTTATCTTTTTCCTTATCTGCCCAAAAATTCAGCGTTTCGGGCAAAGTGATAGATGGAGAAACCGGAGAAGCCATTCCTTTTGGGAATGTGTACCCGAAAAGCAACCCCCAAGCGGGCACTACTACCGACTTTGATGGGTATTACACGCTGCAAAATGTGGCCGCGGGCGATTCTATTGTGGTGTCGTATATCGGTTATTTTAAAAGGATGAAGGCCGTCAATGCGGCAGAGGCGGTCAATGGCCTCATTACCTTGAATTTTCAGCTTTTGGGGAAAGTAAAAAGCTGGAAGAAATTGTGGTGGTGGCGGGCGAAGACCCGGCTTATCCGATTATGCGCGAGGTCATCCGTAATAAAAAACAAAATGATGTACGGCAATTGGAGGCTTACGAATACGAAAGCTATGTAAAAATAGAATTGGATGTAGATAATATTTCGGAGCGTTTCGGACAGCGCAAAATCATCCAAAAAGTGCAACAAGCCATAGACAGTGTAGGCGGGCTAACGGGAGAGGATGGCCGCCCTCTGATTCCGCTTTTTCTGGCCGAAACCATCTCTCGGTTTTATTACCGCAATAACCCGGAGCGAAAATCAGAACAGGTGATTAAAACCAAGATTGACGGGGTAGGGTTGGGGGACGATTCGCCCATCAACCAGATTTTGGGCAGCACCTTCCAGCAATACAATTTTTATAATGACTGGATGAAGATTCTGGAAAAGGATTTTGTCTCGCCTTTGTCCAATAGCTGGAAATTTTATTACGAATATTACCTAGTGGATAGCCTGATGCTGGGCGAGCACGCCTGCTACAAGATAGAAATTTACCCAAAACGCCCCCAAGACTTGGCTTTTGAAGGCGTGATTTGGATTACCAAAAAAGAATTTGCCTTAAAGCAAATCGATGTCAAGATTGGCCGGGCCGCCAACATCAATTTTATTGAGAAAATCAAAATCCAACAGGAACTGGAACCTTCCGAGGCTGGCCCCTGGATTCCGTCTAAAAGCCGCATCTTGGTTGATGTTTCCGAAATCACAGAAAAATCGGCGGGCCTGCTGGCCAAATTTTATGTCTCGAATCGAGACGCAATCATCAATAAACCCTATCCGATTGATTTTTATCGGGAAGCGGTCCGAGTAGCCCCGGATGCTGCCCTGGCCAGTAAGGATTTTTGGGCTTTGCACCGCCACGATTCCCTTACGCTTGCCGAGCTCAGGACCTACGCCTTGATAGATACCATCAAACAAGTGCCTATCGTGAAGACATATTCGGGCATTGTTCGTATCCTGACCAATAACTATATCACGGCGGGCCCCATTGATTTTGGCAATATTTATCAGACGTATGCCTTTAACAATGTAGAAAGTCAGTATTTCCGCCTGGGCATCCGCACCAATACCCAGTTTAGCACCAAACTCGAGTTTAAGGGCTTTTTGGGTTATGGCCTCCGCGACAGCCGCTTCAAATATGGGGCCCGGCTGCGCTATATCCCCTCCCGCAAACGATGGACTGAGATTGTGGCCGAGCGCTCCGATGATTTGGTGCAGATGGCCGCTAACCCGGACGGCCTGCGGGTATTTGAGGCTTTTCAGGCCTCTTTGCGGTATTTCAATGTGGATGACCGTAGCCCCTTTTACCGGCAGGAAAGTAATTTCTATATCCAGACAGATTTGTTCAAGGGATTTACCCAAACAGTGCAGTTTCGCAACCTCAATTTTCAACCCATTGGCAATCATTTTGCCTACATCCGCAATCTGGGCCAGCCCGAAAGCCAGATTTTACGCAATTTTGCCACCTCCGAGATTATCTTTGAAACCCGCCTCTCGAAAGGTGAACAATTTTTTTACAATGGCAACTACCGCAACAGCCTCGGCACCCGCAAGCTTCCTATCGTTACCCTGCGCTATTCGCTGGGGCTCAAAGACCTGCTGGGCAGTGATTTTGAATACCATAAGTTTGGCATATCGCTCGAGCAACGCCTGCGGATGGGCTTGCTGGGCAGTGCCTATTATTTCTTATCGGCCACTTACACCCCCTCCATATTGCCTTATCCGCTGCTGGAAATTCATCCGGGTAATCGCGGTTATTTCTACAATTTTTATGGTTTCAACCTGATGAATTTTCTCGAGTTTGTTTCAGACCAGCAGATTTCCCTCAATTTTGAACATAATTTTGAAGGCCTGATTGCCAACCGAATTCCTCTGCTGCGAAAATGGAAATGGCGCACTTTTGTGGCCACCAATATGGTCTATGGCGGGCTAAATGTGCGCAATCAGGAAATTATCCCGGTGTTGGATGCCGAAGGCTTTGCCATTACCCGGCCCCAGGGCTTTGGCGAAATCCCCTACATAGAGCTGGGCTATGGCATTAGCAATATTTTCCGGTTTTTCCGGGTAACATTTATGCACCGGCTGACCTACCGCGATACCCCGGATACCCGCAAGTTTGGGGTCTTTTTCTCGGCCCGTTTGCAGTTATAAGCCCAGGCCCGGGAGGATAAGCGGGGCTTTTTGTTGCGACTTCTTGTGCTTAATATTGGCCTTTTAAGACCAAAAAAGTGCGTATGAAGTCCGGTGATGTATCTAAATGTTTGTGGGGTTTAGCCCTCGGGTGGGGGTGGGCTTTTCCGGTCCTGGCCCAAGCCCCCGACACCGTCAAAGTAGGGGTGTACATCACTTCTTTGTACGATTTTAACCTGGCCGAAAATGCCTATAATGCCGACCTCTGGGTCTGGTTCAACTACCAAAACGACTCCCTCACCCCATTGGAAACCATGGAAGTGGTCAACCTCAAAGAAGGCGATTTTTCGCTGGCTTTTTATGAAAAAAAAGGCGGAATCAACTGGGGAACCCACAAAGGCAAACTCAAGCTCAAAAAACAATGGGACATCCGCCACTTTCCTTTCGATAAGCAAGACTTAGAAATCATCATTGAGGAAGCCAATTATGACATCAGTCTTTTGCGCTATGTGCCGGATATACAAAACAGTAAGATAGATAAGAATGTAAAATTGGAAGGCTGGGCCATTCGCGACTTTGTGCTTCATAACGAAGTGGTTACTTATGAAACTACCTACGGCGACCCGACCCTGAAAGGCAAAAGCAATTATGCCCGGCTAAGGGTCAATATCCGCATTACCCGCCAGGCTTTTGGCTTATTTCTCAAATTATTTACCGGGGTCTATATTGCCTTTGCCATTACGCTTATCATCTTCTTTGTGTCTCCCGAAAGCGTAGAGGCGCGTTTTGGGCTGACAGTGGGGAGCTTGTTTGCCGCCGTTGGTAACAAATACATCGTGGATTCTATCCTTCCCGAAACCACGACCTTCACCCTGGTGGACAAGGTGCATACTTTTACTTTTCTGTTCATTTTCCTTTCGCTGATTACCTCCATTATAGCCCTTAGCCTGAGTCTGCGGGGGCGCAAAAAAGCGGCGGCCCTGACTGATTGGGCCGCTTTTTGGTTCATTTTGCTGAGCTACATTATTATCAATCTTTGGCTGGTGTATGTGGCCCTGGCCTCCTGAGTGATTACTCTTCTTTAAATTCAATGCGCCGGTTTCTGGCCCGGTTCAGTTCCGAATCATTGGGAAAAGCAGGCTGACTATCGCCATAGCCCCGGTAGCGAAGACGGGCGGAGGCGATTCCTTTGCTAATAAGATAATCATATACCGCCTTGGCTCGTAGTTCCGATATTTGCTGGTTCATCCCTGGAATCCCCGAATTGTCCGTGTGTCCGCCTATTTCCCCCCGAATCTCCGCTTCGTTTTTAAGATATTCGGCAAATTTGTCCAGTTCTACTTTTGACTGCGGCGTGAGCTGGGCACTGCCCGTTTGAAATAAAATATTTTCCAGCCGTTTTTTCTCTTTTTCGGGTAGCTTTTGGGTTTTGGTATATAGTTTTTGCATTGATTTTTCCAGTAAGGCCCGGTTTTGATACCCCATCCAGCCCAGACCTCCCAGAAGCAGGAGCCAAAAAGCGGTTTTGGCCAGTTGCCACTGCATCCGGGGGCTAATCCAGGGGCGAAAGGGTGCGTTTTTGAGTTCCGTTACAATTTGCACCGCTTGTTTGCTTTTAGGTTCAAAAGTAAGTACCCGCTCGGCGTATAAAATGCCCTGGCGTTTGTGGTGGGCGCGTCGCTGGTTCCACCAGAGCCCTTCGTGCGCCTGTGCCAATCCCAGCAATACCTCTACCCGGGTAGGGTCAATGGCCTCGGCTACGGCAAATTCTTCAATGGCATCGGGATAGTTTTTCTGAGAAAGGTAGGTAAGGCCTCGGTCAATATAATCTTCCAAATCGCCTACGATTTGGTTCCACTCCTCGGGTAGTACCCCTGAATCTATCGCCAGCGATTTGATTTGAGGCAAGGAGACTTGCGCCGAATCGGGCCGAGATTTGCGCACGGCCAAAATGCTTTGCAAATGATGAGGCAGTTGGCTGGGATTCATGGAAAAAAAATTAATTTATGAGCAATCAAAGGCATAAAGCAAATTAAGCATTTTAAAGTAACAAACCCAAAACCTAAAAGCTTTAAATTACATCGCAAAATTGATAAATTGAGGGAATAATTGTGAATGGCAAAAAATGGAAAACTGAAAAAAGCCCTGGCGCATCCGCTGTTTCGTCCTTTGCGGGCTTTGTATGTTTGGCAAAATCAGCAATTGGTATTCGGGCACGATGCCTATGGCCCGGCGGGCATCTACACCCCCCACGAAATTCAATCTACGACTAAGAGCCTCCTGGCCCTGCTGGTCGGTATCTTGCAGGGGCAAGGCGATTTTCCTGAGGAGGATAGGCCGATTTATGACTATTTTCCGGAGTACCACCACCTCAACTGGCAAAATGGCAAAGACCGCATCACCATCCGCGACCTCCTTACGATGCGGGCAGGCTTTGACTGGAACGAAGGGCTTGTGCCCTATACCCAATGGCTGGCCAACCACAGCAACCAAATGGCACAGAGCCAGGATTGGATTGAGTTTGCCTTATCCAGGCCTATGGCACATCCGCCGGGGCAGGTTTTTCAATACAGCAGTGCTCACCCCATTTTACTCACCAAAATCATTACCCAGTCCACGCAAAAAGAAACCGCTGCCTTGTTCAAAGAAAAGCTCTTTTCTCCGCTAGGCATTGTTGATTTTTGGGCACCCACCAGCCCCCACGACTCCGCCATCATTGGCGATCTGGAAATGTACCCGCTTGATTTGCTCAAGATAGGCCGGCTGGTTCAGCAAAATGGCTACTGGCAGGGACAGGAAATTATTCCTCCTGCTCAGCTACAAAAGCTCCTAAGTCCGCAGGTGTTTTTGCCAAAGGGGCAAGCCTATGGGGCTATGTGGTGGCAGCAGGCCTTTGGACCCGAAAAAGAAGAACTGATTTACACCTGGGGCTATGGTGGGCAGCATCTTTTTTGCTGCCCCAGCGCCAGATGCTTGTTTTGACAATGGGCCGTTTTTATCAGGTAGATATGGCCCGCGAACCCTGGCAATTGCTGGAAATATGCACGGAATTATTCAGTTAGTCTCGGAGAGGGCATGGGCCATCAAGGCTTCCAAGGGAATGTATTGCAAGGCAAGGGCATGGGTCGCGGCTAACATCACGGGCGGGGCACATCCGGCTTCGTAAGCCTCCCGCCAGCGCAAAGCACACAAACACCAGCAGTCGCCCGGTTTAAGGCCCGGAAAACGAAAATGAGGAATCGGGGTGCTCAAATCATTGCCCCGACTCCGGGTAAAAGCCAAAAATTCGGCACTTACCTTTGCACATACTACATGCGTTCCCCGGTCTTCGGCCCCCGTATGGCAGCAACCATCCCGATAAAAGCCCGTGAGTGGATCGAGCGAGCAAGTTTGCAGGGCTGTTCCCAGCACATTTAAAGCGGATGACTCCATATTTGTATTTTTTTAAAAGCAGACTGGATACTCGAGCAAATTAATTTTATCCGGCAAATTAGCACAGTGTGCCTGTTTGGCCTGGATATTGGCCTATGGCAAAGTAAACCCAAGAGACCCGATTTGGTTTGAGTAAGCTGCCCCAAGCCTATAAATAGCCTGGCCAAGAGGTGGCTCTCCGAAGAAAACAAAGGCTGTAGGGCTAATTAAAATGCAGAAAAAAAGACTTGTATCCAGCCAAAGTTTGTTTTTCTCTAAATCCCTCTCTAAATTTCACAAGCTTTTTGCCTTTTATAGCATTGGGAGCTAATTTTTCAAGCAACAAAGTCCTTTGATACGTTACGATTTTTAACCCCTGGAAATTTATGTCCTCATTCCGATTGCTTTTTTTGGCATTGACCGCCCTGCTTTTTTTGGCCCAGTGTGAAGGAACACTTAACCCCGATGCCTCTGGCCAATTTATCAAATTTTTTGGCGGGGCGCTTGACAATGAGGCCTTTGGCCTGGCCGCTACCCCAGATGGTCAAGCTTTTGTGATTGTAGGCACCAGTGCTTCTTTTGCGGCCAATGACCGCCTTTATGTGGCCAAAGCTGACCAAAATGGCAACCGCCTCTGGGAACGAACATTTGCCAGCGATGTTTTCCTCACCTCTGACCAGGATACATTGGCGCAGGATGGGCGGGATGTGAAACTATTGGCGAATGGAAATATTCTTGTGTTGGGCAATATCCGCAGCAATCGCCCGGATTTTCAGGAATTTTCCCAATTTCTTCTGGTAGAACTGAATTCTGATGGGGTTCTTCTCCGCTCGGCGGTGCTTGGCCAGCCGTTTTTGCGCCAGTCGGAAGACTTTTTTTTGCAAGTCGCTCAAAATGGAGATATCTTACTGATGGCCAATACCCGCACGGGCCTCACCGAAGGCGACCCCCGGACTGACTTACACCTGTTGCGCCTGGCCTATACGCCCCCCCCGGCGGCCTGGAACATTGTCTTCGAGCGCTCTTATGGTCTTTTTAACCGGGATGACCAAAACGGAAATCTGCGCGAAATAGACGGCAACGACCTTCTCTGGTGTGGAACCTCAAATCGCAATACGACCTTTTCGGATATGCGACACCTCCGGGCCGACTTAAACGGCAATCTTAAATGGGATTTCATCATTGGCGAAAATGACCAGTTATCTCAGAAAGGGGAAGACGTAGTGGCCGCGGCCAATCCTGCCGAAGGCTTTGTGCTCATAGGTACGACCACCGAAACAGCCGGCAATGCAAACGCCCCTACCGATATTCTGCTGGTAAAGGTAGCCCCCAATGGGACCGAGGTCTGGCAAAGAATCATTGGCCCATCAGGCAGCAACCAAACCGGCCGCTCGCTCTCAGCCACCCCCGACGGGGTTATATCCTGATAGGCAGTACCGAAGAAAGCGGGCAATCCGATATTTTACTGGTCAAGACCAATGCCGAGGGCGAAGTGGTTTGGCAGGTTACTTATGGAGGCCCGGAATTTGACGATTTTGGGCTGCGCGTGCTCCCCACCCCAGACGGAGGCTACCTGCTGGCCAGCTCGATATTTTTCCAGGAAAACCTTGTGCTGGGGCTGATTAAGACGGATGCCAGCGGACAGGTATTCTAGCCTTTTCCGCTCGCATCCGACAGCGTCCAGGCTATCCCCATTTGAGTAATTCAAAATGACTGCCCAAAATTTTGCCGGGGTCAAACTGTAGTTGTTTTTGCAAAAGGGTGGCATAAATCCGGCGAAAATCTACCGTAAATTTCAAGTCGCCCTCGTCCAGGTCACTCAGGTTAGGCATTTCATTGAAAATACCGGCCTGGGCTTTGCCCCCGTGAATCAAAAAAACATTGTTGGCCGTGCCGTGGTCGGTGCCATTGCTGGCATTTTGGGCCACCCGGCGGCCAAATTCTGAAAAAGTCATAATCACGGTATCTTTCAGGCGGTCATTGTCCCGCAAATCCTGCACAAAGACCTCGATGGCTTCGCTATATGCAGTCAGCAGGCGGTCTTGTTGAGGCTTTTGGTTGACGTGGGTATCAAAGCCGCCCAGGGAGGTATAATACACCCGGGTATCTACCCCGGAGTTAATCATCTCGGCAATGGTTTTGAGTTGCCTGCCCAGCGCATGGTTGGGGTAAGTGTAGCGGCTGCGGTAAGTTTTGGCCTTTTCATAGACATAGGCCGCCGAAGAAACCGTTTCGGCCAGGGTTTTATACAAATAGTGCTGGGTATCGTCTTCGGGGTGGGTATGGGCTTGTTGGGCCAAAAACTTCAAACCGGGCGATTGTGTGGCCCGATACAGCTTTTCGGTGTCTTTGAGAGCCAGGCCTTTGATTTTTTCGCCTTTGAGAGCCAGGCTGAGGGTATCATCTACCTCCACAGCCAGGTGCGCATTTTGGCAATTGCCCGCGCAGGAGGCATCCAGAAAACGCCCCAGCCAGCCCGTAGAGAGGTATTCATCGGAGCGGCTGGCCGTCTGCCAAATATCCATTGACCGAAAATGCGAGCGGTCGGGATTGGGATAACCTACATTGTTGATAAGGCTCACAAAGCCTTGGTCATAGAGCTTTTTCAGGCCCAGCAAGGCGGGGTTGAGGCCCAGTTCATCATTGAGTGGAAGTACTTCCGTGCCAGAGACTGCCAGTCGGGGGCGCTCGCGGTAATAGACATCATTGCGAAAAGGAATCACCGTATTGAGGCCGTCATTGCCGCCCGACCACTGTATAATGACCAGTATCTTTCCGTTTTGGCTAGCTTTTTTGCTTTCCAGGGCTTTAAGAAAGCCCGGAATGAGCATCGTGCCCGCCGTAGTAAGGGCCGATTGTTTCAAAAACGCTCTTCTTTTCATATTGCACCGTGTAATTTGATGATTTTTGAGTTTTGAATTAATACACCTGGTACTCGGGCAATCCACAAAAAGTGATGGCCAGGGCCAGGGCTTGTTCACTGGGGGGGCAAGCCTCGCAATCGCTCCAAAACAGGCGATTGGTATTGGGGCAGGGGGCGGTTGAGGAGGTAATCGGCCAGGGGGGCATACAGGTTTTCGGGGCGGCTGGCCCAGGCCTGCTGAATCCGGGCCTGGTCAAACTGGGCCTGTATCCGCTGAGGGCGATTGGCCTGAAAATCCATTTTTTCCACATCGCTTTCGTCTTTGACCTCCACTTCTATTTCGGCCAGGCGATACAGAACTTCGGGCAGGCGCAATCGGAACAAGAGGGTGGAACTGTCTATCCAGGCCCGTCCACCGGGCCATCCGGCCACATTGGGGGGGTTAAAGAGCATTTGCCCCAGCACCTTCTGAATGAAAATGGGCCCCTCCGGGGAAACAAACTGCATAAATAGGTTTTTCTGCAACCCAATCAGATATTCTACCGGCGATTTGATGAGCTGCCCCACATTTTCGGAGGCATAAAACCATTCGGCATTGAAAATGCTGCTTAGGAGCTGGCCAATATCATAGCCCGAAGCATAAAAAGACTGGGCCAGGGACTGTATGCGGGCCGGATTGGGCCTTTCGTGTACAAAAAAACGGTAAATTTTTTCGGTCAGATAAGTGGCCGTTTGTCGGTTTTCCAGAATCATACGGATGATGTCTTCCCCACCAAAATTGCCTGATTTGCCCATGAACGTCTTCGTGCCGTAATCGTGTACCCGGCTTCGGAAAATATAATTGGCTCCCTCAAAGGCCCAGCCCGTAAACGCCCGGGCCGATTCTTTGATGTCTTGCTCGGTATAATGGCCCCGCCCCAGGGTGAAAAGCTCCATGAGTTCACGGGCAAAATTTTCATTGGGGCTGGCCTTTCGGTTTTGCTGGTTGTTGAGAAACTGAAGCATAGCCGGTTCTTTGGCTATGGCCAGGAGTAAATCCTCAAATTTCCCCAGCGCGTGCTGGCGCAATGTCTGGAGATAAGACTGGGCGTGATAGACGTTTTTGGGCTGGCAGGCAAAATGGTCGTGCCAGAAAAAAGCCATTTTCTCTCGCAGGGGGTGGGGGCTCTGGCTAATCTCTTTGAGCCAGGCCAGGTTGAGCATCACCACCTGTTTCCGGGAGTTTTTTAGCATTTCCTGCCTTTCGGGCTTGCTCATGTCGCGTAGCTCAACCAGGCTGGGCGGCTCCCCTTCCACCACTTTGAGGGGGAGGAGTGAAGCCTTGGCGGGCTTCAGCAGGTCATTGAGGGCTTTTTCCGGGCTTTGCTTTTGGAAATCCTGCCATTGTGCCCAGGTGAGGCCCCAGGCGGCGCGTCCGTAGAGGTGATGTATTTTTTGGGTTTCGTTCAGGCTGGGCATCGCACACACACTTAGGATTGGTACTTTAATTGTTATGTCTGGGGTAAGACCGCAAAAAGTGGCAAAGGTTTAAATAAAAATGGCTTTTTATCAGAATCCTGCTTAATTTCGCTCATCGTGGAGAATCAAGAAGATTATGTTCAAGTTGCGCTTCAATAGCATCAAAACCCGGGTACGGCTTTTTTTCTTTGCCAACATCGTATTGGTGATTTTCAATTATTTTTATACGGTATATGTCAACTATATCTCCGAGCGCGACCGTCAATACCTTGAAATCTCAAAAGAAAGCGAAAAGTACATAGAGCGCATCAGCTTTAGGATGGCCTCCATCATAGAGAACCCAGAACAGGAAAAAGGCCTGAAGGTACTGCTGAAAAAAGACATCAGCAACTACCGCGACAATATTGAAGCCCTTGACCGGGGGGGGGACGGCCCTCATTTCGGGAGGCCGCGAAACCATTGAACTATCTACGCCTCCCTTTCGGGGGCGCACCGAATTGCGCGAGCTGAAGGTTTCCTGGAACGAACTCTCCGATTTGCTCAAAGTGATTTTAGAAGAGCGCATCCAAAAAGACACTACGCTTACCTCCCCCAGCGAGCCCGCTCCGGCGGAGGCCCTGCCAGTGGATACCCTGTTTGAAGAATTGGCCCCGACAGACACCCCGCAGGATTCTTTGGAAGTAGCCGCCGACAGCCTGCTACCCACGCCCCCAAACCCGGTGCTGCTGGAAAATATTCCTTATTATGTAACCGTAATCAACCCAGAGGTGGACCGGGCGTATTATCTGGCCCAAACCACCGTAGAGGAAGTCAGCAGTAAAAACCGCGAACTCAGTGAGATTTATGAGGAGGGCCTTAACAACAGCCAGGCTTTCTTGCGCACTATTCTTTTGGGCACTTTCATTGCTAACCTGATTGCCCTGATTGTGGGTACTTTTGTGATTGGCTCTTACCTTATCAATCCCCTCAAAGACATTGCCGCCACGGCCAAGGATGTGGCTTCGGGCGATACCCGCACCCAGGTCGTCTATCATCGCAAGGATGAAATAGGGGAGGTGGCCGATAGTCTGAACCTGATTGTGGATAGCTTTCGTCAATATACGGAGTTTGCCGACAACGTGGGGAAAGAAAATTTTGCCTCGAGCTTCGAGGTAAAAAGTGAGAAAGACACCCTGGGATTTACCCTGCTCAAAATGCGCGACAGCCTCAAAGCCGCTGCCGATGAAGACCAAAAACGCAACTGGGCCAACGAAGGCTTTGCCCAATTCAGTGCCATCTTGCGCTCTAATGAGCAAGACCTGGAAGAATTTTCTTATGGTATCATTTCTAACCTGGTCAAATACCTGGATGCCAACCAGGGCGGTCTTTTTATTATGACCGAGTCTGAACCCCCGGTGCTGGAAATGAAAGCTGCTTTTGCCTATAACAAACGCAAATATGACGAAAAGCAAATCCAGATAGGGCAGGGCCTGCTGGGCCAGGTCGTCCTGGAAAAAGATTTGATTTACCTGGACAATGCCCCCGATGAGTATGTGCAGATCACTTCTGGGCTGGGCCGGGCCAATCCCCGCCATGTGCTCATTTGCCCCCTGATGGTCAACGAAGATGTACTGGGAGCCTTAGAAATCGCCTCTTTTAAGCCCTTACCTCCCCACGAGCTGGAGTTTGTACGTCGGCTTTCAGAAAACATTGCCTCTACCCTTCGGCCTTGCGCATCAGCAAAAACACCCAAAAGCTGCTGGAAGAAACCCGCCAGTATGCCGAACAAATGCAGGCCCAGGAAGAAGAAATGCGCCAAAATATGGAGGTGCTGGCCAGCACCCAGGACGAAATGACCCGCAACCAACGCAAGCTGGAAGAATACAAAATCAACCTGGAGCGCGAAGTGGAACGCCGCACCGCCGAACTTCAGGAAAAAGAAGCTACCCTGGCCAATACCCTTTTTCAGCTACAGGCCATTATCAACAGTGCCAAGTCTGGCATTGTGGCCATCGATACCCAATACCGGGTGGTGGCCGCCAACGAACGCAGCAAAGAAATGATTCGCCTTATCCTGGGGCACGAATTTAATGAAGGCGATTATTGGCTTAGCCTGTTTAAAACCGAAGATGAAAGGCTCCGCTCCAAAAAACTCTGGGACCGCGCCCTGGGCGGAAAATACTACAACACCGAAGAAGGCTACCTTATCGAGGGCGGCATCCGCAAATGGTTTGACTTGGCCTACAATCCTATTCAAAATGAAAGCAATCAGGTCATCGGTGCTTCGCTCTTTATCCGCGACATCACCCAGCGCAAGCAAAACCAGCGCAATACTGAACTTACGGCCCATATTCTGGACAATTCCTCGAACGAGGTCTATGTCTTTGATGCCAAAACCCTCCGCTTTACTTACATCAACGAGCGGGGCCGCCGCAACCTGGGCTATACCCTGGATGAGCTCCGGCAAATGACCCCCATTGAGATTCAGGCAAATTTTGACCAAAAAGCCTTCCGGCAGTTCATTGCCCCTCTTGAGGCGGGCCAGGTGGAGAACCTCCTTCTCGAGACCCAAACCATTCGCAAAGATGGCAGCAGCTATGAGGTTGAGTTGAACTTTCAGTTGTTTGAAGATGAGGAAAGGCCCCAGTTTGCCGCCATTGCCCAGGATATTTCCCAGCGCAAACGCAATGAGCAAAGCCTCAAAGATGCCCTGACCCGTTTTGACCTCGCTACCTCGGCTACCAACGAAGGCTTCTGGGAAATGGAAGTGAAACAATCCGACCCCGTTAACCCCGACAATCCGGCCTGGTGGTCTAAACGCTTTGCCCTCCTCTTGGGCTACGAAGACCAATCGCTGGAAGCCAAGCTGCACGCCTGGAGTGCCCGCCTCCACCCCGATGACCACGGGCCCACCCTGCGCATGCTCTATGACCACCTCATCGATGCCACCGGGCAAACCCCTTACGAAATAGAGTACCGCCTGCTGCATAAAAACGGGGATTATATCTGGTTTTCGGCCAGTGCCGCCACCTTGCGCGACGAAGTCGGCTCCCCCCTCAAAGTAGCGGGCAGTATTCGGGACATTCATCGCCGTAAAAAAGCTGAACAGGAACTCCTGGAGCGCAATGCCGTCGTAACGGGCATTTTTAATGCCGCCGTCAATTGTATCATCGCCCTTGACCCGGCACAACAAATCCTCTCGGTCAATACCGCCACCGAAAAGATTTTTGGCTACTCTGCCCAGGCCCTCATTGGCAAGCCTTTTGCCCAACTGCTGGCCCAGCCCGAGGCCCTTGACCTGGAAAATGCCCTGGAGCAAGTCCAGGAACTGGAAGCCCAGCATCTGAATGGCCATACTTTTATGGTGGAAATGTCGGTGTCGCAAACCATGCAGGAGCAACAAAAAAACTTTGTGGTCATCCTGCGGGATGTAACGGCCCGCAAAAACCGCGAGAAAAACCTGGCCGAAAGTGAGGCCCGTCTCCGTACCCTGGCCCAGGCCAGCCGCGAAGGGGTATTTATTCAGGAAAATGGCCACATTGTGGAGGCTAATCCGGCTTTTTTTGACATCACCGGGCTACTCCGGGAAGAAGTCATTGGGCAGCCTTTGCCCTCATCCCTGAAGCATCTTTTGAACCTGCAAAATGGAGAACTTACCGAAGACCAGTCTTATGTGCGTAAATTGGAACGCCAAAATGGGGAAATTGCCTTTGTCCAAATTCAGGCCCACGCCCAAAACAACCAAGACGAAGGACAATGGCGGGCCTTTAGCCTGCGCGACATCAGCCTTCTCCGGCAAAAGGAACAAGAAACTGCTTCGCTCATCCAAGCCCTTGAACTAATACCCGAACTGATTTGCCATACCAATCCGGCGGGGCAAATATTGTATCTCAACCAGGCTGCCCGCCAATGGCTCTATGAGGGAGAGGAAGCCCAGGAAGCCTTGCCCGTGGCGG
Organism: Microscillaceae bacterium; assembly: GCA_012031215.1. Taxonomy (GTDB): domain Bacteria; phylum Bacteroidota; class Bacteroidia; order Cytophagales; family Microscillaceae; genus JAAUUB01. Next base: position 14,146 of record JAAUUB010000002.1, on the reverse strand, counting down.
AGCAACTTTTTACGGCCGATACCTGGGCCAAAATCCAGGCCCACACTACCCCGCCTCCGGTGCTGGTGATGAGTGGTCAGATACGCCATAAGGCGGGCCAGAACGTGCCCGCAAGGCTTACCCTGTGGGCATCGGCGGATGAAATGTCAAATCAACATTATACTGTAATCATTCAGCCGGAGGCCCAACTTAGCTAAATGCTCAGCAGAGCAATTGTACTTTTGACACAAGGTTTTATTTTTCATTTGCGTAATTTTATCTTCGGTCAATAAAAACAACAATGCCTTCCAACTTATTCAAACAACTCCGTACAACAGCAGTGCCTTTGCCCATCGAGAATGTGGACACCGACCAAATCATCCCGGCCCGCTATCTGAAAGCCACCACCCGCGAAGGATTCGGGGACAACCTCTTTCGAGACTGGCGCTACCTCAAAGACGGAACCCCCAACCCGGATTTTGTACTCAATAATCCCCGCTATCGGGGGCAAATCCTGCTGGCCGGCAAAAACTTTGGCTGCGGTTCCAGCCGCGAGCACGCCGCCTGGGCCCTGGCCGATTATGGCTTTCGAGCGGTTGTTTCCAGCTTTTTTGCCGATATTTTTCAAAATAATGCCCTGAACAACCAATTGCTGCCCGTAGTGGTGAGCGAGGAGGTTTTGTCTTTTTTGATGCAGACGGTGCAAGCGCATCCTGAAACAGAATGCTTGATTGACCTGGAAAGCCAAACGTTTCAAATCCCAGCATTGCATCATGCTACCAGCTTCGCCCTTAATCCTTACAAAAAAATGTGCCTGATGGAGGGCCTGGCCGACCTCGATTATTTACTTTCGCTCCGGGAGACCATCGCCAAATATGAACAAAAGCAAGCCTTTTGGTAGCGCACTTTACACCGGGTAAGCCCGGGGATTTACGTTTTTTTGCCCATTTTTAAAAAAAATATGCTTAACCGGGGGACCAAAGCCCTAAGCCAAGTATCCTATTCTGTATATGTCTCAAAAAAAGGAGCAAGACCTTTCTACACTTACCGACGGGACCTTGGTAGGCTATTTTTTGCAAACCAATGACAAAAAGGTATTGTCGGTTTTGTATCAAAGACACGCCGCCTGGATTTATCACAAGTGTTTGGCCCTGGTCAAAAGTACGGAATCAGCCGAAGACCTCACCCACGATATTTTTCTGCGGGCTTTTTTGAAACTCTCTACGCTGAAAGAGCCTGAGCGGCTCCGGGGTTGGCTAAGCACGATTGCATATAACATGAGCATTAATTTTTTAAATTTAAGACGTGATTTTCAGGGCGAAACCATAGATACCCATCATCAGCTTTCTGCTACGGATGAAGAAAGCCGCGAAGAGGCTTCGTTGCGTGAAATCACCCTGGTAGAACTGGAACGCCTCCTGCAACACCTGCCCGACAGCGACCGGGTGATTTTGTTGATGCGCTTTCAGGATGAAATGAGCATCAAAGAGATTCAGGAGACCCTCAAGATAGGAGAAAGTGCGGTGAAAATGCGGCTCAAAAGAGCCAAAGAAAAACTGGCCCGTTTGTTTGAAGAAAGTAAAACCGAAATACGCTATGAATGATTTGTTTAAAAAAATAAATCAGGACAAAAAGCTACCTGAAAATCTGGAAAAGGAAATCATGAATTCCTTTGACACATTGAGCCTGATTATGGAAGTAACGGATTTATTTACCTCTAAATTTGGGCAGTCGGAAGTGCTTATGCACCTGGAAATGGATAATTTTATGCGGGCAAAGCCTCCGGAAAAGTCCGCAAGAGAAGGGTGAATGGCGGGCCCTGGCCAAAGGAGGGATATTAAACTTTAGGGCTGCTTTTTACCAATAGTATCACAGCCCACCCAAAAGTCAATTTTATAGTATTGCTGAAATATGAAAGATTTCTCAACCTGGAAAGAACTATTTTTCTCCTCTTTTGGGGCGTTTCTTAATGTGATTGTGCAGGCCTTGCCTTCCTTCTTGGGGGCTTTGATTTTGTTGCTCATTGGCTGGCTGGTGGCCAAGTCCTTGTCTTTTGTGGTGCTGAAGCTTCTAGTCAATATCAAATTTGACCGTCTCATTGAGAAGCCGCCCCTTTCCGAATATTTTTCCCAGGCGAATCTTATGGCCAAGCCCAGCGAATGGGTGCGCAAACTGGTCTATTGGACGGTGTATCTGCTTTTCATTGTAACGGCGGCCGAAACCCTGGGCCTTGAAGTCGTCTCGGCAGAAATCTCCAAGCTGATAAGCTACTTGCCCCGGCTTTTTGCCGCCTTGCTTATCTTCGGCATTGGGGTCTATATCATTAGCTTTGTGCGCGATTTTATCCGCGCCGCTACTGCTACTCTGGGCATGAGCGCCGGAAAATTTATCAGTGGCTTTGTTTTTTATATCCTGCTCATCATCCTGGGGCTCACAACCCTCAAACAGGCAGGCATGGATACCGATATCATCACCACCAACCTGAGCCTCATCATGGGTGCCATTTTTTTCTCTTTTGCGCTGGGCTATGGCTTTGCCTCCCGCGATATCCTGAGCAATATCCTGGCTACTTTTTTAGCCGCCGGGTGTTTCAGTTGGGCCAAACTATTGAAGTTGCCGATGTAAAAGGAAAGATTATTGAAATTAGCAGCATTTCGGTGCGCTTAGAGACTGATGAGGGGGAAGTGATTGTGCCTTCCAACCTGCTCATCAAAAACAAAGTAAAAATTCTAAAATAAGCAAAACCTAAAAAAGATGTTTCTTATTCAAAAGGCCCGATAGCCCCGGCAAGGTTTATTGGGCTCACTAGCCCCGGGCAAAAACGCAATCGAACAGGCAACTATGAAACAAACACTGGCACCCAAGCTGGCCCAAGTGGGGCTACTGACCGACGAAGCCATTATGGAGCAACTCCAGGGGCATTTTCAGCCTCACTTATTTGGTATCTTGGTACGACGCTACCAAAATGCCCTCATCCGACGTTGCCTCGGGTTTGTCAAAAATGAAGACACGGCCCGCGACCTGGCCCAGGAGGTCTTTATCAAGGTTTTTTTGCAATTGGCCAGTTTTAGACAGGATGCCCGATTTAGTCATTGGCTTTTCACCATTGCCCACAACACCAGCGTCGATTACCTCCGCCGTCAGAAAAGGGAGTTTTTCTGCGAAAGTACTCCCGAACGCTTCGAGACCAGCGAAACCATAGCCGAACCAGAACCCGACCTGCCCGTAGAACTGAATCTGCAACTCCTGGACGAACTCCTCAATCAGATTCCTTCCGATGACAAAATGCTTCTCACCCTCAAATATTATCAAAAAACAAGCATCAAAGAGCTCCAAGTCCGCCTCAACCTCACCGAAAGCGCCGTCAAAATGCGCCTCAAACGCGCCCGCGAAAAAATAAGCCGGCTTTATGAAAAAATGCACGCCTTGCCTTAATCTGCCGCCATCAAGCCCGGTACTCAAGCCGAGAAAAAAGACCCAAGCCATTCTCAAGAGAGATGGCCAAAAAAGTAGGAGATTTGCCTTCCATTTCCTATTTTTGATAAAGATAAAGAGGTTGAATATTTACCTTCACTAAGGAACCGCAAGTTAGTTTTGCCCTCCTTCCTGCTTTCAACCTTGACCATAATCGACAAAAAACAATGCGTAAAAACAAAAAAGAAAAGAAAAACACGGAAAAGCCCAGCCCCAAATCTTCTACTCCCCCCAAGCGCGGAAAAAAGAAAGCCAGCTTTCGTATTGCCTTGCACCAATTGTTTCAGGAAAACCGACAGCGTGGTTTTTCTATCAACCAGATGTTTCGCCTGCTGGGACTGCGCAGCCGGGCCGATAAAAACCGCCTGGTGGAAGACCTCGAGGCCCTGGCCCAGGCCGGGCAGGTTTCCATGACCGACGAAGGCTACTTCCAGGGCAAAGACCAAGCACCCGCTTCCTTTTATGAGGGAATTGTGGACTTTGTGAACCCCCGCTTTGCTTTTGTAGTTTGCGATGACCTGGACTCCGACGTATGGGTCAATGTAGATGACCTCAAGTTTGCCCTCGACGGCGATCGGGTCAAGGTCAAGGTTTTTCCCCAACGCGCTGGTAAAAAGCCCGAAGGCGAAGTGGTCGAAATCTTGCACCGTGCCAAAGAGGAATTTGTCGGAAAAATAGAACTCTCCGAAAGATATGCCTTTGTGGTGGCCGACAACAAAAAAATGCACCTCGATATCTTTGTGCCCAATAATGCCATCAACGAAGCCCGACACGGCGACAAGGTCATTGTCAAGATTGTGGAATGGCATACCGAAAAAAATAGCCCCGTGGGGGTGGTCAAGCAGGTATTGGGCCAGGCCGGTACGCACGAAACTGAAATGCACGCCATCCTGGCCGAATTTGGCCTACCCACCACCTTTCCCCCCGAAGTGGAAGAGGAAGCCAAACGGATTCGCTCCCGTGTAACCGAAGCCGAAATTAAAAAACGCCGCGATTTTCGCCCCATCACCACTTTTACCATCGACCCGCTCGATGCCAAAGATTTTGATGATGCCCTTTCTATCCGAAAGCTCGAGAATGGCCACTGGGAAATAGGTATTCACATTGCCGATGTTACCCATTATGTGCGCCCCGGCACCGCCCTCGAGGAAGAAGCCTACCAAAGGGCTACCTCCGTGTATCTGGTGGACCGGGTTGTGCCTATGCTGCCCGAAAAACTTTCCAATGACCTGTGCTCCCTGCGGCCCCACGAAGACCGCCTCACTTTCTCCGCCGTCTTCGAGCTGGACGATGAGGCCCAGGTACATCATCAATGGTTTGGGCGCACGGTCATCCATTCCGACCGGCGCTTTGCCTATGAAGAAGCCCAGGAGGTGCTCGAAAGCGGACAAGGGGACTATGCCCCGGAACTCCTGACCCTCAACCGCCTGGCCAAAACCCTGACCAAAGGCCGCTTTCAGGCTGGGGCCATCAATTTTGAAACCCAGGAAGTGCGCTTTAAACTGGATGAAAATGGCCGCCCCATTGACATCTACATCAAAGAACGCCGGGACGCCCACCGCCTCATCGAGGAATTTATGCTGCTGGCCAACCGCTATGTGGCTGAGTTTATCTACACCAAGCGGGAAGGCAAAAAAAATGACCAGGAAAAAACTATGGTCTATCGTATCCACGAAGAACCCGATGCCGAAAAACTCAAAAACTTTTCGGTCTTTGCCCGAAAATTCGGACACGAGGTGGCCCTCTCCGGCAAAGCCATCTCTACCACCCTCAACCGCCTGGTGAGCCGCACCACCGGCACCCCCCAGCAAGATGTGCTCCAGTACCTGGCCATCCGCACCATGGCCAAAGCCCGCTACAGCACCGAAGCCATTGGGCACTTCGGCCTGGCCTTTGACCATTATACCCATTTTACCTCCCCCATCCGGCGCTACCCCGATATGATGGTCCACCGACTGCTCCAACGCTACCTCGAGCAGAAATCTTCCATCAACCGCGAAGAGTGTGAGGCCCAATGCAAACACGCCACCGACATGGAAAAACGCGCCGCCGATGCCGAACGCGCCTCTATCAAATACAAACAGGTAGAATTTATGCAATTGCAAAAAGACCAAAATAAGGTCTATCTGGGCGTGGTAACGGGCGTAACCGAATGGGGTGTGTATATGGAAATCACCGAAACCAAATGCGAAGGCATGGTCAGAATGAGCGATATGCTCGACGACTTCTACGAACTGGATGCCGACAACTACCGACTCATTGGCAAAAAACACGGCCGTATGATTGTCTTTGGCGATACCCTCCGGGTCAAAATCAAAGATACCAATCTCGAGAAACGCACCATGGACCTGCAATTGGTAGAACATTAAGCAAGCTGTTTTCTCCCTTTAAACCCCCGGCAATATGCGCATTCATACCTACACCCTGCTGCGAAAAGGCGAAGGCCACCCCATTTTTTGTGAGGATTATGTACTCATCCAGGGCCTGGAAGAACAATGGTGGGTAGGGGCCGTAATGGATGGATGCTCCTCAGGCCAGGATTCGCATTTTGCTTCCGCCCTCATGGGCAAACTCCTGCGCCGGGCTTTGCGACGCGCCCGGCTCGACCTCGAGCGCTTTCAAACCCCCGACGATTTGCACTATTACCTGCTCGAAATGCTTTTCAAAGACCTGCGCCAAACCCAACACGTACTCAATTTAGACACGCTGGAGCTGCTCTCCACCCTCGGACTGCTTATCTATCATATCCCGGCCCAAAAAGCCCTCCTTCATTTTGTGGGCGATGGGGTGATGGCCGTCGACGGGGAAATTATAGAAATAGACCAGCAAAACCAGCCCGATTATATGGCCTACCACCTCGACCTCGATTTTGAAGACTGGTACCAGGAAACCGGCACACAATTGTATCGCTTCAAAGCCCCCCGCGACCTGAGCATCGCCACCGACGGTGTGATGACCTTCCGCAGCGCACAAGCCGAAACCACCGATGCCATTCACCCGGCCACTTATCTGCTCACCGACCTGGCCATGGCAATCTGGAAAACATGCTGAGCCGTAAGTTTAATATCCTCCACAAAAAATATGGCTACCTGCCCTATGACGACGTGGGCATCGTGCGGCTCTATATCGCCGACCCGGAGCCCCAAACCTGAAAAGCACTAAACTTATTGGCCTGACAATCACTTTGCTAAGAAAATAAAAAGATTGTGTACGACATCCTCATCATCGGCGGCGGATTGGCCGGGCTGGTCAACGCCATAGAACTGTCAAAAGCAGGCCTTCACGTGGCCCTGATAGAAAAACAAACCTATCCCTTTCACCGGGTGTGTGGCGAATACATCTCCAACGAAACCCTGCCCTACTTGCAGGCACTGGGCTTTGACCCCTTTGCCCAGGGAGCCGTCGCCCTGAGCGAGTTTCGGGTCAGTGCCCCCAGTGGCCGTAGCCTGCGCCTGCCCCTCGACCTGGGCGGCTTTGGCCTGAGCCGCTACACCATGGATGCCGCCCTGAGCGAGCTGGCCCAAAAAGCGGGTGCCCACCTCTACACCGGCCAAAAAGTGCTGCGGGTGGCCTCCCTCTCCGAAGGCTTTGCCGCCTATACCGACCAGGCCCCCAGCCCCTTCCAGGCCCGGGTGCTCATTGGGGCCTATGGCAAAAGAAGCCACCTGGACAAAGACCTGCAAAGCGATTACTTTTATAAACGCTCTCCTTATGTGGGGGTCAAATACCATATCCGCACCTCCGCCCATCCCGAAGCCCAAATTGCCCTGCACAATTTCAAGCAAGGCTATTGCGGCATCTCGCGCATCGAGGCCGGAAAATATTGCCTCTGCTACCTCACCACCCGCGAACAACTGCGCCAATACGGCAATATTGCCGCCATGGAGCAGGCCGTGCTGCTTCAAAACCCCTACCTGCGCCATATCTGGGCCACTTCCGAGTTTTTGTATGCCAAGCCCCTGGTCATCAATGAAGTAGGCTTCCTGCCCAAGTCAAGGGTGAGCCAGGGCGTTTTGATGTGCGGCGACACCACCGGCATGATTGCTCCCCTCTGCGGCAATGGCATGGCCATGGCCATTCACGGGGCCAAAGTCCTCTCCAGCCTGGTGAAAGACTTCTTTGCCGGCACACTCAGCCGGGCCGCCCTCGAGCAAGAATACCAAAAAGCCTGGCAAAAAAGATTTGCCCAACGCCTTTGGGCCGGGCGCAATATCCAGCATTGGTTTGGCCACCCCCGCCTCACCGAAGCCCTGGTGCGCAGCGCCCAATGGATGCCCCGTGTGGCCAAGGTGCTTATGCGCCAAACCCACGGGCCTGTCTTCTAAGCTGCTTTGGGGTTTTTGTGGGGAGGGCGAAGGTGGGCGGCGTTGTGGGATTTATTTTGGGAAATGCCAAACTGTTTGCCTTGGCCCTCGAGGAAAAGGTACCAATCCGGAAGTTTTTATTTTTTCGATGTATAAATTCATTCTTGAACTCAGATGCTTTATGTAAGTGCTTTTTTGGGAAGAGCCAATTATCTATTTAGACACAATTCTTTCCATCACTCTATCATACCTGTAATTCAATATTTGTCCATTCAAAATCAATTCAACCGCCTTTTCAATTTCTTCTAATGGAACAATAAACCACTCTCTTGGAGCAATTCGCTTTCCACTTATGATTTCAATATCGATATTTAGGCAGGCCTCGGCAAAGAATCTATGAAGCAGTTGTTCTAATTTATCAGCACTCCTGTTATAACAATCATAACTCAAAACTTTCACTACATCTGCATACAAATAAGTTGCCTCATTCTTAGCATTTTTAATCCTTTCATCAATCGGCAACTTAGAAAATCCAATTTTAAATAGGTTTTCAATTTTAGAGATTTCAGGATGGTTTGATTTAGACTTTAAAACATATATCCAACCTGTATGAATATCATCTTCTTTAATTATTTCTGAATGAATGTAGAGATCACTATTCATCTCCTCATATGTTTTGGTAATTAATTTACCGCTCTTTTGTATTTGTTTCCCGAGGGAGCGGAAAAGCATTGTACTGTATGTACCGTTTTCAAAAATTGTAAAAGTTCGGCCATCAGTGCGCTCTCGATCTCCTGAATTCAATTTTCGAGTTTTTGTAGCAGTTTCTGCGCTTTTTAAATAGAGCATAAGCCCATCTATGAAATAAAAGCTCCCTACTTTTAAGTTTTGTTCAATATTATGAAAGGGTTTGATTTTTCGTTTTCCTTCTTTGATTTCCTGATGTACTTTTTGAAACAATACTTCATAAGGCTTAAATTCTTCTTCTGTTAATGGTTTTCGCTGGGCAATAAATTCTGCCTCAGCTCTTTCACCTTCCTCAACAATATGTTTGTACTTAAAAATAGATAAATCGCCTTCTGTGTTCAGCAAACCTGATTCATCATCCAAAATATCATCGATAGAAATTTTAGGCATTTCAACTTCTCCCAAAAGATTGTGTCTATCGAATGGTTTTAGAGTAATTTTATGTGCTTCGTTTTGCCGGATATTTCTCAATCGGGCCAAAAGGCTATATTCTGACATGCTTGAAGTACTAGGCTCTCTGCTATACTTATCAACAAAAACATTGATTTCTTCAAAAGCCTCTGTTAATCTCTCATCTTCTGATTTCGTGTTTGATGTCTTTGCTGTGGAGTCCAGCAAGCCAAAATCATCATCGCTGAAGATATCGTCCAGGGATATTTTTTTCTTATTGCTCATTCAGCGCTTTTCTTCTTTTGAGTTCACGTAAAAATATCAAAGCTTCTGCCATTCTTTTTTCTTTTGGGTCAAAAGAACGGATATCCGGGGCTTCCCCTGTTCTTTCCTTCCAGGCTTTAATTTGTGGCCATAATATAATTGCTTCTTCTTCCGTCATCTCAATTTTGATAGACTGAATATGTTCGTCAATCAACTTTAGCACCTGTATCGTTACCGATTTCGATAAAATTTCAAATGCTTTTTGAAACGGATTGATTTGGTCAATCAAATCAATGTGAATATCATCTATATTAATAAAACTGTTTGCCATACGTACAAATCTCTTTCCGCCCTGTTCTTCAATTACACTGTTCTTAATCACGGAATCCACCACCACATGCTGACGAACGGCCTCTACGTCCTCTGCATTCAAATAAGGATAAACCTCACGTATAATTTTAGGAATTAAAACTGTATTGATTACTTCTGGTTCAATATTACCTGGCATTGCCTTCAGCATTTGATTATCTTGCAAAATTCGTGCTTTCAAGTCATTCAAATCAGTTTCAATAATGTCCTTTGCACGTTGGGAAGTTGGTAATTTAAACCCTCTAATTCTTATCGTGTTTTCATCATCATTCTTTTCGTCTTCTTCATCACCATCATCTTTCACTTTAAACTTGAAATTTGGCGCTAAAACTTGTTCCATTAAAAGCGACGCGGTTATTGCCTTTAGCATATTGTTAACGGCAACCTTTACTTCGTCGGTTTCGGCTTCGGGTTGGGCAATTAAATTGGTAAACTGCGCATGGCTTTTATTTTCGCTGTCCCGTGTTGCTCGCCCGATAATCTGAATAATTTCGGTCAGTGAACCTCGGTAGCCAATAGTAAGGGCGTGCTCACAAAAGGGCCAGTCAAAGCCCTCTTTTGCCATGCCTAATGCAATGATGATGTCAATATGATCGGGGGTCTTTATTTCGCGTAAATAAGTGGAAATTTTGTCTCTTTCCTTTGGATTGTCATTCACTAAATCGGCAATTTTTAAAATCTTGCCCGAACGCTTACTTTTCACATACAACACCCCCGTACCTTCATCCTGCGATTCCAAATCACCCAAAGCATCAATAATATGTCCTACTTCTTCGTACTTCTCTCGGGAAGATTCCGCTGAGTTTACGCTTGGTATGTGGATGATGGTTTTTTTCTGCTCGTCTAAAATTTCTTCTAATGCCGACATTTCTTTATCGGGTTGTTTTTTGAAGTAGCGACCGGTGTAAAAATGATAGCCTATTCCCAATGATTTCAAGTATTCGTAGCCGTTTAGCTGTTCATAATAGTTGTAGGTAACTTTTATAAACTTGGCTTCATCTTCGGGTAATAAAACCGGAACATTGTCTCCTCTGAAATAAGAACCCGTCATCGCTACCAGATGTGCATTGGTTTTGGCCATGATGAATCTCATGACTTCACCCAAACGATTATCACCATCCGTAGAAACATGATGAAATTCATCAAGGGCAATTACGGTGTCATTGAGCATTTTTTCTTCCAAGCCATCAAAGGCAAAGCGCAGCGTGGCATGGGTGCAAATCAAGACCGAATCATCACTTTTCAAAAATTCCAAAAATGTTTTTACTTTGCTCTTATCCGTTCCTGCGGTGCACAAATTGTACTTTGGTTTGACGTACCAATCAGCAAAAAAACCGTGAGCACTTAGCTGGGTAGAACTAAACGAGGCCCCAATTGATTTTTCAGGAACGGCAACAATGGCTTTTCTAATGCCTTGGTTTTTGAGCTTATCCAAAGCTATAAACATCAAAGCCCTTGATTTGCCCGAAGCGGGTGGTGCTTTTATCAAAAGGTATTGAGCCGTTCGGGCATTGTAGGCCCGTTCCTGCATTTCACGCATTCCCAGAGCATTTGTCTTTTTGCTTTTGCCGGTTTGGCCGTAGGATACTTTTATCAAGTCTGGCATGTTTTATTTTTTAAAAAACGTGTCAAAAAAATAAAGAACAACGGTTTAAGTAACTGATTATCAGTTGTTTGATGTTTTTTTATTTTCTATTTTATTTCTTGGTTATTTTTTTTTAACCAATTCATAGACCCTAAATTTTTTTCCGCCCGATGCGGCTACATCTTCATCGGCAACCAATTTGTAAATCGCCTTTTGTATATCTGCTTCGGGTACTTCTTTCATTCGTTTCTTGATGTCACTCATGGAGCTTTTGCCATTGTATTTCAAATCCTCCTTTATCAGTGCCTCTAACTTGTACGATTCCATTGTTTTTAGCGAGGGTGTAATGTTCAGCCTGGCCTGCTCAAATAATTTAGGATTGAGCAAGTATTGTGTCCCCTTCTTTTCGCCTTGAGAGACCAAAATTTCTTTTTCTAGAAGTGTGCCAAGCCAGGTTCTCGTTCGGTCGTCTTGAGATAATTGCAAATGCGAGGCAAGTTGTGTCGCTGGCATTTTTTTGTGCGCGGCAATGATGCCCAGGGTAATGTATTCTTTCTGTGTCAGCGTGTAATGCTTGTCAATATAGTCCAAAATGGAGACTACTTCGGGGTTCATTGTTTTTGAAAAAACGCTTACACTCACTTTTGTAAAATCACTCTCTATTTCCGGCATTGGTTTGGCATCCCGAGCCAATTTTTCATACACCAAATCATAGCCGGAGCCTTCGCCTTCCATCAAACTCAAATCTGACATGAGCTGAATTAGATGCGGATTTCTTCGTTGGCGTTCGTGGAGTATATTCCTCGAGTTGACACCTAATGGCAAACTTCCTGGGCTGGTAATCTTCAATCTGTCGGGGTAAACCTCAATAAAGATATCGCCGGAAATGGTGTATTTTTTGTGCGCCATAGCATTGACTAATAACTCTCGTACCACTTCCCGGGCATATTGACGCATATTTTTGCGAAATAAACCATCCGGCAATTCAGCACTGTATGTCAGCTCAACCGCCTCTTTTTCAATAGCTAACAAGAGTTCTTTGGGACTATGTAAATGAAAATGCCACTCTTTTTTGCGAATCTTCTCTTCCCGATCGTTATAAACTATGTACTGAACCGTAACTGGATAACTCAATCGCGCTATTTGAGCGGAACGGCCTAGCCACAGTACGCCCAGGTTGGTTAAAAAACCTTCGGGGCTCAGCAATTGATAAAAAGCCAAAATTTCATCCTCCGTTTTTTCTTTGATAAAATCGGATACCTTTTCAGAATTGCGTAAATCGCTTATCAAATTTTTTACTTTTTGAGGGTCGGCATCCCCTAATTTTATTTTTTGGGCGGTGATTATTTCCCACTGAAACGCGGTTTTTTCTGCGGCCAGATTGGTCAGTTCGTCGCTCCCCACCGGGTAACAATTATCGCTGATTCGGATAAAAACTTTGCCGGAAGAGGTCGTAGCAATCACGCGTGTGGAGGGTTGAATATTCAGGATGAAATACGCGCCGCCGTTTGCGTGCGTGATAAGCTCGGAGGAGATGATGCTAACGCCGTCGGTGAGTTGCCGCAGCGATTTCACCAAAGCGTTGATGTCCTCCTGCTTTATTTTTTGCACAGCCGGGGGCGCGTCTTGTTTGTCTTCAATGCCGATGATGATTGCCCCTCCCTGCCCATTGGCAAAGCACACGCAGGTTTCTGCCAGGTCGCGATGGTTAGCCTTATTTCCAATTGCTTTTTTAAGGCTCTTATATTCTCTGTTCTTGTCTTCTAGCCGCATTTCTTCTTCGTTTTTTTAGCTGGTTTTTGCTTTGAAAACAAAGGGCTGCTTTTGCTCATTTCTTCATACAGCTTAAACAAAAATTCCAGCCTTTCGGTATCTGACATAAAAGGCTGCAAGCGGTAGCATTGCTCTACGGCACGGTCCAGGTCTTCGTGGGCCTGCCTCAAACCCTTGGGCATTTTATCGGGGTCATAGAGTTGTGCCATGGTTTTTTCAGGGTGCTTGGCCCTTTCGTCCAGAATAGCAAACACATACAGGTTCAGGTTTTCTTTTTGTCTGAGCGTAATGTCAGGAAAGGGAAAGGTATTGTAACACAATTTGGCTGAATATCGGTAATCTGTTTTTAATTTTCCCCCCACCGCATCTACCCAAACCATGTGCATCTTGGAATGGATAATGCCGAAAAGCCAAGGTTGGGCATCGTAGATGGCTAATGCCAGATTAGAGATAATTGTATCATTACCAATAATATCAATCGGGATATAATCTCTTCTTTCAGAAGATACACTTGGTACAACAATAGCAGCTTCAACAGCCACATTCAAGTCTCTAAACTGGTGAGGTCTTTTTGCTAATTTTCTAGCGCCTTCATCTACACTAGCTAACCTATGCTTTTTGCATTTTTCAATTGCTTCGATAATTGGTTTGTATTTTTTTGCACTGTCTAATTCATCATCTGAAATCCAAAAACAAAATCTCTTTACACCGTTAATAAGCTCATACGAGCCAAGCAGTTTTTTTATGAATCTATTTATGTTTGGATTTTCTAATTCCAATCTTTGATAAATGGTTTCATCAAAGATTAATGCACCTCCGTCATTCGGCATATTACCTTTTTCATTTGAGGAAAGTCTGAAATAGGTAATGCTCTTTCTGCGATGACAACATTAGCTCCATCAAGCAAATAAGCATTTATATTTTTGGCTTCTTTCCGAATGTTTCCATTAAACAAATATTTTGGCTGAGAATTGATGTTTCTTAGCCCCAATATTATGACTGTAACTCCTGCATTACCTTTTGCATTATTTGTCCATTTAAAGGATAAGTGAGCAAAGCCGTATTTCAATATCTTTGTTTAGAATATTTGGCCAAAGAAGAGCTACTTGCTGACCTTGACAAATTGAGTTAGTAGATACAAAAGCGAACTTTGCATTAAACCCTTGAATGTAATTTTTAGCCTTATAAAATCCAAATGGATATATAGTCTAGGTCTTTGTATTTAGGGAAATGTGCGAAATACAAAATCCATATCAGATTT
>JAAUUB010000222.1 GCA_012031215.1 Microscillaceae bacterium | reverse complement strand
GAACGTATTATTTTGTTTCAATAATATCTATCTCACGGACTTACATAAGTATCTCAAAATCAGTCTTTAAATTTGTAATCAACCTACCTGAGTAGTAACGAAAAATATAATGATATGAGAACACTCAATATTTCCATCTCTGATATAGAGTTTAACAAATTTGGTATGAGCAAGGAGAGTCTAACTTTTACTGAGTTTGTAGAACTTATTAGCCGAGAATTGATGCGACAGAACCTAAACAAGTGCGTAAAGTTAGCCGAAAAATACGGGCTATCTTCAATGACTATGGACGAAATAAACGAAGAAGTAAAGGCGGTAAGAAATGCAAAAAATCGTAGTTGATACCAATGTTATTGTTTCTTCGCTTATTCAACGGAGTTATCCTTACAAAATCATTTATGAATTGTTTGTAGATGATAATTCTTACTTTGTGTGTCGGAAGAACTAATGTCCGAGTATTACGAAGTGTTATCAAGACCATAATTTACAAAGTTTCCCGACTTCTTTGGTAAAGCTGAAAGTTTGCTTGCAGATATAGAAACAAAAGCCAAAAAGTTTGTGCCAACTGCAAAACTTGACCTTATTTCAGACAAGGACGATAATATGATTTTGGAACTTGCAGACGAATGTTTGGCAGATTTCGTTATTACAGGAAACACGAATGACTTTAGATTTTCAGTGCACAAACAGACGAAAATTGTAAGTTCAAAAGCGTATTGGGAAAACTATGCACCTGAATAAAAAATGCACAGCCCACAACATTATGTTTGCGAAAAGGCGGGCTGATGTGCATAATATAGGTGTTGTGCTTTCTATCAACCTTGCACGAAGGGCAAGGGATTGCTATTTAATCCACCCTTCGCAAACATTTTTCCGTTATAGGCAACCTTGAAAAACGCAAGCTGTACAATGGACATTTGGTCAGAAATAAAAAGCAAAATTCTTTTCTCATATCTGGGATGTGATTGGACATCTACTCGAGTTTCCGAAACAAGTGTTGAGGACATAAAAACGGCTTTGAATGAAGTGGTAAGTCTTGTCGAAAAGGAGACAAATAGCATCTATACTTTTGAAGTAGCGCAAGTTACCGTTGCCTTTTATACTAACTCTGACCAACACCTCGACTTTGACCCGAAGGACATTGTAAGTATAAATCAATGGACTTTGTTTCTTGATTTTTTCAAAATTCTTTCAAAGAAACTCAACGGTGAAATATTGTTCAGACCGGAAGACAGCGACTATGAAAGTAAAGAATCTGTGTTAGTTCTAATCTCGGGAAATGATGTAGTCTATAATTTTGACATTAAAGCAGGATATGATGACGACTAAAAGAATCAAAAGAAGGGCAGCCTATAACAGCTCCTACCCAAAAGTGGCGGTACAGTGCTTAAATCAAGCTTTGTTTTACTGTCAATATTTGTAATTGACTGACAGTGAAGTGCTTCAAAATCGCCACCCTCGCAAAGCTTCAATACATTAGCCACAATAAAAACTGATGAGAAGAATAGTCTTTACAATTATTGCATCAATATATTGTTCAAGTATAGTTCTTGGACAAGATTCTGTCTTTACGGGGTATGCAACAAGTATTATCGATGCCGATTATACCGAAATCAAGACGAATGGTTTTAGGGACAAATCTATGACTATAAAATACGATAGTCTTACCATTCAATCCGTTGGTTCAGTTAGTAAAGTCATCATTGGTCTGGCACTAATGAAGGCATATGAACTAGGTTTTGTCAATCTTGATACCGATATTAATGAATATCTAAACTTTAAGGTGTTAAACCCAAACTTGAAAAATAATCAGCAAATTACGTTAAGACATCTTGCAACCCACACTTCTGGAATAAAAGACAATGAAAAGTTCTACATACAAGCTTATACAAAAGGTTTAAAATCACCTCTATCATTAGAGGAATTTCTTCTTTCCTATTTGGATAAAAATGGAAAAAGATTTTCAACTAGAAATTTTGGGAACTATCCCGCAGGAGATGAGTATAATTATTCAAATATTGGAGCAGCTCTTGCCGCTTATGTAATCGAGTGCACATCAAAAATACCCTTGACCAATTTACGGAGAGATATATATTTCAGCCTCTTAATATGAGACAACCCATTGGTTTTATGATGTAAACCAATTGGAAATATATGCACAGCTTATTGATGAAAAAGATAACCCACTAGAATTTTATTCCCTTGCTACTTATCCCGATGGGGCGATGAAAACGAATATTGTTGATTTGACCAGGTTATTGCAAGCACTTATCAAAGGTTATAAGGGCGAATCAAACATTCTTGATGAGAATTCTTGGAAAATATTTTATGCAAAAAACTTTACAGAGACTAAACCAGTAACAGGAATCAATCCAAAAGAACCCAATTGTGGTATTTTCATTGTGTACGCAAAGAGTGGGGCTATCGGTCATACTGGTTCAGATCCGGGGCTTTGCTCTTTTATGTTTTTTAATCCTTCAAAAATGACAGGCAGGATATTTATGGGCAATGAAGATTTAACAAAACACAATCTGGATTCATTTAAAATGATATGGGAAAATTTGCAGCTAAAAAATGATTAATTGTGACTGAAACAGGTTTTGCATTAGGCAGGCTGAGGTGCAAACTTGAAGCTTTATGCATCGTATAGAGTTCAATGCAGATTGATAGCTAAGGTGCTCCGAAACCCGACCGTACGCAAAGCCCGAAACTTTTTATAGTCAATGGCATGACGACAAATTAAGAACCTTATAGTGAAATGAAGAAACTAATCATTATCGCGTTTATTTTGGGCTTTTCAAATCTTTCCGCCCAAACCCCTCAGAAACTCGAGTCAAATATAATTTGGCTGGGTATGAAAACTGGCTATTCTCAAAGCAAGCTGAAGGGTTTAGATGAATGGCTTGTGAGTGAAGGCTTATCACAGGTGCGTCAAAATAATACTGGGCATACAATTTTTGGATTTGATTTGATGTATGAAGCTGGACGAATTCCCATTGGCTTAAATCCTACTTTTCATAACAGCGGCAGCGAAAAGCAACTTAGTTTTCTTATTGATATTACCCTTCAATCGGGTTATACGATAATCAAGAAAGATGAAATTAATCTAAAAGCATTGGGCGGTATCGGTTTTGGGTATGCACGTATGGACCTGGATGGTGTGCCGTCTTCCTTTCAGTCTATTGCAGTAAACTATTCCTCACCTTATCCTCGCTTATCTTTTTTGAATTTTCGCCCTTCTTTAATGTTTAGCTACACACCTCGCAGTCAGCCCAAATCCGAGAAATCAGGAACTTTACATTATTATGCCATTTATTATTGTCAGGCAGGGTTTAATCATTTTTTTAACCATCGCTGGAAATACGGAGAGGTTAGCAATAACAACATAAATGAAGATAACAGCTTTTCCGGTGTTCCTGTAAGTATGCCCAAACTACTAACAAACAATGTTTTTATTACTGCGGGTGTAGCCTTTGCTATGAGAGCCAGATAGCTCGAGTTATAATATGAGAAATCGTGTAAGAAAAATAAATTTTAAAATGGTAAAACAATCGTCAATAATACTTGTTTAAAAATATAATTTTATCTTGGGGAAAGAGAAGTGCTAACTTCAAGTTTTATATATTTAATAAAGCTTAGTGCTAAAAGTTCTGTTTTCTCAAAACCTTTGTTTTTTGTATAACCCTAAAATGTCAATATCCATAATAAAATGAAAAGATTTATCCTTCTCGTATTCCTTGTTTTTAATTACTTAATAATTTTTGCTCAAGAGCCGTTCTACTATGAACTTAGTGTGGCACTTCCGATCAATACAGACGCAAATAGTCTATATATAGAATATGAAATAGCAGGTATTATGTTTAAGGACAGTTTAGACTTAGGTGGCAAACAATTCACTTTTAACAAGACCTTGCCTCAACCAGTTGCTGCAACAATAAGTATTAACAGTAATAAGGTTGAACCAATTTCTGTCATGTTGGCAAACAATAGCTTAAATATTACTATAAGAAATAACTCAATCTCAGTTGGTAAATCAAAACTACAAGAAGATTTTTTATATTTGACGGAAAATGACAGAATAAGGCCTACTTATTTTCCACTTTACGGTGAATTATCCGCTAAGAATGATACAGTTGGGTTAAAGAAATTAGGAGTTGTTTTTGATAGCTTAAAAAATAATGATATTACAAAGTCCTACAACTATTTTCAGGCAAATAAAACATCACTACTAAGTTTATTTTCTTTCTCCAGATACACTACATTTTTCTCTGACTATTCAAAAATAGAACAAGACTTTGCGCTCTTGCCAATGTGGGCTAAAAACAGTCCCGATGGGAAAAATATTCTGGCTAAAATTGAAGGGGCTAAATCGGCACAAGTAAATACCCGAGCAAAAAATTTTGTCCAACAATCCTTGACAGGGCAAAGCATAAGCTTAGAAGACTTTGAAGGTAAATATATCTTACTTGATTTTTGGGCAAGTTGGTGTGCCCCTTGCAGAAAAGAACATCCAAACTTAATAAGAATATACGAACATTTCAAAAACCAAAACCTTGAAATTATATCAGTTTCTTTAGATTCTGAAAGAGATAGATGGCAAAGTGCGATAACAAAAGACAATTTAACTTGGACACAAGTTTCAGATTTAAAGGGACAGCAGAACGGAATAGCCATATTGTATGGAGTTCAATCCATTCCAACCAATTTTTTGATTAATCCAGAAGGAATAATCATCGCTAAAAATCTGACAAGCGAAGAACTTTATGAAATGTTAGAAAAATTGATAGGTGAATAGAAAAGTCGGTTTATAAAAGCAATGCGCGCTTGTTGGGTATGCCAGTAGTTGGTCCCACACGGAACAGATACCGAGCTAAGCATTTACCAAAGCAATTATGATGAAGAAAGGGCCAAGCACAGCGAAGGCAATTGGGCAGCCAATGTAGAAAAAATGAGCAAAACCCTGGAAGCTTAAAATGAATGAGCCGGGTCAATGTGGATACCAGCCTCTCGAAACCATTTCAAAATCCGGGCGAAAGCCTTGCCCGGATGGTAAATGGGGCATTTGCCGCCTCTTTCTCCTGACCGCCTTACTTTTGTATCGCCTGGCCAAAAGTGAGCAAGGTTCCATTGGGGTCTAAAACCGCAAATTCCTCCTGGCCCCAGGGTTTGGTGGACAATGCCCCCTCTTGGGCCAAAGGAACCGATTTTTGGCAATAGGCCGCATAGAGCGTGGCCAGTCCTTCCGAAACCCGGATATACACCATGCGGTCAGAAGTGGCCGGATTCACCGAGGCATCGGTGTAAAAGTGTAATTCTATCTGGTCTTTGGCCAATAGGAGGTAGTTTTCGTATTCAGCCAAAATGCTAAAATCCAATAATCGAGTGTAAAAATCTTTGGTTTCCTGCAAATCACAGGCAGGGAGTCGGGGAATAACAGATATAAGCATGTTCTTTTATTTCAAAGCTAGGCAAGGTTTCCCGACAGACCAAAGCCGGGCACAAATAAAATCTTTGCTCGGACAGTTTTTGCTCAGAGGCCTAATTGGGAGCAAAAAAATAGTAGAAATTACAATTTAGATAGAGCAAGGAGAATATTACTGAGCACCTTGAAAACCCCGAGGCCAAGACCAGCCACAGCAATTCCTTATTAGGAGTAAGATTTTTCAGCAAAGTCTTTGGGCCAAGGGGGCAGTTTTTTGTTCAGAAAAAGAAAGTTGCAGGCAAGCGTAAATGCAAACTAAAAAGAATAACCTAAAACTAAGGACGGCCTAAAAATAATTTCATTTCTGGCTATAAACCCACTGCCCAATACCCTTGATAAGCTTAAAGCGATGACTAATTTTTATTCAAATAAGCACAAAAAAGCAACCATTCACGACATTGAGGCCCACCTGTCAAGGCATTCACAAGTCAACTTTCCGATAGGCAAGCTTAGCCTGCTGGCATAAGTTTTCCTGAGGCCTGCTTCAAGACAAGGCAAAACCGCCACAAAGCCCGTGAAAACACCTCCTAAGGGTTCATCTTAATCTTGGCGACTACTTCATTATTCTCGGTCTGAGGTGAGCTGAGGAAGAGCAAGCGGGCCAGACGACCCTGACTCCAGTCTTGGAGCATATTGTCATAAAAAAAGCTGCCCGGATTGCCCGACTGCCCGCCCGGGTAGATGCCATAGGCCTCGGGTTTGCGCCCCAGGGCTACCACCATGCGCCAGGAGGGGCCATTGCTGGTGCTTAAGGCATTAACCGCCGTTTTGTCTCCATCACTTATGATATTGCTTTTTCCAAATGCGGCAATACGGGCCAGGTGGTCTATACGGGTGGCTCGTACCTTGGTCCATTGCCAGGCATCGCCCAGCGGCCCATATTTCTCTGTGAGACTTTTGACGGTTTGTCGTAGGGTCTGGCGGGCCAGCTCGCCCAGCGTTTCTCGGGCTGGCGTGCGTCGGTCGTCAAACCAGACCACCGGATTCAGGCTGTCATTCCTGGCCATCCAGCCAAGGGTCATTTCGCGATTTGGAAACCGCATTTGGGGCAGGGCCAGTTCGTCTTCCCAGGTGGCTTTAGCAAAATTGGCCCACCATTGGTTAAAAATACTGGGTGCGATTTGCTCAGCTTTAAACTGATAATCCCAGGTGGCCAGCAAATCGAAGCATTTTTGCTCCTGGGCTTGGAGCGCATTTCGTGGCACAGCGGCCAGCAGCAAGGGTAAGGCTTCGCGGGCAAAAGCACTTAGGGCATCATATTGTAGAAAACGCATGCTATCTGGATTGACCTTTTGCAACTGAGTCAGGCGCTCATTGATGCGCTGACCCCGTTCAAAAGTAGCGTATTCCCAGTTGAGATAGTAGGGATAGAGCGAATCTACTACTGGAAATTGATTGGCTGAACTTACAAAGCCCCGGGAAGGATTTTTAATGTGCGGATTTTGGGCATACGGAATCCAGCCTTGCCATTCGTGGGCTGGGTTGCTACCATCCAGCACAAATTTACCTTGCTCTCGCCATTTAAGCGGAAACTTGCCATTGGGGGTAATGGCAATGTCTTTGTGCACATCAGCAAAAATAAAATTTTGGGCCGGTGCCGTATAATAAGTCAAAGCCTGGCGGTAATCTTTGTAATTTCGGGCTCGATTGAGATAATAAAAAGTGAGTAATTCCTGCGACGGCTCGTGGGCCACCCAGCGCAGGGCGCAATCAGCCGGAATACCGTCCTGGATGACCCAGGGGGCCTGGGCTTCGTGGGCCTGGGCCGTGATGGGTCCATAATGGGTAAAGAGCAGCGTGTCCAGCACCGGGGCCTGTCCGCGCACCCGAAGTGTATCAATGAGTAGCCTAATGTCGCGCCATTCCTCGCCATATTTATATTGTTGTCGGGAGGCATCTTTGAAAGTAATGCTGTACCAGTCGGTTACGTCCGTATCAACATTGGTTAGCCCCCAAGCCACTTCTTTGTTGAAGCCAACGATGACTCCGGGCGCACCCGGCAGAGAAACGCCATAAACATTGAGCTTGGGAGCCACCAGTTGTATTTCAAACCAGATAGAAGGCAGGGTGAGCGTGAGGTGGGGATCATTGCAAAGAATGGGGTATCCGGTGGCCGATTTTTCTGCCCCCACCGCCCAGTTATTGCTTCCTATTCCTTTGTCGCGGTCTTTTTGTCGGCCTTTCGGGAAAAAAGGCAAAGGCGTAGAAATCTGCTTTGGAGCCTTAGGCAGATTTTTGGGTTTGAAAGGAAGCGGAGTATCGGCTGGGATAATGGGGTCTTGCCGGGGCGTATAATTTGGGAAAAAGCAGCCGGGGTAGTGTCCGGTCCATATTTTTCCAAAATTTTGGTCATCGCCAGGTCATCAT
>JAAUUB010000221.1 GCA_012031215.1 Microscillaceae bacterium | reverse complement strand
GCCGTTATCGGCACTTCGGGCATTGGCAAGTCTTCCTTTATCTATTGTGGTCTGCTGCCTACTTTGCAAAAGAAACGGAAGAAGCCTGGCAAATCATGAACTTACGCCCCGGCGATAAGCCCCAGCAAAGCCTGTGGCAAGCCCTGATGGGCGACGAAGCCCTTCCCGAGGGAGATTTGAAGCCCCACCTTGAGGAGGCCCTGAGCCAAAACCCCAATCCCAAGCTTTTTTTCATTGACCAGTTTGAAGAACTGTTTCGCTATGCAGAAAATAACCCCGAACAAGCCCAAGATTTTGTAGAGACATTATTGCACCTGGGGCAGGCTTCCCCGCTCAATACCTATGTCGTGATTACGATGCGTTCAGATTTTATCGGCAATGCTTCGCGCTATCCGGCTTTTACCGAAAAACTTAACCAAAGCCAGTTTTTGATTCCCTACATGACCCGGGAAGAAAAAAAACAGGCCATTGCAGGGCCGGTGGAGGTGATGTCGGCCCGCATTCAGCCGGAGCTGGTCAACCGGATTTTGGACGACCTGGGCGAATCGCCTGACCAACTGCCCCTCATGCAACACGCCCTGATGCGCACCTGGAACGAATGGCAACGCACGGCTGACCCCAACCAATCCATTCAAATACACCATTACGAAAACATCGGGGGCATTGCGAAGGCCTTGTCGGTACATGCCAACGAAGCCTACAATGAGCTGCCCCCCGACCAACGCAATATTTGCGCCCGGATTTTTCGAGCCATCACCGAAATCACCCAGGATGGCCGCCGCGTACGCCGTCCTTCGCCTATTCACGAAATTGCCACCACCGTGGGGGCTACCGAAGCCGAAGTCATAAGCATTGTGAACCATTTTCGTCGCCGAGACCGGGGCTTGCTCACCCCCTCCGAAGAAGTACCCTTGCTCAGCCATACCATAGTGGATATCTCCCACGAAAGCCTGATACGCATCTGGACCACCCTACACGAATGGGTGGAGCAAGAGGCCGAGTCGGTAAAAACGTACTTGCGCCTGGCCGAAGATGCTCAAAAGCATCAGAAAGGGCAAGCTGGCCTTTGGTCGCCGCCGGACCTGGACATCGCCCTGGACTGGCGCGACAAACAAAAACCCACCAAAGCCTGGGGACTCCGCTATCACCCTACCTTTGACCGCACCCTTTGGTTTCTGGAGGCCAGCAAGCAAGCCGAAGCCCAAAGGCAGATTGACTTGGAAAATCAACGCCAGCGCCGCCGCCGGATTCGCAATTTATTCCTGGGCATTATCGTCCTGGTGGCCATCATCGCCATCATCATTGCTTTGTTCGCCTGGCAAAAAAGCAATGAAGCCGAGAAAAAAAAGCTAGAGGCCGAGAAATTGGCCGGGGAAAATAAAAATTTGGCCGATAAAGCCGAGCGGTCGGCAAAAGTCGCCGAGCAGTCAGCAAAAGCCGCCCTTGATTCGGCCAAAAGCGCCAAAATAGCCCGCGACTTGGCCTTTGCAGCCGAAGAAAAAGCCCGATTAGAAGCAGAACGGACAGAAAAGCAAAGACAACTAGCAGTAGCCAAAACCATTGAAGCCGAAAATGCCCAAAAAAAAGCCGCCAAGGAAGCCATAATCGCCCGCCTCAATAGAGAACTGGCCGACATTGAAAAACGCCTGGCGGACCTGGCTCGCCTGGAAGCCGACAAATTGCGCTTGCTTTCCATCGCCAATGCAATGGCCATCAAATCAATTGAGCTGAATGATGCCGAGCAAAAAGCCTTAGTGGCCGAACAAGCCTATCGCTTTCATATCCGTAGCGGGGGCCGCCCCAATGACCCCGACATTTACAATGGCTTGTATTATGCCCTTCGTGCCCTCAAAGGCGAAAGCTACAACCAGTTGAAAGGCCACGGTGCCAATGTGAGGGCCCTGGCCGGAAAAGACCGCTCCCAGGTGTATTCCGCCGGGAGCGATGGCCAAATCAAACTCTGGGATAGCCAAAGCCGGACCGAACTGGCCTCTTTGTCGCAGGGCTATGTGCATCGTTCCCTGGCCTATAACGGCAGTTGGCTGGCCTGTGTGGGCAATTATCCTTTTGTGCAGCTTTTTGCGGGCGGCAGCCTGCAAGCTAGCCCCACCCGCCTGAACCTGGCCGATAGCCAGGCCGGGCAAATCTGGTTTTTGGCTTTCCTGGGGCAAAACCAGTTGATAATGGCCGACGAGACGGGCAACCTCCATCGGGTTCGGGTAGAGGGCCAAAATCCGCAAGTGGAGAAAATCCGTAGTAGCTTGGGCAAAATCACGGCTATCGTGGCTGATGGCAATACCCTGGTGTATGCCGTAGGCAAGCAGTTGTTTTTATTCCGCCCCAACCAAAGCCAAGACCAAGCGCTGGGACTCAGCCTGGCAGGGGATGCCGAATCACTAGCCTTTCGCCAAAGAACCGGGCTGCTGGCCATAGGGGATAATCTGGGCAATCTTTATCTCTTTAATCTTAATACACAAAGCCTAGTGGGTATTAAAAACAAAGCCCACAACGCCCGTATCAACGAAATGGACTTTGACCGCAACGGGCTACGCCTGGCCACCGGAAGCTGGGACAAAACCGTGAAAATCTGGGAACTCAGCCCTGGTCTTAGTTTTAACCAGGACCAGGTGCCCATTACCCTCAAAGACCACAGCGACTGGGTATGGTCCATTGAGTTTAGCCCGGATGGTGAAAAACTGCTGGCAGGCTGCCGCGACAACCTGGTCCGCGCCTGGCCTGTGCGCTCCGACCAGATGTCAAAAGAAATTTGCCCCCTGCCCCGCAACCTCAGCCGCGATGAATGGGAGCGTTTTGTCTCGCCCTTGCCTACGGCCGAAGATGCCGCCGCTACGAATGCCAATAAAAGTGTAATTTATTACGAAGAAACCTGCCCCGGCCAGGGTCTTGGCCCTGGTGTTAAACCTACTGATGTTAAAAAGCCATGAAAAAACTTGTCTTGCTCTTCTGTAGCTTGCTCGCCTGGAGCGGGGCTTTCTCACAAAATCAAAATGATGATTGTAAGAAAAAGCTAGAAAAAGTAATTGAGGCATACCAACAAGGCACTATAGACCTTATTGCAACCGAAAATCCTCTCCCCGATTGTATGGGTTATTTTGGCCAAGAGGACAAAATCAGGGCCCATAAGTATCTGGTGCTGATATACCTTTACATCAATGAAAATGCCGCCGCTAAAAGCGAGATGCAAGCTTTTATGAAAGCCCAGCTCAAAAGCAACCCGGAATATGACCCCCGCCAGAGTGAGCCGGAAAAAGGCATCCCGGAGTTTTTAGAACTTTATAATCAACTCCGCTCCTGGCCTACTTATTATTATGGATTGAGGCTGGGTGCAAATCTGGGGCAGGTAGAAACGACCAAAAATTTCAGCCTGGACCGCTCCAATGTGTTACGCGGCGATTACCAGGCTGAGTTGGGCTATCAGATAGGGATTAGTTTCGAGTTTCCCTTTGGCGGAGCCAGGCAATCCTTTTCTTTTGTGCCGGAGCTATACTACGAACGGCTTCGCTACCTTTTTACGGATGTTGTGCTGGATTTTGCCGATTTGAGCTTTACTGAAAAGCAAAGCCGGATAATGATGCCTTTCTTATTGAAATACCACTTTAAGCGTGCCCCTCGGCTTAGCCAAAATGAGGAAACCGCCAAGCCAGTGCGAAACAAAATTCAGCCATTTATTCAAGCCGGAGCCGCACTGAGTTTTACTTTTCAAGCCCAGGCCGACCTGGAGCGGGTAGATGTGCTGCCTCAACTGGGCGGGGACGGAGGCGGAAGCCGAGACCCCATCACCGGAACCGCTGATTTACTGAACGATAAGCAAAGGCAAGCCCTCAACTATGGCCTTTTGTTGGGCGGAGGGCTTCGTTTTCGAAATTTTCTGAAAACTGGGGGAGACCTGAGCCTGGAAACCCGCTTTTTCTGGGCCCTCAACAACCAGGTTCAAGCCGCCCAAAGAGGCGACAATCTTGACCTTATCTATCGCTTTGGATACATTGACAGTGACTTCAAACTGCACACACTTTCTATCTCGTTGGGCTATCTATTGCCAAAATACAATCCCCAGCCGGTGCTGAGAGGAAAACAACCGTACCAGACCGAATTTGGGAAATCAGACAAAAAGAAAAAGAAAGAATGAAAGAAAAATGGCTGCTGCTAGGGCTGTATTTGGCAGCACTCTCCGGGTTAAGGGCCCAGGCCGCCAGCGATTCTGCCCAGGCTTGTGCAACGGGCAATTTGAATTATGTTTTTGCCGAACACCAGGCCTTTCTTCCAGCCACACTGAGTGAGCCAATTTATATTGAGCTTTATAATGTGGCAAAGAATAAACTTTGGGCCCCCCCTTTGCAGGATACCCGCCTTAAGACCTCTGGCTTCGGCATGCGTTGGGGCACTTTTCACCACGGCATTGATTTGGGATTAAGAACGGGGGCACCTGTTTTTGCCGTTTTTGATGGCCTGGTCAAGCTGGCTACTTATGAAAGTGGTTATGGCAATTACATCATTCTCCGCCACGATAATGGGCTGGAGACTTTATATGCCCATCTTTCGCGGCACAGGGTTCGCGCTGGTCAAACAGTCAAAGCAGGACAATTGATAGGATTGGGCGGCAGCACGGGGTTTAGTACGGGGCCGCACCTCCATTTTGAGGTGCGCTATCGGGGCTATACCTTGCACCCGGCTCTGATTTTTGATTTTAAAAGCTCGCACCAGATGCGGAGCGATAAATTTTTTATCAAACCCCATCATTTTCGGCATTATGGCAATACCACGCCCGCGCGGGGCTACCTTTATCATGAAGCCGGGCCAGGCGAGACTATTTCTTACATTGCCCAGAAATATCAAGTAAGCCCTCAAGAAATAGCCCGCCTAAATCGTCTCCAGCAGGAACAATTGCAAGCGGGCCAAATATTACGCATTCGCTAGAAAAATTAATTTTCTTCGCTCAGGTCTATTTTCTCAATTTTTTGCCCATCCGTTTTGAGCACAATGCGGTAACGCTTTCCCTCCCGGTCGGTAAAATGGCCAATAGCAAAGCCCGCCGTTCCCGAGGTGCCCTGGTGCTCAAATTTAATATCCGAAAGCGGGTGTGCGGCCAGAAAACTCTCCAGCAGTTTGCCCGATGCTACCTTGCCCGAAGTCTGCTTTTCTTCGCCCACCGAAATGCTAAGCTTTATTTCTTCGCCCAGAAAAGACATCAGCGCATTGGCATTGCCACTTTTGATTTGAGTAGCAAATTGTTGAATCACATCCGTTTGGGCCTGGGCCGAAGCAATCAACCCTGTTACCAGCAAACACACACTCCAAAAATTTCTCAACCTTTTCATTGTCATACACTTTTTTGTTGTGAAACCCGTCTTATTTGTTTTGTGGGTTTTTTACAGCACAAAGACAAGCAAATTCATCAAAGGTCACACCTGCACAGCATTAATTTTGCCGGGCCAGGGCCATTCTTTTTTCAAATTGGAGTAAACCCTCATCAAGAAATTTAACGAAATTTTTTGGGTTTAGGTCGTAGGCTTGGGGTTTGGCCAGTAGCTGCCCTCGGGTATCGAGCAGGATATAAAAAGGCTGGGCGTTATTGTTAAATTTCACAATTTGCAAATCGGCATTTTGGTCGCCAATGGTTTTTTTGAGCTTTTGGTCGTAAGTAGAGCGATACCATTCTTTTTCGGGCAGTAGTTTTTTGTCATCCACATACAGGGCAATGACCACATAGTCCTCTTGCAGGCGGCGCAAAACCTCTGGGTCAGACCAAACTGTGGCCTCCATTTCCCGGCAATTGACACAGCCGTGACCGGTAAAATCGATAAAAACAGGCTTGTTTACCTTCTGCGCATAGGCAAGGCCCTGTTTATAATCAAAAAAGCCTTCCAGCCCGTGCGGCAGTCTAAACAAATCGGCATGGCGCACGGTGGTAAAATCAACACTTTCCTGGGCTCCGGCTGGTCTTGTTTGTACTTTATTTTCCCCTTCCTGAAGGGCTTTGGCAATTTTTTGGGCCACAATGCGCTCCACTTCCTGATTGGTTGCCAGGTCAAAATCGATGGTGGTTTGCGGAGGCAAATAGCCGGATAAAGGTTTGAGAGGGCCCCATACAAACCGGGCACCATATAAACCACAAAAGCAAAACTGGCCGTAGCCAGCAAAATCCTCGAGACACTCAGTTTTTCGAGGGGCGAATCGTGGGGCATTCTAATTTTACCCAATAAATAAAACCCAATCAGGGCAAAAATAGTAATCCAAAGCGCCAAGAAAACATCCCGGTCCAGAATGCCCCAGTGATAGACCTGGTCGGCAATGCTCAAAAACTTGAAGGCCAGGGCCAATTCTAAAAAACCCAGCACCACCTTGACACTGTTGAGCCAGCCCCCGGATTTGGGCAGGCTATTGAGCCAGGTCGGAAAAGCCGCAAAAAGAGCAAAAGGCAAAGCAATGGCCAAAGAAAAGGCAAACATGCCCAAAATGGGTTTGATAATGGCCCCCCCAGCCGATTGTACCAAAATAGCTCCTACAATGGGGCCGGTGCAGGAAAAAGAAACCAGCGTGAGGGTGAAAGCCATAAAAAAGATACCATAATAACCGCCTTTATCGGCTTCGCGGTCGGCCCGATTAACCCAGGTGCTGGGCAATACAATTTCAAACATTCCCAAAAAAGAGAGGGCAAAGATGAAAAAGACCACAAAGAAAAAGAGATTGGGAATCCAATGGGTGCTCAGCCAGTTGGCAAAGGCCGGGCCATTTATCCAGGAGATGGCTGTGCCCAGCAGGGTATAAATCCCAATGATAGAAAAGCCATAGAAAAGGGCTTTGCGAAGGGCCTCGCGCCGATAGCCTGCTTCCAGGGCTTTGATTTGAGCCTCGGTCATTTGGGAGGTATCGGCCTTTTTGCGGTTTTTGGTAAAAAAAGTAACCGTCATCGGAATCATTGGAAACACGCAGGGGGTCAGCAAAGCGGCGAAGCCCGCCAGAAAGGCCAACAACATAAAACTCGCCAAAGAAATGGCCTCTTCGTCCGGAAGGTCTTTCAAGTCATCAACAAAGATTTCTTCTTTTCCGGCCGGGCTGGGCTTTTGCCCCTGGTTTTGCCCGGTTTGGTCGGGCGGGTTATTTTTGGCCGTGTCCTTGGCCGTCGGGTTTGTTTTCGGGTCAGGAGAATCCGCTGATGTGTTTGCGCTTCCTTCCCCTTCCGGGTCGGTCTTTTTTTGTCTTTTTCGGGTCTATCTGCAGGCTGGGCTGGTGCCGCTTTTATTTTAAAATTCGAAAGCTTAAAATCAACGGTTTCGGGCCGAAGGCACTGGCCGGTGATGTTGCTACAAGACTGAAATTCAAAACTGCCTTCTATGACTGCGCTCGCCTTGAGAATTTTTACTTTCTGACGAAACTCGGCCACTTTCTCAAAGTAAGTAACTTCCGCCTCCCAGGTCTTGTCAAATTTTTTCTTACTGCCTATCGGTACAATCCCGCCCACCAGGGCATAGCCCGGATGAGGATTAAAACTAAATGTGGTGGGAATAGGGCCAATATCCGGAGCTACATCAGAGGAATAAATGTACCAGTCTTTTTCTATCCTGACTTCAAAGATAAGCTCAATCACTTCGCCTTCGCTTACTTCCATTTTTGAGGCCCGGTACGATTCGCTCGTCTTATCCAGTATTTGGGCTTTGAGTAAGCTGGGTAATGTCAACAAAAAAACCAGAAGCCAGCCACCTGCTATTTTTTTCATTCGATTATTATTGATATTGCGCGCGTCAAGGTACATAAAGCCTAGCACATAAACGATGCTTCCATTTCAAAAGTGCCAAAAGCTATTTGGCAAACAAAGAAACAGGCGCTAATTT
>JAAUUB010000220.1 GCA_012031215.1 Microscillaceae bacterium | reverse complement strand
CCCTCTGGTAAAAAGCTCACCCGACACTGGTACTTGCCCTCAATGAATACGAAGCCTGGCTGCGCGAATGGATACTGGAAGGCCATGCCCAGGACTGGAAAACCAATGTATATGGCCAATGCAAATCCTGGATAGACCAAGGCCTACAGCCCCGCGCCATGACCCGCGACCTTCACTGGGGCGTGCCTGTTCCTTTGCCAGAGGCCGAAGGCAAGGTCTTGTACGTGTGGTTTGATGCCCCTATTGGCTATATCTCGGCAACCAAAGATTACTTTGCCCAAAAAGGCGAAGACCCGGAAAAATGGCGTACCTACTGGCAAGACCCCCAAACCCGGCTGGTGCATTTCATTGGCAAGGACAATATCGTCTTTCATTGCATCATTTTTCCGGTATTGCTCCACGCGCACGGTGATTTTATCGTGCCCGAAAATGTGCCCGCCAATGAATTTATGAACCTCGAGGACCAGAAAATTTCTACCTCGCGCAACTGGGCGGTCTGGCTCCACGAATATCTCGAGGATTTTCCGGGGCAGGAAGATGTCTTGCGCTATGTCCTGACGGCCAATGCCCCCGAAACCAAAGACAGTGTCTTTACCTGGAAAGATTTTCAGACGCGCAACAACAGCGAACTGGCCGATATTTTGGGTAATTTTGTGCGCCGTCCGCTGGCCCTGACCGAGAAATATTACGAGGGCCAGGTTCCGGCCGGGCCGAAATGACCGAAGAAGACCAGGATTTGGTACAGCAATTGGCAAAATTCCCGGCCCGCATTGGCGATGCCATCTGTCAATATCGCTTCCGCGAAGGACAAACCCTGATGATGGACCTGGCGCGTCTGGGGAATCAATATTTACAGAAAACGGCCCCCTGGGAATTGCACAAGGCCGATGCCGAAGGCAACGCAGACCGTATTGCGACCATCCTGAACCTGAGCCTGCAGGTAGTGGCCAATCTTGGGGTTTTGTCGGAGCCTTTCTTGCCGCATACAGCCCAAAAATCTGCCGGATGATCCGCCTGGAAAATGCCGCCTGGAGCCAGGCGGGGCAGATTGATTTATTGCCGCAGGGCCATCAGGTGGGCAAAGCCGAAATCTTGTTTGCCAAGATAGAGGACACCACCGTTGCCCGGCAAATGGAAAAACTGGAAGCCAATAAAAAAGCCAAAATGGAAGCCGAAAAGCAAGTAGAAGCCCAAAAGCCGGAAATCACTTTTGATGATTTTGCCAAAATAGACCTGCGTGTAGCCACTATCAAGGCCGCCGAGCGGGTGCCCAAGACCCAAAAACTCCTCAAACTAACCCTGGATACCGGTCTGGATACCCGGACGGTGGTGAGCGGCATTGCCGAACAATTTGAGCCGGAAGCCATCATTGGGCAGCAAGTGTGCCTGGTGGCCAATCTCGCCCCCCGCAATATGAAAGGCATTGCCTCGCAGGGAATGATTCTGATGGCCGAAGATGCCACAGGCAGGCTGGTATTTGTGCGCCCTGGTGAAGCCCTTGGGCCGGGCAGTGTTGTGCGATAAAATCCCGACCGGGGGCTTATTTTAGGACCCGCAGACTTACCCTTACCACACCGTCCTGAAGCATGCCCAGCCTTCGGGCCGCTTCTTCCGAAAGGTCTATTTCGCGCTTGGATGTCTTGGGCATCCGGTCGTTAATGCGAACACTTACCTTTTTACCATTTTTGAGATTGGTAACTTCTACCTGGGTCTGAAAAGGAAGCGTTTTGTGGGCGGCGGTTAGTTTATCTTTATCAAAAACTTCCCCAGAGGCGGTCTTGCGTCCGTGAAACTCTTCCCCATAATAAGAAGCAATTCCCGTTAATGTGCCGGCGGGTACCTCATCTTTGACCACTACGGGTGGATTGAGCAGGTTGCAGGCGGGCAGGCTCAGCGATATAAGCAAACACAAAACAAAAGCGAAACGAGGATAAGGCATAAGAACTTGATTTTTTGGGACATGATTGCAAAAAAAGGGAAATTCTATAATTTCATGCAACCCTTATGCGCTAAGTCAAGGCATTGATTACTCCATAAATCACCTCTTTTGTGTATCTTTGCCCAAAAAAAGCGGTGAAAACAAAGACCCAAAGCCCTGGAAAGGTAAATCTTATCACACTGGGCTGTGCCAAAAATCTGGTGGACTCGGAAAATAT
The DNA here is from genome assembly GCA_012031215.1 of Microscillaceae bacterium. Classification (GTDB taxonomy): domain Bacteria; phylum Bacteroidota; class Bacteroidia; order Cytophagales; family Microscillaceae; genus JAAUUB01. The sequence continues at coordinate 5,731 of JAAUUB010000220.1, read as the reverse complement.
CCTGACCCAATTGCGTGGCAATGGCATTGAAGCCACCCACGAAGCAGAAAAAAATGAAGCCCAGGTAATTATTATCAATACCTGTGGCTTTATCGAAAGTGCCAAACAGGAATCTATTGATACTATCCTGGAATATGCCCAGGCCAAAGAAGCCGGTTTGGTAGAAAAAGTATATGTTACGGGTTGTCTTTCCGAACGCTACCGCGAGGATTTAGAAAAGGAAATTCCCCATGTAGATGCCTTTTTTGGTACACGCGACTTACCGCTCCTGCTCAAAAAATTTAAAGCCGATTATAAACACGAACTGGTTGGCGAACGCCTCCTCACTACCCCCCGCCATTATGCGTATCTCAAGATTGCCGAAGGCTGCGATCGCCCTTGTTCTTTTTGCGCCATTCCCCTAATGCGGGGTGGGCATGTGTCTCAGCCTATTGAGCAACTACTGCATCAGGCTCAGCATTTTGCCCGCCAGGGCACAAAGGAACTCATCCTCATTGCCCAGGATTTAACTTATTATGGGCTTGACCTTTACAAAAAGCGTAACCTGGCCGAATTGATCGACCGCCTGGCCGAAGTAGAGGGCATTGATTGGATTAGGCTGCAATACGCCTATCCGGCGGGTTTTCCTGCCGAAATTTTGCCCGTGATGCGCCGCCATCCCAATATTTGCCGCTACCTGGATATGCCCCTTCAGCATGCCTCAGATGCAATGCTCAAAAAATGCGCCGGGGCATCACCCGCGCCAAAACCGAAGCCCTTTTAGATACCATTCGCCAGGCTGTGCCCGAAATCGCCCTTCGCACCACCCTCATTGCCGGTCATCCCGGCGAAACCGAGGCCGATTTTGACGAACTCTACAATTTTGTGGAGAAAAGCCGTTTTGACCGACTGGGCATTTTTACCTATTCGCACGAAGAGAATACCCATTCTTTCCAATTTGCCGATGATGTGCCCGAAGAAACCAAACAGGAAAGGGCCGATATCATTATGGAGCTGCAGCAGGGCATCTCTGCCGAGCTGAACCAAGACCGCATTGGGCAAACCCTCAAAGTGCTTATTGACCGCAAAGAAGGCGGCTATTTTGTGGGCCGTACCGAGTTTGACTCGCCCGAAGTAGATAATGAGGTGTTGGTTGCGGCGCAGGCACAATATCTTCGTCTGGGCGATTTTGCGAATGTGAAAATTACGGAGGCAACCGAGTTTGATTTGTTTGGAGAGCTGGTGGCCTAAATCAAAAAGATTATTTTTTACCAATTTTCCACCTTGATTGCATTTCTGAGAGGCATCAATATTGGCAGCCATTACAAAGTGCCTATGGCGCTGCTTAAAGAGGAAATGATAAAATTGGGTTTTAGCAAGGTTCATACTTTTCTCAATACAGGCAATATCGTGTTTGCCTCCGAACAAGCCCGGAGCGACACCCTAAACACTTTGCTGGAAACCCATCTGCAGAAGGTTTTTGGCTTTTCTATCCCTGTCATGTTGAGAACAGAAGAGGAAATCACGGCCCTGGTGCAGGCCAATCCCTTTCGTGAGGTGCTGATGCATCCAGCCCTGCGGTGCTATGTTTCATTTCTGAAGTATGAAGTCCCGACGGAGGCCGCTACTTCCTGGCAATCCCCAGACCAAAGCTTTAGGGTATTGTCTATTCGGGAAAAGGCCATTTTCAGCGTGTTGGACCTTCGCCTTAGCCAAACGCCCAAAGGAATGGACGCACTGGAGAAGAGGTTTGGAAAAGATATCACGACCCGAAACTGGAACACCCTTCTAAAAATAGATGCCTGGAATAAAAAAAACGCCCGAGAAACTGGACAATAAACCGGAGGGGCAGAAAATTTTTGAGGCCGAAGCCCCCTAAGATGGGCGAAGGGGCATAAAAAGCAGGTTTTTATGCGGCAAATTGTGGCATCTGTTTGTTAGCTTCTATTCCTTTTCCATTAGTTTTGTTTACTTTGCCTTTTTGATTCAGAATTTTAAGCCATTGCTTATGAAACTAGCCCTTGTTGGTGCCACTGGCCTGGTTGGCCAGGAGATGCGCCAGGTTTTGGAAGAAAGAAAATTTAACATCAGTGCCTTTTTGCCGGTAGCCTCAGAGCGATCCCTTGGCAAAAATCTGACCTATCTGGGTCAGGAGTATCCTGTTCTCAGCATGGAAGAAGCCATTGCCCGGCAGCCGGATATTGCTCTTTTTTCGGCCGGGGCTTCGGTTTCGCTCGATTTTGCGCCTGCTTTTGCCGCCGTAGGCACAAGGGTCATTGACAATTCCTCGGCTTTTCGGATGCATCCCGACCGCCCACTCATTGTGCCCGAAATCAATGGCCACGTGCTCCGTCCCGAAGACCGTATCATTGCCAATCCAAATTGCTCTACTATTCAGATGGTCATGGTCTTGGCCCCCCTGCATCGACGCTATCAAATGCGCCGGATTGTGGTTTCTACTTATCAGAGTGTAACCGGAACGGGCAAAGAAGCCGTTACCCAAATGATGAACGAGCGGGCAGGCATAAAGGGGCCTATGGTCTATCCCCATCCGATTGACATGAATGTCTTGCCCCACATTGATTCCTTTCTTGACAATGGCTACACCAAAGAGGAAATGAAAATGGTGAACGAAACCAAAAAAATCCTGGGTGATGAACAAGTCCGCCTCACTGCCACCACCGTGCGGATTCCGGCCATTGGCGGACACTCTGAGGCCCTCAACGTGGAATTTGCGCAGGAATATGACCTGGCCGAGGTAAGGAATATTTTAGAAAACACCCCGGGTGTAATTGTACAGGACGATGTCCAAAATAACCTGTATCCGATGCCTATCTGGGCCCATGGCAAAGACGAGGTGTTTGTGGGCCGGCTCCGCCGGGATGAAACCCAGCCCAAGACGCTCAATCTCTGGATTGTGGCCGATAACCTGCGCAAAGGAGCCGCTACCAATGCCGTGCAGATTGCGGAATATATCCGGGCCCAGGCTTGGATCTAAGCATTTTTGCCCCATGAATTTGTTCAAATTTCTTTTAAAAACTTAGAAGAATGCACCTTCGCATTGGTACAAGAGGTAGTCAGTTAGCCCTTTGGCAGGCGCATTATGTGGCCGAGCGACTCCAGGCAGGGGGCGCGACGGTAGAAATTGTCCTCATTGAAACTAAAGGCGACCAAATCTTGGACCAGGCCCTGGCAAAAATCGGCAGTAAAGGCCTTTTTACGGCCGAGCTTGAGGCACAACTACTCAGTCAGGACATAGACCTGGCCGTGCACAGTGCCAAAGACCTGCCCTCGATCTTGCCCGAGGGCCTGGAAATTATTGCCTTTGGGCCACGGGAAAACCCCCAAGATGTGCTGGTAAGCCTTGAAAAGGGACTAACACTGGCCGAGCTGGACGAAAAGGCGGTCATCGGAACCTCTTCTACCCGACGCACCGCCATCTTACGCCACCACTATCCAGAGGTACAAATTCGCGATGTGCGCGGAAATCTGCAAACCCGGATGCGCAAACTCGAGGAAGGGCATTATACTGCGCTGCTCTTGGCTTTTGCGGGGGTACATCGGATGGGCTATACTCACCATATTGCTGAGCACTTGCCTTTGGAAGTTTTTACGCCTGCGGTAGGGCAAGGCAGTATTGCACTGGAAGCCTCCACGGCCTTGCCCGCCGAAAAAGGCACTTCATCCGCCAACAGGTCAACCACGAAGCCACCGAGATTTGCCTTTGGGCGGAACGGACTTTTTTGAGAACCCTGCAAGGCGGCTGTAGTGTGCCCGTGTTTGGGCTGGCCCAGTGGCAAAACGATGCGATTGCGCTGCATGGCGGCATCATTTCTCTGGATGGGCAAACCATTATTCAGGAAAGCCAACAGGCACGGCCTGCCGAAGCCAGGCAATTGGGCCATCAATTGGCGCAGACCTTACTGAACCGGGGCGGCGACCAGCTACTGCAAGCAATCAAAAATGAACTGCCTTCCTGATGGGTTTGTAGTTCGGGAGAGGCTTGAGGGCGAAGGATAGCGAAAATTTTTTGGCTTCGCCCCCCCGAAGCCAAAGGCAAATCGGGAAGGGCATGCCGGAGGGCAAATTAAGGCAAGGCCGGGGCCGGGCTTTGGTGGCCAATAAAGCTTTGGTACTTCACATCATCAATGACCATTTTGGCAATGATTTCGCGCATCACCTCCGAAGAACCACCGCCAATGGTGCCTACCCGGCTGTCTCGGAACATTCGGGCGATTTTATAATCCTCAATAAAACCATAGCCACCAAAAAACTGCAGGCATTTGTACATCACCTGGTCGGATAGCTCCGAGGCCAGCAATTTGGCCATAGAGGCCTCTTTGACCGCGTATTTGCCGTCCTGGTGCATCCGGCAGACGTGGTACACAAAATATTTGGTGGCTTCTATCTCAGCGGCCATATCCGCAATGCGGTGACGCAGGGCCTGAAACTTATTGATTTTGCGGCCAAAAGCTTCGCGCTCGTTCATGTATTGCAGGGCGTATTGCAGGGCAAACTCGCAGGCAGCCACCGCCCCTACGGCCCCCACCAGCCTTTCCAGTTGCAGCCCGCCCATGAGGTAATAAAAGCCCTTTCCTTCTTCGCCAATGAGGTTTTCGGCAGGCACCCGGACATTATCAAAGAATAGTTCGGCAGTATCCGAAGCATGCCAGCCCAGTTTATTGAGTTTATTGGCCGATACCCCCTCCGCCTGGCGGTCTATCACCAACAGACTGAAGCCCGCTGTGCCCGCTTCGGGATTGGTTTTGACGACTGTTACCAAAAAATCACCATAGACACCATTAGTGATAAAGATTTTGGAGCCATTCACGATATAGGCATCGCCCTCGCGCCGGGCCGTGGTGCGAATATTGGCTACATCCGAGCCAGCATTGGGTTCGGTGATGGCAATGGAGGCAATCCATTCGCCGGCAATGGCCCGCCGCAGGTATTTTTGCTTCATAAATTCGCTGCCCATATTGGCAACATAGGTAATGGCCATGTATTGGTGGGCCGTAGGAATGATGGAAAAGCCCCCGGACCAACACCGGGACAGTTCTTCCAAAAACACGACCGAATACCAAATATCGGCGTTCATCCCGCCGTATTCTTCGGGCAGATTGATGCCGAGGTAGCCCATTTCCCCAAATTTCTTCCAGATTTCTTTAGGAACTCTTTGGTCTTTTTCCCATTGGTCGATGTGGGGAATACATTCTTTTTCGAGAAACTGGCGCAAACCCTGACGAAAGAGTTCGTGCTCCTCACTGAAATAATACGAATCTTTTGACATACTTCAAGTTTAATTGATAATTAAGGAAAATAGTGGGCCTTGGTCTGGCTGCCGGATGCAACGATTGTCCAAAACCTTTTGGCCAAAATACAAAATATTGGAATGTAACGCAAGCAAAAACTACCAGCTTTGGAACAGGACTTTGCGGGGCAAGACGGGTTAAAAAAGCAGATTTTGAAAAAAAGCCTATGCCCCTCCCGGGGCTTTTAGGGATGGGCAAGGCTTCTAATTTTTTCACAGACAAGGGGGTATGAGAAAACTGTTTTTGGTACTCAAGCGAAATGGCTGAATGAAAAGCTATTGGACATTCATTGCAATTATGGCTGATATGCGGCCAGGAAGCGTTTGTAAAACTGCTAACTGATAATGGTTTTATTTTTTTGTTAATACTTACTTGCTTTGCAAATAAGTAGGCTGGTGTTTTCACCACATACTCAAGGATAGGTACTCCCACGGCTGGTT
>JAAUUB010000219.1 GCA_012031215.1 Microscillaceae bacterium | reverse complement strand
GTCTCGGCGAGGCGGATTTCGTTGCGCGGCCCAGTGAGGAGGGTGGGCCTTAACAGATGCAAAGTGGGATAAGCAAGGCTTTTCAAAGCCTCTTCCAACTGGCCCTTTGTGCGAAAGTAGTAATGCCGGGCTTGTGGATTGGCCCCCTGACTGCTCACACACAAAAACTGCCGGGCCTCGTGGCGCAGCCCCCATTGGGCCAGTTGCAGCGGATAATCATATTCTACCCGGCGGGCTTTCTCTACTGAGCCTGCCCGGCGCCGGGTAATTCCCAGGCAAGAAAAGACATCCTGCACCGGATAGGGCAGGGATAATTGCGGCAATTGTTCAAAATCAAGACAATGTTCCTCTAAATGCGGCACTTTCCGTCCGGTGCTTCGGCGGCTAAGTACCACTATTTTATCATAATAGTGGTCTTCCAGCAAAAAATCGAGCAGGAAAGTGCCCGTTAGCCCGGTGGCGCCAGCAATCACCGCTATTTTTCCATACTTCTTCGCTTTTTTACCAGGGCAGCCCAAAAGCCTTCGGTTGCCCTTGGCATTTATTCTACAAGAAATAAATCAGATTGGCCATAAACAGTTTGCCGCTTTCCCAGAAATTGCGAAAAAAAGGCGAATCGCTGAAGTACACAATCTTTCCCTGGCCTACGTTTTCGACCCCGATGGCCAGGGTTTGGTCAAATTTATTTTTGAGCAAACCCCCTACATACCCCGTTACGTGGGCTTTGGCCGGATAAAAACCCACCGTCCAGTTTCTTTCGGGCAAAAAAGCATACTGAGCCCGGTTGTTTTTGATGGTAAAGAACGCATCGCCCATACCAAAAGCCAGGGGATGGCTGGCATCGAGCCTAACCCTATAGATGGCTCCGGCCAGGTCTTCGGTCAGGTTTTGTCGCTGGCGATCCTGGTATTTGCGCAATTGCTCGCCTTTGGTGGGGGTCGCTTTTTCTTCTTTGACCTCTACTTTTTTAAGCTTGAAGGGCTTGGCATCAGCGAATGAATCCAGGGCATCATCGAGGGCCACGATTTTGCCCCCATTATTGAGATATTCTTCCAGGATGCTGCGATAGTCGGCATAATCACCCGAAGGCAGGCACAGCCAGTCGTAATGGCTGAGGTCTATTTTTCTTAACTGCGTGATTTCGAGGCGGGTGAGGGGTATTTTGAGTTCTTGCTCCAGCAAAAACCAGGTACTACCGGCATCTGTGGGCGAAACGCCGTCTCCCATCACCAGGGCCACCCGAGGGTTTTTGAGAAATCTATAGACCGAAGAGCCAAAATCTTTACCCTGGCTCATTTGGGTTCCTAATACAGGGTGTAGGTCTTGCTGATGTTTTTGGGCCAATTGCCGGAGCTGCTCAGCCTGGGGTGAAGACTGGAATTCGGGCAATAACAGGATTGTGCCGGCGGCGTAGTTTTGGCCTTCCAAAGCAAAAGGCTCATCGGCCACTTTGGCTTTGCCTCCGGCGGTCAGCCATTCGCCGAGCAGGGCCGCACTTCCCAATCCCTGCCAACGCAGGAGATAAATATTGCCTGCTGGTGCAGGTGTTTTTTGCGCTGTAGCCCGGGCGAGCTCCTGCATTTCCAGCTTTTCGGTCAGGGCATAGCTTTCCAACTGGTAGGCATAAGGCAAGGCCCAGGCCGTGAGGTCATACGTGAGGGAATCTTCCAGATAGCTGTCGGGCTCGAACAAGACCTTGACCAAGCGCCCCTGGTTTTGCAGGCAGGAAATGAGCAGGTCTTCGGCCTCGAGGGTAAAAGACTGCTTGCTGCGGCGAAAAAAATCATAGCCATTCAGGGGCTTGCCTGTCAGCTTGGGCGCGCCATACACGATTTGCTGGCGGTCGAGCAGGGCTTTGAGCCGGGCCAGGCGCTCGGGGTTTTGCTGACCTTTGACCACAAAGGTCTGATAAGGGCCAAAGGCGCGGGTGCGGTTTTCCTGAAAATAACGCTCAAACTCGCGGATGAGCTTTTCGCGGTGTAGGTGTGCTATTTCTACGGTAGAAAGGGCCGTGGTGTAGTGATGGAGGTAACGGTCATAGAGGGTGAGGGTATCGCCAGAGGGTCGGGCTATTTTGACCCCGGCCCGGCCCGAACCGCCCTGTTCGTAGGTAAAGCCCACCGCACCATTAAACATGGGATAGGTATCGCCATAGCTGGGGTAAAAAAGGTCATACACCTCCTGGCCAAAATAGAGCCAGCCTTCTTTGTCGAAATACCGCTGGTGGTTTTGGGCGGTGAGGCGTTGAAACTCCCTTTGCCAGGCCGTTACATCCTGGTGAATAGGCTTGGCCGAAGGGCCAAAAAAGTAGGGGTCTAAATAGCCCATCTCATGAAAATCAACGTGGACGTGGGGCATCCACTGGCGATAGAGGGCGATGCGCTGCTGATTTTCGTGCTGGGTTTGCCAGGCCCAGTCGCGGTTCAGGTCAAAAAGATAATGGTTAAAGCGCCCGCCGGGCCAGGGTTCGCGGTGTTCGCGGGCCGAGGGGTCGGGGTCGGGCTGGGAGCCTAATTGTTGCTGATACCAATTGACGTAGCGGTCATAGCCGTCCGGGTTTACACAAGGGTCAAGGATGACCACCGTTTCGCGGAGCCATTCGGCGATTTCGGGGCGGCTTTGGGTAGCCAGGCTATACAGCACGGGCATTACGGCTGTGGTAGAAGCCGACTCATTGCCATGAATATTAAAATTTAGCCAGACCACTGCACGGGAAGGGGCCGAAGGCGCATCTTTTAAAAACCCGGCTCTTTGAAGATGGTTTTGTCGGATATTATCGAGTTGGGCCAGGTTTTCGGGGCTTGACACATAGGCCACCAACAGGGGGCGGCCCTCGGTCGTTTGGCCATAGTATTGAAGCTTCACAAAAGGCGAATTTTTGGCTACCTCTTCAAAATAATCCACCATCCGGTGATGAAAAGTAAAACGGGAGCCATAAGGATAGCCCAGGAATTCCTCGGGAGAAGGAATCCGGGCATTTTGACCCCATACTATGCTGGCCAGACAAACCCCCCAAAGCGTGATGTAAAGTTTTCTCATGTTCAATTAAATAGGTTCAAAATGGATAAGAACATGCTAGTTAGCAAATTTTTTGAAAAATATGATTCGCTTTTTCTTTCTTTTCTTTTAGAGAAGCCGCCTGCTGTGCTGCTCAAAGTACGCCTTTGGTAGAAGGCAAATCCCGGTGGTGCGGGTCTCGGCGAAGGGCCGTGCGGAGGCTACGGGCAAAAGCTTTGAAGATAACCTCAATGAGATGATGGTCGTTTTGGCCCTGAGCCTGGATATTCAGGTTGCAGCGGGCCGCATCGGCAAAAGATTTAAAAAAATGAAAGGCCATTTCGGTCGGGAAGTCGCCCACTTTTTCGCGCTGGAAGCCCACCTGCCAAACCAGCCAGGGCCTTCCCGAAAAATCCAGGGCTACCTGGGCCAGGGCTTCGTCCATCGGCAAGAGGGCAAAGCCATAGCGCTCGATGCCTTTTTTATTGCCCAGGGCCTTGGCAAAGGCTTCGCCCAGGGCCAGGGCAGTATCCTCGATGGTGTGATGCTCGTCTATGTGGAGGTCGCCTTTGACCTTTATGCTCAGGTCGAGGCGGGCGTGTTTGGCCACTTGGTCCAGCATGTGGTCAAAAAAACCCAGCCCCGTTTGGTGATGATATTTGCCCTCGCCGTCCAGGTGCAGTTCCACCAGAATGTCGGTTTCCAGGGTTTTTCTTTGCACTTTGGCGCGGCGTTCAAGGGCCGGATGCATATTTTCCAAATCCTGCAAAAAGGCATAGACCTCGTCCCAATCGGCAGAGATTAAATCTACCACCTCTTCGGTTTCGGGCTTGGGAAAGTGCCACTCGCGGCTGGGGTCTTGCATTAGTATTGCCCGGCAGCCCAAATTGGCCGCCAGTTCCATATCAGTAAACCGGTCGCCAATCACGAAGCTATGTTCCAGGTCATAGGCCGGATTATTGAGGTAGGCCGTCAGCAAACCCGTGCGGGGCTTGCGCGTAGGCGCGTTTTCGTGCTCAAAGCTTCGGTCAATGTGGACAGCCTCAAAATGAATTCCCTCATTTTCAAAAGCCTGCATCATCTTTTGATGAGCGGGCCAAAAGTTTTCTTCCGGAAAAGAAGGTGTGCCAAGGCCGTCCTGGTTGGTAATCATCACCAGGGTGTAGTCCAGTTGTTCGCCGATGCGCCCCAGGTTCTTAAAGACCTTGGGGTAAAAAGTCAGTTTTTCTAATGAATCCACCTGAAAGTCGGTGGGCGGCTCCAAAATAAGAGTCCCGTCGCGGTCTATAAATAAGATTTTCTTCATATTCTATCTATTTGCGCCTGCAAAGCTAAACCAGGCCGCCAAAAAAATTGTGGCAAAGAAGCGTATTGAAGACGCAAAATTGGGATAAGCCAAAAAATACTTGCCCGAGCTTATCTTTTTGTTGGAAGCGAGGAGAAGGTGGCTGTAAATTCAAAGACGAGCAGCCATCAGCAAGCCCAGGTCTTTGTGGGGCATATTAAATTTTTTGGCCAGGTCGCCATTGGTCAGGCTGCCTTTATAGGCATAAACCCCGTGCATAAACCATTTATTGGAAAAAATCATCTCGTCGGCCCCGCCTTTTTCTCCGATTTCGAGCAGGTAAGGGGCAAAAATATTGCTGAGCGCGGTAGAGGAAGTACGAGAAACCCTGGAAGCAATATTGGGCACACAATAATGGATAACGCCATACTTTTTGAAAACCGGGTTTTTCAGATTGGTGATTTCTGAAGTTTCCACACAGCCGCCCTGGTCAATACAAACATCAATAATGACCGAATTGGGTTTCATCCGGCGCACCATTTCTTCGGTTACGATAATGGGACTTCGGCCCTTATCGGCCCGCACGGCCCCAATGACCACATCGGCCCGGGCAATGGATTCACTTAGGGTGATATGGTCAATGGTGGAGGTATAGAGATTGTGATGGCCTACAGAATACTTGAGTCTTCTTAATTTGTAGATTTGTCGGTCAAATACCTTTATTTCGGCTCCCAGGCCGAGGGCGGTGCGGGTGGCAATTCGCCACGGTGCCCGCCCCGATGACCACCACTTTGGTAGAGGGAACGCCCGTTACCCCACCCAGGATGATGCCTTTGCCATCGTTATGGCTGCTGAGGTATTCGGCGGCGATGAGCATCACAGTACTTCCGGCAATCTCACTCATTGTGCGGACGGCGGGCATCCCCCCTTCTTTGTCCTGAATCATCTCGAAGGCCACCGCCGTTAGTTTTTTCTTCAAAAGATGGCGCAGGTATTCGGGGCGTAGCTTGGCCATCTGAATGGCTGAGATGAGGGTTTTGCCGGGCTTCATAAAGCCAATTTCCTCATCGGTGGGGGGTTCTATCTTGAGCACCAGGTCCGATTCAAAGACCTCTTTGGCCGAGTAGGCAATGGTGGCCCCGGCCTCGCTAAATTCACGGTCTTCAAATTTGGCATCGCGCCCGGCATTGGTTTCTACCATAATCTGATGCCCCCGGCGCACTAATATTTCTACCGCTTCGGGCCGGAGGGCAATGCGTTTTTCAAACTCGCTGTTTTCGCGGGGAATCCCAATGCGCAAGGCCTTAAAATCTTTCGATACTGGCTGTAGCTGCTCTACCGGGTACATAAGCAACTGCTCTTTTACACTGGGGTTGATGTCTATGCCGCCTTCCTGGTATTCCTTAGTCATATCGCTGCAAATCTAAACGGCGCAAGGCCGGGGGTTCCACTTCAAGATGTATGGCCAGATGACGAACTGGGATGAGATGCGATATTTTTGAGGGCCATTCTATCCAACATAGATGGCCACTGTAAAAATATTCTTCGTATCCCAGGTCAAGAGCTTCCGTTTCGGAAGCGATTCTATAAAAATCAAAGTGGTAAATGGCTTGGCCATCGGCTTGGCAATATTCATTTACCAGCGAAAAGTAGGACTTTGTACCCGGTCTTCAACTCCCATTTGCGCCGCCAGGTATTGAATCAGGGTCGTTTTGCCCGCCCCTAGTGGGCCTTCAAAAGTCCAGATGAGCCAGCCCTGCGCGAATGTAATAATTCTGTGGGCAATTTCATCCAGTTCTTCCAAACTACGGCAAGTCAGTTGTAATTGGGTCATCCGTGTTTGTTTATTTATCCACAAATTTACGCATTTATTTTCAAACTGACCATTTGCCCCAAAAAGGTACATAAGTCCTCCCCTGACGAACTTTAGCCCCCTCCTTTTGGCTTTTGGGAAAGGAAATGGTCTGGCAAAAAGCCTCTCATGTTTTTGCCCGAAAATTATTGCAAATGGGTATTTTTGCTTAATGCCAGGGGCATCTGGGGCTAGGTGAAGGAAATAGCCAAATTGAAGTTTTTTTTTCTAAATAAGCAACTATGTTTTTTGCCTGCAAACGCCTGCGAATGAGCCTGAAAGCCCTCTGCCTTTGTCTGACTTTTCAGGGAGGCTTTGCCCAGATAAGCCCAAAAAAGCTCAAGCCCCGATTCAAAGCCATCACCACCCTTTCGGCACAACCTACTTTTCCCAAGCCGCGACCAACTTTTTTATCTCTTGATTTTCGAAGAATTGCTGCTTTTCCGGTGCATGTGGTTTCTGAAAAATATGGCAATACCACCTCGGGCAATAAATTCAACCAGCGTATCCAGGCAAAGCTCAACGCCCCGCTGGTCTTGAAGCCTAATTTTCAGCTCACGGCCGGTCTGCGTTTTCAGCAGGAAGAGTTTCGTTTTGAAAATATTGCCTTGAATGATGTTCCGGCACATTATCGGCTTAATGACCGGCATCTTTACAGTTTTGGCTATCGCCTCTATTTTGCGACCCGGCTTTCCGACACCTGGTCGCTCAAAGGCGGTATGGGGGCCGACCTCAACAGCGACCGTATGCCTCAGCGCAATCTTTGGCGCTGCCTTCGGCACAATTACTTTGGATTACTGGAAAAAACGGTCAATCCCCGCACCGAGTGGGGTTTTGGGCTGGCTTTTGGATATGACCTGGGCCGGGCCCGGGTATATCCAATTTTGCGCTATGCACATCAGTTCAACCAACGCTGGTCTATGGAATTGTCTTTGCCCAAAGAAGTGCGGGCTACTTATGCTTTTTCTCCCAAAATGTATTTGGTGGGAGAAACCAAGATAAGCGGGGCCGCTTACTGTTTAAACCAGCCTTTGCTCGAGGATGTACCGGTAGTGGAGTTTAGAGAATCGCATGTGGAGCTTTCTCTGGAATGGCAACGCGAAATTCACGACTGGCTCTGGATGAGCATTCAGGGGGGCATGCTCAAAACACTCAATATGCGGGTTTCGGAAATTCGCCAGCCCGATTTTTTGCTTCGGGTAAGGTCGGTGGAAGCGCCTTTTCTCAATGTTACCCTCTATCTGGTGCCCCCCCGCAAAATGATGTCTAAGAAGCTGTAAGTACCTGCAATTAAATTTGATAGAAACCTGACAGATTTAACATACTGATTATCAGATTTTTGTAGCTAAAAACCTGTCAGGTTTTAATATAAACTAATTTTGGGCATAGACTTAAAAAACCGCTATTGCAAGATACGCTGCAGATGCCCTTCGCTTCGTCGGAGTTTTTGCGAAAAATTGAGCATCATGACCACATAACTCCCGGCCCAAAAGGCCAAGAAAAGGCTCCCGCTAAATGCATTGCCTTCTATTAACCAAAAAGCCAGGGCCGTGCACCAAAAAACAAATGTGGCCAAAAAAAGCAACGAACATCGTGCCCGAGGGCAGTCGGTAGGTGAGCGACAAGATGCTGCCTCGGGAGGTCTCTTCTATTTTACCCCAGATATGCGGACTGAAATGCTCCGGGTAAGGCCCCGCCGCTCCAGATTCCGGAACCGCTCCGGAACGCAAAAAATCCGTTTCGAAACAAAATTAAAGGACGTTTTTTTGGGGAAAACTTGATGAAAAAAAGAA
>JAAUUB010000218.1 GCA_012031215.1 Microscillaceae bacterium | reverse complement strand
CGGTCTTCCAGATTGCTGGCCGGGCGGAGGTAAGTACTACGGATTTTCTGTATAAGTTCTTGATAATCAGGAGATTTACTGAAATCAAAGTAGGCCTTGGTTTCGGCTAAAAAGTTTTCGAAATCTTCCGGGCCAAGCTCTCCGGCCGGATAAGCCTGCTGAGCAAAACGATACATATCCAACTTGCCATTATCGTCGAGCAGTACCAGAAGGGGTAAAAGCTGCCGCAAGAGGGCGGACAGGCTACCTGATTCGTACACCTCGCGCAAAGAAGGGGCCACTTCCAGGCAACAAAGCACCCGCGCAAAAGGATGGATGGCCTGCGTATGCACAAGCAAGGGGGCACTATTGCCCAACTGTGGAGAACCTAGTACGACACTTGTTTTCATGCGTGCAGAAGTTTAAGATTGCACATAAAAAAATAGCCACTTTTAAAAAAATATCTGCCGGGAAGGCAGGTAGAAGTTGCGGTTGACAGTTTTGAATCTGTCAGATGGTAAGTTCAAATCTATTATATATTTCTGATTAAAAATATGATAAAAATCATTTTTAGGGGGAAATCAAGCCAAAGCAAGAACCAAAAAGAAAGCCCTCAATGAAAAACGACGCTGTTTCGGTTAGGATGTTGGCGGTGGAGACAGCCCCTCCGCCTTTGATGCCCAGACAAGGCAAGACGTAGCAAACTGGAAGATGACTATTGAATCGCAGCGGGCTTATTTTTATTACCCAACAAATCTGCCTTTATCAGCAAGGTATTTTTCCTGAAATCTCAATATCTATTTTTTTCAAAAATTCAATATCCTTGAAAAAAGATAAAGATTGCAAATAAAAAAAGACCAAACCCCCCGCGCAAAAGGCTTACTTAGATTCCAAATTACAAGAACAATAAGAAGGAAAAAGGTAAAAGCTTTAAAAATGTTATAAATGCCGTGCTTTGAGAACTATTCTCTCCATTTTTTTAAGTTTTTGTCCCGGCACGATGGATAAAAAATAGGGTTTCAAAATTGCCCTTCAAGATTCCCTCCTCCCCTTCCATCCGGCTTTATTTCCTTGCCCCAGCCCAGGGGCCGGGTTTTCCCCCACTGCAAAAGATTGCGTATTTCGCTCCGCCAACCCTTCATATAGATTGTATGCGCCTCTTTCAAGCAAAGCAATGCCAATGGCAAAATGCTATCCCTGTATGCTTGGCAAAATGCTCTTTAAGAAACAAATATTGATTCAAGGCCTCCAAGCACATTCTGTGAAATTAGTTGGCGGCGGTATGCCCTAAAAAAAGACCTGTCCCCTAAGGAACAGGTCATTGCAGAAAGACCCTCCTGTAGGTAGGACTTATACAAATTTGCTAAAATTATTAATCGTTTTTTTCTTCTTCTCGGTGTAAGGCGGATAAAGCATCTTGAGGGTTGTCCAGCCTATGCGTTGTTTCAGCACGGCCCGCTCATTACTAAAGGCAAGGAAGCCATAGTAGCCGTGGGTTTTGCCAATGCCGCTGTTGTTGACTCCGCCAAAGGGCAGGTCCGGGTTGGAGATATGGGCCAGGGTTTCATTGATGGCCGAGCCGCCTGCCGAGGTATTTTGAATGACAAAGTGCTGCTTCTTTTTGTCGCGGCTAAAAAAGTAAAGGGCCAATGGCTTTGGCTTGGTATTGATGTAGTCGGTGGCCTCTTTCAGGTCTTTAAATGACTGGATGGGCAGGAGCGGGCCAAAGATTTCCTCGTGCATCAGCTCCATGTCGTCGTTCACATCTACCAGCAAAGTCGGGGCAATATAGTTGTCTTCCGGGTTCATTTTGCCTCCTTCTACCACTTTGGCCCCTTTTTCTACGGCATCGTCCAGGAGCTTGCGTACCCGGTTAAAGTGACGTTGATTGACCACGCGGGTGTAATCGGGCGATTGTTCTATGTCGGCCTGACCATCCTGTCCGTAGAGTTTTTGGATATTGTCTTTCATTTCCTGGATGAATTGGTCTTTGACGCTCTCTTGCACCAAGACATAGTCGGGCGCGATACAGGTCTGGCCACAGTTCATATACTTACCCCAGACAATTTTTTGGGCGGCATCTTTGATATGACTGGTTTCATCGACAATGGTCGGAGATTTACCGCCCAGTTCCAGGGTTACGGAGGTCAGATTCTTGGCAGCGGCTTCCATCACGATTTTGCCCAGGGCGGGGCTACCGGTGAAGAAGATATGGTCAAAAGGCTGCCGGAGCAAAGACTGAGCCACAATGGCATCGCCTTCAAAGACGGCTACTTCATTTTCTTGAAACACTTCACCCAGCATTTTTTTGATGATAGCCGAGGTGTGCGGGGTGATTTCGGAGGGTTTGATGATGGCGGTATTGCCGGCGGCAATGGCATAGAGCAGTGGGTCTATGGCCAGTTGGAAAGGATAGTTCCAGGGAGAAATGATGAGGGCCACTCCTTTGGCTTCGTGCTGCACCCAACTGCGTGTGCCAATCATATTGAGGGGGGGTGGGCACACGCTTGGGTTTCATCCATTTGCGCAGGTGGCCCACAATGTGGGTAATGCTGGCCAAGACTCCAAAGATTTCGCCCAGGTCGGCTTCGGGCGAAGACTTTTTAAAGTCTTTAAAGACGGCTTCGTGGATTTGCGCCCGGTAGTGCATAATGATGGCCTTGAGCTTTTTGAGCTTTTGGATGCGCTCGGGGGCACTGGTATTTTTCACGTTTTGGGTATTGGCTTTTTGGGCCGCAAACACACGTTTGACCTCGTGCTCTATGGTCTCAATGTCCATTGAAGAAGAAACAAGGGTTGGATTTGCCATAATGTATCGGAGTTTAATTCACAAAATAAGACATTGCAATTTTTTTGTATAAATTTAACAAGGAAAATCAAATAAATAAAACAATAAAGGGACAAATAGTTTGGTGAAGTGTGTAAAATGCCAAAATAAAGGGCAAAGAATCTCAGAATTGCGTTTTATCTTTGAAGCCATTCGCAAACCAAGTGCTCGTTGAAGATGCGCAAAAAACAATTGGGGCAAGTTTTCTTAGGCCTGTTGGGCCTCGTGGTGTTCAATATACTGGCCCAGCAATATTTTTTTCGGATTGACCTGACCGAAGAACAACGCTATAGCCTGCATCCGGCCACGAAGCAAATTTTAAAAAACCTGGAAGTCGATATTGTCATCAAGGTTTATCTGGAAGGCGAGTTTCCGCCTGATTTTCAGCGGCTCCAAAAAGCCGTGCGCGAAACCCTGGATGAGTTCAAGGCCTATGCCGGGCGAAGGCTTAGCTATCGTTTTATTGACCCTTCGGTAGCCAAAAACGAAAAGGAGCGTAATCAGCGCTATCGTGAGCTGTACGAAAAAGGCATCTTGCCCACCAATGTTTTTGCCAAAGAGGAGGGCCAGCGGGTAGAAAAAATCATCTTTCCCGGAGCCTTGCTTACGGCCTATGACCCCCGCGCCGAAAAAACTTTTGAGACCAGCACCCTTTTGTTTAAGGTCATTGACCAAAAAGTGCAAGGCGCACCCAGCCCGGCCCAAATCCTGAATCAATCAGTAGAGAATGTAGAGTTTAATCTCATCAGTGCCATTCGCCAGCTTACCCAAAGCAAAAAGCAAAGAATAGGCCTGGTAGAAGGCCACGGCGAACTGGAAAATGTGGAAATGGCCACCATTATTGAGCGATTGAGGGAGTTTTACGAAGTAGTCAAAATACCCCTGCCTATGGAGCCGCGGGTAAAGGAGGGGGTAGATGCCCTCATCATTGCCAAGCCCGATTCGGCTTTTCCCGAAGAAGACAAGCTCAAAATAGACCAGTACATCATGCAAGGCGGCCGGGTATTGTTTTTTGCCGATGTGGTGGGCGTGTATATGGACAGTGTGCTGCGCGAAAAAGGCTCTTTTACCTTTCCAGTGGAGCATAATTTACTGGACATGTTTTTTAAATATGGGGTGCGGCTCAATCCTACCCTTATCAAAGACCTGAACGCAGGCCTGATTCCGATTGTGGTGGGCAATATTGCCGATGGCCGCCCCAATATCCAACCCTTGCCCTGGACCTACTACCCTTTGCTCAACAATTTTGGCAAGCACCCCATCACCAAAAATCTTGGCCCAATTCAAGCCAAATACATCAGCACCATGGACACCGTAAAAGCCCCCGGCATTCGTAAGACCCCACTCGTTTTCAGCTCTCAATATGCACGAGTGATTCCTACCCCCACCGAGGTTTTGTATGAAGAGGAACGCCGCCCGCCCAACCCCCGTCTTTTCAACCAGGGGCCCCTGCCCGTTGCCTATTTGCTGGAAGGGGCCTTTAGCTCTATTTACAAATCGCGCCCATTTAGCAAGAGACCGGGCTTTGTTGCAAATGGCAAGCCTACCAAGGTACTCATTTGTGCCGATGGCGACCTCATCCGCAATGATACGGCCCGCAATGGCGAACCCGTGCCGCTAGGCTTTGATATGATTCGGCAAACCACCTACTCAAACGCTGATTTTCTCTTACAGGCCCTGGATTATATGCTAGACGAGCAGGGGGTCATTGGGGCCAAGAACAAAGAAATCGTGCTTCGGCCATTAGACAAAATAAAGCTAAATGAAGCCCGCACCTTTTGGCAGGTTTTTAACCTGGGAATGCCCATTTTGAGCATTGCCCTGTTGGGTTTTGTATTCTTTTTTTGGCGAAAGCGTACCTACCAGCGTTAGGGTGGGATATGGGAAAGGGCCTCGGTTTTAAGGCTTTGCTTGAAGGAGGGCTTGCAGTTTTTCTGTACGATTCAGTCTTTTATAAATCTGCTGCAAAATCGGCAAAATCATTTCTTCATCAGCATCCATCTGCTGGAGTTCCTCAAAATAAGGCTCAGCCTTTTCAAAAAAAACATTGGCTTCTTGCTCATAGGTTTTGCCTTGTTTTTGATATTCGGTAAAAGTCATTCGGTTAATCTGGTGCAGTTTTTCAATCCCCTGGTTGTAGAAAATCCCCCCCAGGTTGTAAATAGCCGAATAATTGGAAGGGTCCAGCCGGATACAAATCTGGTAGGCCTGGGCCGCCGGTTCGTGTTGCTTCAGGCGCTGGT
Source organism: Microscillaceae bacterium (assembly GCA_012031215.1). Lineage (GTDB taxonomy): Bacteria > Bacteroidota > Bacteroidia > Cytophagales > Microscillaceae > JAAUUB01. Next base: position 2,923 of record JAAUUB010000218.1, on the reverse strand, counting down.
AAATCACGGCCAGGTTGTAGTGGTTGAGCGGGTCATCAGGAAAAGCGGCCACTTTATCCAGGGCATCCTCCAATAGTTTTCCCTCATTTTCCCCAATTTTGCTGCGCAAATCGAGGCGGGTATCCAGGAAGGCCCGGTCATTGGGGAAATCTTCTATGGCCCGGTCCAGCATCGAGAGGGTTTTGTCGAGGTCGTTGATTTTGTCGCGAAAAGTCTCAATTATGTTCTGGTATCTTTCTCTTTTGAGGGCTTCGTTGGGCATAGATTTGATAAGGGCCAGGGCTTCCTCATAAAATACCGCGTAGTCCTGCAAGAGGTAGGCCGAATAGGTGGCGATGTTATGGCTGAGGGTATCCCGGGGTTGAAGTTGCCGGGCCAGTTGGGCCGATTTGAGGGCCACCCGAAACAGCAGGCGGGTGTCGCGCTCGAGGTTGCCGCCCTGGTCTTGGTAGAACCGATAGGCCTGTTTATAATAATTTCCGGCGATGTTGGTGGCCGTGAACTGAAGGGTATCGAGCCAAAGGCGCACACTGTCGCGATAGTTTTGCAGCGAATCGGGCGGGGGGCCCATTTGCTTCACGCTTTGATAATCGCGGTGGGCCTGAAAGAGCGCACTGGTATCCTGCCCGGTGAAGGTTCCCCGAATGTCGGCAGCGATGGCGGCATTGGTGCGGGCCCGCCAGTAAAAAGCTTCCAGGGAAGTGGCCAGGCTATCATTTTCAATCACAAAATCCAGCATCTGGCGGGCGATTTCATAGCGGCGTTCTGAAAAAGCCGCTTTGGCCTCACTCAGGGTTTGGCCAAAAGCCGCCCCGGGCAGTATAATTCCCAAAATAAAACTTTTCAGCAATAAAGGACAAATGCGCATGGCTTTGTTTTGCATCATGAACGGCTAAAAACGGGACGGGGGTATAGCTTTCCCGACCAAAAAAGAACTTCTTTACTTGAAGGACAAAAAAAGAGCCAAGGGGGTACTTTGGCTCTTTTTTGGATAGGCGTTTGTAAAGTATTATTCTTCGCCAGTGATGGCCACAATTTTTTTTATCCAGTTCTTCGGCTTTGGTTTTTTCGCCAGTGATGGTGTAGATAGTTTGCAGAGGGCGCATCACTTGCAGTTTACGGTCGTCCTTTTCAATGCCATATTTACCAAAATTTAGGTACATTTCCTCAAAATATTTGAGGGCTTCGGTAAAAATCGGCTTGGCAATGGCAATGACTTTCTCCCCTCTTTCATTGTATTCTTTGAGGTTCATGTTGTTGGCCACTTTCTGGATTTCAACGGCCAGGTTAAAGTACAAAGCTCCTAGGTTGTAAGCGGCATTGAAATTGGGCATAAGGCGGATGCTGCTTTGGTAGGCCTCGGCGGCTTCTTTGCAACGGCCCATCAGCTTGCGGCCGTGGGCGGCGGCATCTTCGTCATTTTTAACTTGGTCGGTAACGGCCTTGCTCAGGTCGGCTTCGGTGAGCCTTTCCTTTTCCAGCTTTTTCTCCATCAGCACCCCCAGGTTAAAATAAGCTTCGCTTTTGGATTTATCATCCTTGGCCTCGGCCACAGCTTGCTTTAGGGAAGTAATGGCTTCATCCACCTTGCCGGTTTCAACAAAAAAATTGAGTTGCAAACTGGAAAGCAGGGAATAATTTTCGGGGTCGCTGGCTGGGTCTTGCTTCAGGCCTGCCGTAACGATTTCGAGGGCCTTATTCATGTCTTTCTCTTTGAGATAAAAGGCATAGAGCGCGTAATAGCGGATTTTGTTTTTCATGTCCATCGTCAGCACTTTTTGCACTGATTTCTCGAAGACATCAAAGCGTTCGTCCTGGTAGGCCAGGTCGGCGGCATACATAAAAGGAATGGTATCGTTAGGATTGGTGATTTGGGCCAGCAAAAACACATCCACGGCGGCTTTGAGGTCGTCCTCCTGATAGCGGCCCACGGCGTAGTTAATGGCCACGGCGTGCAAATTGGCGATGGCGACCTTAGAATCTTCATAGATGCGACCCATTCTGATTTTCTGTTTTTTGTCGTCAAAGACCGAGTCTAGTTGCATAGCCTTGCGGTAGCAGTCATAGGCTTCCTGTACGGGGGCATCGGCAACTTGGGAATAAAGGCCCGTTTGGTCATTGGCAATATCGGCATAAATCAGCCCGCGATAGTACCAGTTTTTGGCTTTGGTGGCATCTTCGGCCACAGCCTGGTCGGCTTTGGTTTTGGCCTCATCCAGTTTGCCGTTGGGATTAAAAGGGTTAATAATCTGGGCCGAGAGCGAACCCAGCGTCAAAAAGCTCAACACCAGGAGCGAAAGTGTGCTTTTATTGTGTTCATGAGTTTAGTTCTTATAATTTTAAAAATACAGGCTCGGCACAAAGATAGAGATAAATTAAAAAATGATGTTTTGAGGCCTGGGAAAAGAACGTCTCTTTAACCAGCTTATTTTTATGACCAAGTCAATAATTTGCTGTCGGGCATCCCGAATTTTTAGCCTAATTTGGCCAGGAAATTCATCCCCTTATGTCAAAAGTATATCGAAAAATCCAGGCCTCCCGGCCCTCTGTGCAAGCTCACCTGACACTCCCCTTTTCCAAAAGTGAAAGCAACCGGGCCTTGATTATACAAGCCCTGGCCCGATTTCAGAGTGACACCCGCATTGAAATCGCCCAATGCGCCACCGCCCGCGACACCCAAACCCTGCAAACCTTGCTAGCCAGCCCGGCCCACGTCTGGGATGTATTGGATGCGGGTACAACGATGCGTTTTTTGCTGGCCTATGCCGCCATTACGGGGCAGCATAAAATCCTGACGGGAACCCCCCGGATGCAAAAACGCCCGATCGGAATTTTGGTAGAGGCCCTGCGTGCCCTCGGCTTTGACATCCAGTATCTCGGCCAGGAGGGCTATCCCCCGCTACGAGGTGAGGGCAAAGTCCCA
>JAAUUB010000217.1 GCA_012031215.1 Microscillaceae bacterium | reverse complement strand
CCTACATAGAGGAAGTGCGGCTGAGGGAAAAGGCCCAGAAAGAAGCCGAAGCCGCCCAGAAAGATGCTCAATCGGCCCAGAAGGCCCGGAAAGCCGCCGAAGTGAAGGCCGACAAGGCCCTGCAAAAAGCCCTGAAAGAGAAGCTCAAGCGGCAGGAGGAAGCCAAAAAGCGGCGCAAGGCCGAGCAGCAAACCGCCCTGGAAGCTTACAAACGCCAGGAGGCAGAGCGTATAGCCAAATTAGCAGAAGAGAAATTGCAAACCGCGGCCAGCTTTCAGCAAAAGCTTTTTGAACTGGCCGAAAACCAGGAACTGCAAGCCCTGCGCCAATTGCTGGAAGAAATGCAGCAGAAGCTGGAAGGATAGAAAAAGTACTGTATTTAAAGCATAGATATTTTCAACCTAAACAATCTAAAATACAGGGCCAGGTGGTTTTATCCTACAAGACTCCGCCGTAAATAATCATCGTGAAAATATTTTTGCAGAAAGTTTTCGGCATTGGCCCGAAAAATCTTATCCACAATTTCTTCTGGACTTAGTCCAAAGCGCAACTGCGAATAATCTGCCCTTGTAAATCCGGCGTGGGGGTTTTCGATAGGGCGATGTAAAAACTGCAATACACCCGTAGCCAGGCGCATCATATCTTCGGCCCCGTCATAGCAGTCAAAATGATTGATAAGGCCGTCCAAATCAGAACCCAGGCAAATCATATCCCAAGCCTGTTGCCCCTTTCCAAAGGCCAGCTCACATACCCGCACAATATAAAAGGCATTGGCCATCAAGAGCCGGATATATTCGGCTTGTTGGCCATCTTTGTTGTTATTTTTGCGATAATGGTGAATAATTTCCTGGGAAATGCCGCCGGGCATGCGCTCTTCGTGAAGTACCAGCCCTATTAAGCCACCCGAACGAAAGGTATAGCGAATGTCGTCGTCCGTCAGATTAATAGACCAGGTATTGAAATAGGTCTTTTTTAGTTCCTGGCGATTATCCCGGCGGTGTTGGCTAGCCTCGAGTGTTCCGATGCTGCTGACCGCCGTATGGCTGCAGATGATAGGAAAAGGGTCTCCCTGTTGGGCATATTGTTCCCAGATTTGGTAGAAATCGCGCCGCAGGGCCACACTCATATGCTTGGTGTCAATCAATATTCGTCGCCCCTGGCTTCGGTCTAGCAGCCGATGCAAAACCTCACGCCCCAGCACCGTGATGCCTTCATTGATGCCAAAGTGTTGGTTTACCCCGAAGGTCCGCATAAAGCCTTGAAAACTGTGGGCATGGCCCCCCATCAGGTTCCAAAAGTGGTGGGCAAACGTGATAAAAAATGGCGTATGCCGTCCCTGGCCCCAGGTGCGCAGGTGGGCAAGATGGGCTTCATATTGGGACAAAAAGTGTTGATACGCCGGCTGATTGGTTTGGTTGAGCATCTTGGCCGGGGTGCGCATCTCGCGATAAGTGCGAAAATGTCCGAGGGCGTGTAGCCCTTCGACCGTTACAATCCCGGCAAAATGATTGGCCTCCTGTATATGGGCTTGAAACTCCGCATAATCGCCCACCAGTTTAAACTGCCCGTTTTGCAGTTTTTCCTGCTGAAGGAGATATTGGTATTCGCTTTTGAGTTCGGCAAAATAATCGACTTCCAGGTTATGTTCCACCTGGTTAAGATAAAAATCCACAAAATTGCGCTCGAAACCACTCAGGCAAATCCCGAGATTGGTTTTCTTTTTTCGGGTGGAAAGCAGATTGACCAGCACAAAGTTGGTGAAGTTACGCAAATCCAGAATGCCTCTTTCGGGAGGGTAGAGCGCCAGAAAAAGCCCTCGGAGCTTTCCTTCGCGGCAGCGGTCCAGGTTGGTTTGCGACTGGGTGGAAATTTCATTGAGTAAACCTTTTGTGAGTGGGGGTAAATCCTGGCAAGCCTCTGGGGAGGGCAGTGTTTCCCAAATATTTTTTGCCGGAAGATAATGCCGGGGCTTTAGAGAAGGATGAACGTGAATGTCAATCAGGTATTTTGGCAACATAATCGGAAATTGGGCAGGCCAAAGAATATTCTAAATACGCCATAAAAATTGAAGCAAGCAAGCCTTGAGCAAAAAAATGAAGCTAGCCAAGTCCGTTCATTTGATTGGCCAACGGAATGGTAAAGGCAAAAGTAGTTCCCTGGCCCAGTTGGCTTTCAACGCTGAGCTGACCGCCGTTTTGCTCCACAAACTCCCGGCAAAGAATCAGCCCGAGGCCTGTGCCTTTTTCGTTGCTGGTGCCACGGGTGGTAAAATGCGACTTGATTTCAAACAATTGTTTTATTTTCACGGGTTCTATTCCCTCCCCTTCGTCCTTTACCCGAATGTGGGCAAAAGCCCCCTGCGTTTCTATCTCAAAACCAATTTTCTTGTTTTGCTGAGGGGGCGTAAATTTGAGCGCATTGCTGAGCAGATTTCGAACTACCGCTGCAATTTGATTGGGGTCGGCTATGACATCTGGAAAAGGCTCCGGGTACACATGGCAGAATATTTCAATCCCTTTGCGCTGGGCAATCTCATCATATAGTTGGATATTTTGGGCTACGATGGGCAAGATTTCAAATACCCCCATTTGCACCTGAAGCTCTCCTTTAAGGTGGCTGAAGGCCCAAAGCAACATATTTTCTAGGACTTCCTGCACGCTATTGAGCTGATAACCCAGTTTCTGGCGAATTTGCCGAAATTCTTCCTTATTCATAAGGTCTTCGTCCAGAAGCATGAGCGTAGATTTGAGCGAGCCAATCGGACTACGCAAATCGTGGGCAATTACCGAAAAAAGCCGGTCTTTGAAAGCATTTAGTTCTTGCAGATTTTCGGTTTGCACCTCTATTTCTTCCTTTTGATGCCTGACAATTCGCAAGCTTTCATTGAGGGCTTCATTGACCGTTTTAATTTCTTCGTTCATCTGACCCAGTTCTTCGTTGGCCTCTTTGAGTTCAAGGGTGCGCTCGTTTACTTTGGTTTCCAGAAGTTGGTTTTGCTCCCGAATCAGTCTTTCGTTTTCGCGCAAAGACTGGAGGGCTTCTTGCTGGGCCTGATTCTTTTCCTTGCGCAATTCATTGATTTTATCCCCCAGGGCAATAGAAAGCAGGATGATTTCGGCCAAAGAGCCCAGCAATAACACTACCTCGGAGGTAAAAGCGGAAATACTGGACTGATTCAGCAGGGAGTAAATCCGAATGGACAAGGCAATATAGAATAAAAGATAGGCAAACACATAAAACAAAGCGGGTCGATAGCCCCGCCAGTAGAGAATAATGCCACAAATCCAGAAATAATAAGTAGGCACAATGGCCAAAATAGCCGTCAGGATATCGGCCCAGACCACCTGCCCAGCCAAGACCAAGAGTCCGTTTACTAAGGCTATTCCCACAAATACCAGCCCGGCCCGATAAGCCGAACGAAGTTTGTTTTCAAGATTGAGCAATTTGATTACAAACAAAAATCCTGTAGCCTGGGCCAGTGCTCCCAGCAAATCCGGGTAATAATGCCCAAATTGCGCCAAAACGGGGGAAAACAAAGCCAAAAATCCAAGCTCAATGCTCAGATGTAGGCCAAAGAGGATGATGAAAAAACATAAAACAAAAAAGAAAGCAAGCGCGTGGCCAAAAATATAAACATATTATAGGCGGCCATGACCAGCACAATGCCCAGGTAAGCCGCCAAAAGCATCATGCGGCTGGTATTAAATTTTTGAAAATAATCGGCCTGATAGATGTCCAGGGTTAGGGTGAGAGGTTGCTGGCTCAGCGCCCTTACAAAGATATGATGCACTCCCGGGCGATTGGGCAATGACATCACATGGTCAGTGGAAAAAGCCTGACTGCGTAAGAAATAGTCAAAACTGCCCGTTTTTACTTGCTGCACCAGGCGATAATGGGCATCCAGGATATAGATACTGACCGAATCCAGCAAGGACAAACCTACCTGCAAAATAAAATTGTCGTGATTGTCGAGGGGGCGGTTGATGGTAAAATAAGCCCAAACGGCTGAGGAAGTATAATTATAATTCAGACGGGCCAAGCCTGTTTTTGGAAATACTATCTTTCCATCGCCCCGGCGCCAATTTTCCAAGCTGAGCGCGCCAGTTGTATCCAAGATGGTTTGGAGCTTTTGCACTTGAACAGGCAGAAACTTCAGCCCCTTTTCCAGACGATGCGGCAATGGCTGCGCCCCAACTTTGGGGGCATGCCAAAACAACATACAAACTAGAAAAAGATATTTCATGGGACTGGTTTTAAGGAGGGTATCTTCAAAAATTCTAGTGGTGCTTGAGGCTTATTTTTGATAAAAATCAGGATTAGTTTAGTTTTTTTAGCCTTTTCAAATTTAGCGCAAATCGCAGATTTATTTTTAAATAATTTATAAAAAGACAAACAAGCCATATCATTGACTGGTTTAGAAAGAGGAACAATTTATTCCTTAATTTCAAACCAAGCGCGCAGGGCAGGCTTTTGCACTTTGCCCATCGCATTGCGGGGCAGGTCATCAGTGCTTATTTTCCAAAGCTGGGGTACTTTGTAAGGAGCTAATTGGGTCTTGGCCCATTCCCGAAGCGCTTGGCTATCGGGCATTTCTCCCTCCCACACCAATACCGCCGCCACTTTTTCACCCCAATCTGCATCAGTTAGCCCTATCACAGCACAAGCCCTCACCTGAGGCAATTGACACAAGACCTCTTCTATCTCAAGGGCCGATACTTTGTAGCCCCCGGTTTTGATAATGTCCACATTATTGCGTCCCAGGATTCGAAAATAGCCTTCTGCATCGCGCTCTGCGATGTCGCCAGTATAAAACCATTTATTACGAATTACTTCGGCGGTGGCTTCGGGCTTTTGCCAATACTCAGTAAAAACATTGGCTCCTTGCACCCGAATTTCTCCGGCTATCCCAGCCTGGGTGATGACTTGCCCTTGCTCGTCCACAATTTCTACTTCTACTCCCGGTAGTGGAAAACCCACGCTTCCAGCTTTGCGTGGCCTTGCAAGGGATTGGAAAGCGCCATACCCATTTCAGTCATGCCGTATCGCTCCAAAAGTGTATGCCCACTTATATTTTGCCAGGCTTCCAAGGTTTGCACGGGCAAAGCCGCCGAGCCGGAAACCATAAGACGCATCTGAGCCAAAACAGCCCTCAGGCGGACTTGTCTGTCTGAACTCAGACGTTCCCAATCTTCCACCAAACGGCCATAGATGGTGGGCACGGCCATAAAGACGGAAATTGGCTGGTTGAGTAGTTGTTCCCAAAATCATCCGGCGAAAACCGGGGCCGCATCAGCACTTCGGCCCCCACCCAGAGCGGGCAAGCCAAGGCATTGATAAGCCCATGCACATGGTGCAGGGGCAATACGTGCAAAATTATATCCTCTGCTTGCCAAGCCCAGGCTTTCAACAGCGTAGTGATTTGCGCTTCCAAATTACCAAAAGTACTCACTACCCCTTTGGGGCGGCTGGTGGTCCCACTGGTATAAACAATCAAAGCCCTTCGCGATAAATCCAGCATTGGCTTGTTTTGTAATGGAACTGCGTCAGCAGACAAACTTTCTACCCAATGCACGGGCGTTGAAAAAGCCGAAGCCAGCCCGGCATATTCTGGAGTCAGCAGCCATTTACTGGCCTGGGTATCTTCAAGTAAATAGGCAATTTCGGCTTCGGGATGCATAATACTCACAGGCACAGCCACTCCTCCGGCCTGCCAAATGGCCCATTGCATTACCACAAACCGGGCATCGGGCACGGCCATAAAGGCAATCCGGGCTTCGGCTAAATCATCGGCCTCTCCCCGTAGCTGCCGGGCCAGGTGTTGACTTTGTGCCCAAAGCTGGGCATAGGTATGGACACCATTTTGGTCGTGAATGGCGGTTTTTTCGCCATAAGCGGCTATTTGCGCAAATAAAGAAAACATAGGGCCTTACTTGGATTGTCAAAAAACAAAACTAAAACAAATGCCGAGAGGAGGCAAATCGGGCAAAAACAAGACAAGAAAATGCGGTGAGTTTATATCAAAAAAATTTGAAAAATTATTCCCCCAAGATGCGCTATTTTATTCCTGATTCCGGCAATTGTTGAAAAAAATAAAAAAAAAATTATGCAGAAACACTTGCTTTATTTGTGGTTTTCTATGTGTATCTCTGTTGGGGGCTTTGCCCAAAACACGCCCAATGATGGCGACTGGCGGCAATCCAAGGTGAGCAAAGGCAATACGCCCGAAGCCGCCTGGATGATTCGCTATGGTGATATTGACAATCTGGGCTTTGGCTTTGTGGCAGGTTTTGACCCTTTCACGGGTAAGTCTACGGAGGCACACCCCTTCCCCTGGGCCGAAAAAAAAGAGGATTTGCCGGGTTTAGACCGCATTATGCTGCCCAGTAGCTTTGGCAAAGTAGAAACACCCTGCGACCAGGATGGCTATAGTGGCGAATACGAAAGACTGATGAACCAATACCAAAAAACGGTTTTTGCCCTGTCTGTGCCCCTGGATATCCCCACCACCCTTAACATCAGCGCTGCGCGGTTGTTGATGTTTGTAGATGATTTTCAATCGCCCGTATTTTGTTCCCGTTTTGAAGTGACGCTCAATGGCCGCCGGGCTATCTTTTTAGAAAACATCTTAAATGCACTCAATCAAACCGGGCCCGTAGGCAAGCTTGTTACCATACCCATTCCCTCAGACTTTTTGGATGTACTGAAAGCCAAAACGCTGGATATTCTGATTGATGACCCGCACAGCGGGGCAGGGGATGGATTTGCCATTGATTTTGTCAAAATCTTGGTCAATCCTGCGCTGGATGCCCAAAAAAATGGTCATATCCAGGGCATTTTGGTAGATGCTGATAGCGGAAACCCGGTTGTCGGGGCCACGGTGAGCATTCCCGGCCTGGTGCAGAGCCAAAGCAATGAAAAAGGAGAATTTACACTCAAAAGTGTGCCAGCGGGCTTCAATGTCTTGCAGGTGTGTGTGCCGGCCTACAAAGGGCAGACCTTTAATGTGGATGTGGTGGAAAACGAAATCACCCAGACCACCCTGGAGATGCGAAATGACTGAGCCTTTGCCAATATGAGGCCCCCAACAAAGCCAAAGCCACAAAGCCGGGTTTTGGCTTTGTCTTTTATCCCGGAGATGGCATAGATTTGCAAATGAATGGGCGGCTGCTTTTCGGTATCGGTAAAGGCCGCCAGAAAGCCCATTTTATGCCGAATTTAACTAGACCCTAATCTCAAAAGACCATGCAATACTACCTGGTACTAGACCTGGAAATGACTGGCTTCGAGCCCGGCTGGCACGAAATCATCCAGATTGGTGCCTGCCTGTTTGATGAGAACTGGCAGGAAAAAGGCCGTTTTTTGCAAAATGTTTATCCTGAAAATGAGGAAGCTTTTTCGCTCTATGCCGAAAAGGTGCACGGCCTGAGCCAGGCCGACCTAGACGATGCTCCCATGATGCACGAGGTCATTCCTGAATTAGAAGAATGGATCTTAGAAAAACTGGGCTGGCGGGGGCGCTTTGAAGACCGTCACACTTATTTTCGTAAGTTTAGAGACATCCTGCTTTGTGGACAGGGAGTGGTCAATGACATCAACTTTCTTAAGTTTGCCTATCGTCAGGAAAAAATAGACTGGCCCTTTTCTTACCGGATGCTTGATTTGCAAAGCCTTTCTTTCTTGCTTTTCCGCATTTTGGAGGCCAACGGACAGACCGTTCCCCGCGCTTTTGGTTTAGACGCAGTGGCCGCTTTTTTTGGTTATGAACGCGAAGGACAAGCGCACAATGCCCTCGAGGATGCCGTGATTACGGCTCAATGCCTGAAATCGGTGCTGGCTTATACCCAAAAACTCAAGCTTTCGACTTAGCTTGCCTGATGGCCTTGGGCCAGTGATTTAGCCTGGTCTATCCAGTGGTCGCGCTCTATGCGGCCCGGAAAAAACGCAATGGCCCGGGTTACTTGTTCCACATCCCGGGCCGTTGAAACGGGCAATCTGGGCAAAAGTGTAAATGCCCAAGGCATTGAGCTTTCTTCTATAAAAGGGC
>JAAUUB010000216.1 GCA_012031215.1 Microscillaceae bacterium | reverse complement strand
TAGATATTATTGAAACAAAAATAATACGTTCTTTGCAACCCACTGATTGTCAGATAACTAAAAACAACTAAAAGAAGCGAATGACTTTATTAATGTTTATAACTATTTGATTTTCAATGTTTTTCAAGAAAGTTATTACCTGAGTAGTTACAATAAGTGGAAATTGGTCAAAACTAAAATTTTTCTTTTTTGATTTATCAGAAATATCAAAAGTAAATGAGTCAATGAGTTTGTAAACTTCTCCAAGCGAAGTATTTGGCAGAAAGGTTTTGGTTGCAGGTACAAAATTGGTATATTCCATTAAATCACAAGGGTATAGGGGAATTTGTGAGTTCTTTTCTTCAAATCTGACTCTACGGTTGATTTGATAAAATGCCAAAACGTGCGGGCTTTCAATGATTTTTCAGCTTTTTCTTCTGGAAACTTGAAGCAATCCACCAAAAGCATACTAAATGCCTTTGTCAAAACGTAGGCTTCTTTATTGATTCCGTGATGTTGGGGCTTACCAAAAGTGATATTTTCATCTATTTCATCAGAAGTAACAAAAGCATAAGCTTTTGTCTGTAAGTATTGAGTGAAAATTGCATATTTTCATTCCATTTTTTCGCCAAATAACATCTCTTTCCTCATTCAGAATTTTGAAATCAACATTTCCGTTTTGCTCGTTGATTTCTAGTTTTAAATTATCCTCAAACCTGAATGTGCGGATAAAATCCTCTTTTTGGAGAAAATCATTGAAAGCAAAAAATACTTTTGAGAATTTTTCAACCAAACTTGTATCTTTTTCAAATCGCATATAAATACGCTGAATAGGGCTAAGATGACTATAAGGGAAAATTTTCAAAGGTGGTTTTAAATCATAATTTTTATGGCAACTACGCTTGGCCCAGGCGGGGCACCTACCTGCGTGAACTGGAAACCCTCAAACTGGATATTCCGGCCCTGATGCTGGGCATTGTGCTGGATATGGAAAACCCCAGCCAAGACCATTATTTTGGCTCGGTGATACGGGTGGGAAGGGGCTTGGCCGAAACCCAAGATGCCCAGAAAATAGAAGCGGCACTATTGGAGATGCTGGCCGACCCCCAACTGGATGATTATAACCGGATGCTGGCTTATTTTCTTTGCCTCAATTATGCCGAAAACCTACCCAATGAGCGTAAAGTGGATTTTCATACTGCCCTCCGGCGCTTCACCGCCTTTTTGCCCGACTATATGCAGAAGCAAGCCGAGGCCAGCCGCCGATAGGTGCTCACAAACCAGCGCAAAAGGCAAAAAAAGGGTGTATTTTTGTGGAAAAAAATTTGCCTATGCTTGCTCCTCTGGCCGAAAGAATGCGGCCCCAGTCGCTGGATGAATTTATCGGACAAGAACACCTGCTGGGAACCAATGCCCTCTTGCGCCAATGGCTCGAGACAGGTTCGGTTCCTTCACTGCTTCTCTGGGGGCCACCCGGCGTGGGCAAAACTACCTTGGCCCGGCTCATTGGCCAGCAGCTCCAGCGCCCCTTTCACAGCCTGAGTGCCATCAGTGCCGGGGTTAAAGACGTGCGCCAGGTCATTGACCAGGCCCGCACCCAGCCAGGGCAGGTCTTGTTTATCGACGAAATCCACCGCTTCAATAAAGCCCAGCAGGATGCCTTGCTCGGTGCCGTAGAGGCCGGGCATATTTTGTTGATTGGAGCTACTACCGAAAACCCTTCTTTTGAGGTCATCTCGGCCCTTTTGTCGCGATGCCAGGTCTATATCCTCAAGCCCCTTTCCGAAGAAAACCTGCTGGCCCTGGTGCAAAGGGCCTTGCAAAAAGATGAAGTTTTGCGCCAAATGCAGGTAGTGGTGCAGGAATATGAAGCTCTTTTTCGTCTCTCGGGCGGCGATGCCCGAAAATTACTTAACCTCTTGGAGATGGTGGTGATGGCGCATAATGCCCCGCAGTTGCAAATCACCAATGCGGCTGTGCTACAGGTGGCACAGACCAAAATGGCCCGCTACGACAAAAGCGGGGAGCAACACTACGATATTATTTCGGCTTTTATCAAATCTATGCGGGGCAGCGATCCCAATGCGGCGGTGTACTGGCTGGCCCGGATGATAGAAGGTGGCGAAGACCCCAAATTCATCGCTCGTCGGATGCTCATCCTGGCTTCTGAAGACATCGGCAATGCCAACCCTACGGCATTGGTCATGGCCACCAATTGCTTTCAGGCAGTGGCCATGGTGGGCTACCCAGAAGCCCGGATTATTCTCTCCCAAACGGCGGTCTATCTGGCCGCCTCGCCCAAAAGCAATGCCAGCTACCTGGCCATTGAGCAGGCCCTGGCCCTTGTGCGCCAAAGCGGTGATTTGGACGTGCCACTTCACCTGCGCAACGCGCCCACCACCCTGATGAAAAAAGCGGGCTATGGCCAGGGCTACGAATACAGCCACGACTTTGCCCAAAATTTCTCGCCCCAGGAATATCTGCCGGAGGCCCTGAAGGGGAAAAAAATCTATGAACCCGGACAAAATGCCCGCGAAAACGAACTGCGCCAGTACCTCAAAAGGTGTTGGAAAGATAAATATGGGTATTGAGAAAAAGAGCGCGTTTTCTCGATATTTTAGCCTAAAATCCTACACCTATGCGTAGTGGTCTCTGATTTTTTTGTATAAAAAGCTTTTCCTGTTTTGCCGCAACACGTGTAGAAAGTTTTTTTCTCAATGTTTTTTTTTCTTGGGGGCAGTCCTTTGTTTTTCATCGTGGCTTAGAGCCCTCTTCGCCGCTTGAGGCAACAATGACAGCAAGCCCGGGCGGATACGGTGCGTATGCAAGTGGGCGATGCCCTGGCCCAGGCTCATCTCTTTGCCCAGCCTGGTTCGGCCTTGTATTTTGTCTGGCAGGTGCGGCAACTGGCTCAAAGCAAGCCCCGGGTCGACATCTTTACGAGGCCTACAACCGTTAGGGGGGCGTGTATGCCGTGCAAAATCATTACTTAAACGCCATCACTTACCTGCAAAAAGCGGAGGCAGGCTTTGAAAAAAAACACGATAAGACCCGTCTGCCTAATGTTTATAACAAGCAAGCCGTGGTTTATGTGATGATTGAAGATTATCCCAAAGCCGAAATTTATTTCGAGAAGGCACTTCCACTCTACCACTGCAAGGCTCCCAAGTCTTTGCTTCTGGCCAATACACTTAGTAATCTGGGCCAGTCCGACATCGCCGCAAAGCTTACACCTCGGCTATGCTGCTCTACAAACAGACATTGGCGATATACCAAGAGAAGAAACAAAATGCCGGGGCCATATTGCATTTTGCAAAAGGAGCTACTTTCATACTGAAAGAGGAGGGGCAAGAATTGACTCTCTCTTGCATGAGACGAACCAAACGCTGGAACATTCATTAAGGCATAAAGCCCCCTTTTTATAAAAGAGGCGTTTCGGAAGCAGGTTCGGAAGCTTTGCCATAAAGCCAGACTCGAGCTTCATCTGCATCGGCAAAAAAGGCTTGTAAATAAGGCAAGTCCGGTATTTTATTGGCATCTTCTATCAGTTGTTCTATGCTAAGGCCAGTAAAAAATTCCTGGGGCATAATCACGGCAATTTTTTGGAGACCTGCCTGCCTGTACAGGGGCACGATGTGCTCAATCATCCACAATTGGGTATCGGGGGCATTGACAAACAAAAAGCGGCGAAAATCAACAATCATGCAACGCACCGGCTGTTTGAATAAAGCCTTGGCGGCCTTCATTACCTGTTGGCGATGAAGGCGCTCGTTCAGTTCCTGCGTTGTTTCAAACATTGTGTAAAGGACTTCCTGGCGATTTGCGTCGTACAGAAGTTCTTTAAACTTATTTTTATAAATATACATTTTTGCAAATTGCGGTTTGGTGAAAATAATGTGGGCCATCATTGGCTATCTTGCGATTGGTTTATTTTGAACCAAGACCTGAATTCTGCAAACTGGTCACACATATTAGAATAAAATTTGGGAAAGAGGGCGTTAGCTTGTGAGGGCATGCATCACAATGTTGACCCCAAAGCGGGTATTGTCTTCGGCCAGCCAGCGTTTGTTTCGGAAGTCATAATCCCATTCGCAGCCATAGTCCTTATTGCTATACAGTACCGCAATGCGTCCGTTGATTTCAATGGCTTTGAGGTAGTCGTGCACCAGGTCGTCGCCCCAGCCATTCAGCTCTTGCGAGGTGGTGGGTGGGCCCTCCTCAAAGGCAAAGAAAGCCCGGTAGAGGGCGTGGTCATTGGGGATTTTTTTCAGCGCGGCAGGGCCAAAGAGCTGGGCCATTTCGGCCTCGAAGGACTTGGCAAAGAGCCCATCGATGTCGTGGTTGCAATCATCTACAAATACAAATCCGCCATTTTGGACATATTTCTCAAAATTGACCCTTTCCTGCCCACCAAACTGCACCAGCTTGTGGCCACTCAGGTAGCAAAAAGGGGCGTAAAAAATCTTATCACTGGCTAAGGGCACAATATTTTCGGTTTTTTCAACCGGCAGGTTGGTATATTCAATCAGGGAATTGAGCAGGTTAGAAGGCATCCTTTGGTCGGTGTTCCAATCTCCGGAGTTGTACTGCAATCGTGTAAAAAAAACTTGGCCATTTTGAGAGGCTTTAAATTTTAAAAAAAACAAGGAACTGCTTCAGTGAAACCGAAAGTTTACGAAAATCACTCCCTCGCAAATCCGGGGGGAGGGTCAGCGGCTTCACCGTTTTTTGTTATTTTTGAATCAGAAGCAAATTTAATGAAGATGAATCACAGTCCAATTCTTATTATTGGCGGGGGGCTGGCCGGACTGAGTGCCGCCCTATATTTGCACCAGCGGGGAGAAAAATTTTTACTGCTGGAAGCCGAAGACCGGGTGGGGGGGCGTGTCAAGACCGATATAGTGGATGGTTTTCGGCTAGACCGAGGCTTTCAGGTTTTGCTGACGGCCTATCCCGAAACCCAGTCCTTGCTCCAATACGAATCGCTTCGGCTTTGTCGCTTTGCCCCGGGAGCCATTATCCTGCACGAAAAAGGGCGCACAGAGATTGGCGACCCCATCCGCCAACCTTCTACTCTGTTAAAAACCCTGTTTTCCTCTGCCGGAACACCCCTGGATAAAATCAACATTCTCCGGCTTCGCCAGCGGCTCAAGGCCTTGTCCCTGTCCGAGATTTTTGCCCAGCCCGAGATAAGCACCTATCAGGCATTGTCGGAATATGGCTTTAGCCCGCGGATGCAAAGCCGCTTTTTTCAGCCTTTTATGGCCGGTATTTTCTTAGAAAACGACCTGAGCACCTCCCGCCGGATGTTTGATTTTGTATTCAAGATGTTTTCGGAAGGCGACACAGCCGTTCCGGCCCTGGGTATGGAAGAAATACCGAAGCAATTAGCGGCGCGGCTGCCCCAATCGGCCATTCGCCTGGGCAAACGGGTAAAATCTGTGTTAGACCGGGACGTGGTGTGCGAAGACGGAGAGATATTTACGGCAGATAAAATCCTGCTTGCAACGGAGGCCCCCGGTTTGGCAAGGCATTATCTTTCCACGCCGCCCAGCGAAGGGCAAAGCGTTACCTGTGTGTATTTTTATGCGGATAAACCCCCTTTCAAAAAAGCTCTGCTGGCCCTCAATGCCCATCCCCAAAAGTTTGTCAACAACATTGCCGTGATGAGCAATGTTTCGCCGGAATATGCGCCCTCTGGTAAGGCCCTTATTTCCGTTTCGGCAAATGGCTATCACGACTGGAGCCGGGAAGAAATCAGCAATACCATTCGGCACGAACTGGTGCCTATGCTGGGCGAACAAGTCTATAGCTGGCGCATCTTACAGCATTATCCCATTCGCTATGCCCTGCCTGCGCAGCAATCGGTAAATGGGGATTTGCCGGTTTCCCGTATCAAACTGAGCGAATCACTTTTTGTAGCCGGAGATTACCTCCTGAATGGCTCTATCAATGCAGCCATGCAAGCCGGAAAGCAGGCCGCCGCCGCGATGCTGGCCGGATGAAGACAGTAGCCGGGGTGGGTTTTGCCCCTCAGGTTGAGAGGAAACTTGCGGCCTCGCTTCGGCCCCGTCTTTTGGGCAAGAACACCGTGAAGCAAGTGCCTGCTCCCGGGCGGCTTTCCACGCTGATGCGTCCTTTGAGGGCCTTCACCTGCGAATTGACCAAAAACAAGCCCATGCCCTTGCCCTCTACGTGAAAGTGAAAGCGCTTGTAAAGCTGGAAAAGCTTGCCCTCATATTGCTCGAGGTCTATGCCCATCCCATTGTCTTGTACGGATAGGGCCAGGTATTCCTCTTGCCACTGGCCCCGGATAAGGATTTGGGGAGGCAGGTGGGGCTGACGATATTTGATGGCATTGCTCAACAGGTTGTATAAAATGCTGTAGAGGTAAGGCCGGATGGTAAAAGAAGTATATCCGGTTCAATATCCAGCCGGATTTGGGCGTGGGTGGCCTCGATTTCACTGCTCAAGCCCAGCAAAACCCTTTCTACTTCTTCGTGGAGAGATAACTCCATCATAGCCTGATGAATGTTTTTGCGGATTTCGAGGATGGTGGTCAGGTCGCGGATGATTTGGTCTAGCTCGCGGGTAGTGAAGCTCAGTTTTTGCAGGTAGAGGGCTTGTTCTTCGGGTTGGATATCGGGCATCTCGAGCAGATTGCCCAAGCCCAGGATGCGACTGACAGGACCCCGCAGGTTGTGGGCGGTGATGAAGGCAAACTGCTCTAATTGTTGATTGTATTCAATGAGTTCCTTTTGGCTGGCCTGGACTTCCTGCTCTAGGTTTTGGTTTTTGACCTGGATTTCCTGGTTTTGCTGGTCAATGAGGGCGTAGGCCTCGCGCAGGGCCTGGTGCTGCTGGTCAATCTCATTTCTTTGGTGGATGATTTTGGCTTGCTGTTCCTGGAGTTGGGTATTGTTGCCTCGGAGTTCCTGGTTGGCCTGGTGCAGTTCCTCGGTTTTGGCGGCTACTTTTTCTTCCAGACTGTTGTTGCGCTCTTTCATCAGGCGCAGGTTGTCCGAAAGGATGGCTTCTTTTTCTTGAATCAGACTTTTACGTTCCTTGCCTGTCTTGTAGGCAAGGGCATAAGAAAGCACAAATACCTCGCACAAGGCCCCCAAAGTGGTATAGGTGATCGGAAGCAGGTAGGGAATACTAAAATTGAGATGCAGCACCTCCATAAGCGTCAGGCAGAAGAGCAAGACGTAAGCCAGCACAAAATAGCCCGCCCCTGGATGTTGCTGCCGCATAGCCGCTCCCCCCAAAGAGAGGGCAAACAAAATCATCAACAAAGCCCCCAACTGGCCCAAGAAACTGCTCAGGGCCTGGTCAAAAAAAGTGAATAGCTCAATGATGAAAAAACAATAAAAAAAAATACCTCAGACGATGCCAAACGCTGTTTTTAGGTGGTTTGAAAAAAGACACGGCATAAATGGGCATCATCACAATCATCAGGCCCGAAATCACTGCATAGCCAATATCCGAATAGTGCCGGGCGTACCAATCCCAGTGCCGCACCACCAAAAACCAGTAGCCCTCATAGCTGGCCGCAAAAAGCCAGTACGAAACCGCCAGAAAGGAATAAATCAAATGGGTGCGGCTTGGCAAGGCATAGGCAAAATAGAGATTATTGACAATGACAAATAAAAAAAGGCCCGAAACAAAGCCAAAAAATAAAAACCGATTCAAATTGTGCCAAACAAAGCCTCTCCCTGTGGTGATTATCAGCGAAAAACTAATGGACTTGTTGTTCATCCTCAGGTAATAAAGCCCCGCTTTGCGGTGGGGCAAAAGAAAAGCGGGGGTGATGTATTGCACGGGTCGCTGCTCCCAAGGCACGGCATAGCCACTTTTTTGCACCTGCCACTTTCCCTGCTCGTCTTGGTAATAAAAATCGAAGTATTCCAGGTGTGGGCTACTGGAAAAAGCAGGGGATAAGAAACACCTTTGGGTAGGGAATCTACCTCCAATCGCAACCAATAGATGGCATTGTTGAAACCCAGGTTGATGATGCGGCCCGCATTTTGGGTAAAAACCCCCTGCCATGGTCCCAGGGCTACCACCTTTTCTAGTGGGTGTACTTTCCTGCGG
>JAAUUB010000215.1 GCA_012031215.1 Microscillaceae bacterium | reverse complement strand
AACCAGCACCATGATAGATGCTACCCGTGTGCAGGTGGACCCTGCCACCACCGCCTTTGCGGCTATGGCCCTCTTGCGGGCGGGCAATACCCTCCACGAGGGCCCTTATCAGGATAATTTGCATCGCGCTCTGCTCTATTTGGTAGAATTGGTAGAAAAAAGCCCGGAGGAAGCCCTCGGCATTAGCGAAGCACGGGGCACACAGCCTCAGGTAAAACTCGGCCAAAACATTGATGCCAGTATGTGTGTGCAGTTTTTTATCCGCATTATGCCGCATGCCGAAAAGGACCAAAAGCTGAAAAACCGCCTCTCAGCAGCCATTGATAAGTGCCTCCACAAAATTCAGAAATCTCAATCCGAAGATGGCAGCATCACGGGTGGCGGTTGGGCTCCTGTTTTGCAATCGGCTATGGCCAACAATGCCATGGAAATGGCCCAAGACCAGGGCTACAAAATAGATGAAACAAAACTAAAAAAATCGCAGGAATACCAACGCGACAATGTCGCCACCAGCGGCGATATCCGCACGGAAAGAGGAGCGGGAGTCGCCCTTTATTCGGTGGCCAGCACCCAGCGCTCCACGGCCAAACAAGCCCGCCGCGCCCAGGAACTGGTAGAAAAAGCCCGACAAGACGGGGTCTTGGCCCCTAATGCCCCCATAGATGCCGAAAACCTGCGCAAACTCAACCTCAGTGATGAAGAAGCTAAAACCCTTTCGGAGGCTTACCGCCAAAACGAAATCACGGTCAATCAAATGCAGGATGAGCAAATCCTGACCGGCTTCGGCAAGTAATGGGGGCGAAGAATTTCTAAGCTTTATGATGACCAGCGAATCATTGGTCATCACTGGCGGCGAAGCCTGGGAAAAATGGCAGGCTAAAATGCACAATCTGCTACAATCTATTCAAAACCAAGATGGGAGCTGGAATGGCCACCACTGCATCACCAGCCCCGTGTTTTGCACGGCCGCCTGTATCCTGGCCCTGACTGCCGAAAACGACCGGGAACTCCTCCTGGCAGAGAAAGACAAAAAGCAAGATTAAGTACTCGTTTTGTATATTCTATGATTCGGAATAGCCGGGAGATGATTTTCTTTCGGTTATTTTTTTGATGCAGAGGCTCGCAATTGACTGGGCAGGATTGAATAATTTTTGTATAAATTTGCCAATAAAAAGCATTGATTTAGCTTTATCTCATAAAAGTTTTATAAGAAAAATGGCCCCAAACCCTGCCCCCTTCGCTCGCTCCCAAAGTTGCCCGCCAGTACCTAAGCCAGATTCCGGGCGATTTGAAAGCCCCCATCTTAGGCGATACCCTTGGCTTTTTGCGCCGCCCCGTGGCTTTGTTTGAGGAAAAACGCCGCCAATATGGCGATGTTTTCAAGGTGCGGCTTTTTGGACAAACCGTAGTTTTTTTGATTGGTACAGAGGCCAACAAGTTTTTGCTTATTGAGCAGGCCAAATACCTCTCAAGTCATAAGGGCTGGGAAAACATTGATGAGCTTTTTCACGACGGGCTGATGCTCAAAGATGGCACCAACCACCAACACCACCGCAGCATTATGCAAAGTGCCTTTCGCAAAGAATCGCTGAAAGGTTATATGGCCCTGATGATGCCCAAAATAGAGGCTTTTTAGGGCAGTGGCAGGGCCGGAAACAATTGACGGTTTTTCCGGAAATGAAAAAGCTTACCCTTTTCTGGCCGGAAAGGTTTTTTTGGCCTGGATTTCTCTCAGGACCTGGCCCGGGTCAATCAGGCCATTATCCGGGTGGTGAAGGCTTCTACCGCACTTTTACCCTTCAAAATCCCATTTACCACCTACTGGCACGGCATACAAGGGCGCAAAGTGCTGGCGCAATATTTTCAAAGCATATTGACGGAACGCCGCCAAAAGCCTAGCTCCGACATCTTGGGCGAATTGTGCCTGGCCCGCAATGAAGATGGGGCACAACTTAGCGATGAAGACATCATTAATCATCTCATCTTTTTGCTCATGGCCGCCCACGACACCACGGCCAGTACCCTTACCAGTTTGTTTTATGAACTGGCCGCCCACCCCGAATGGCAGGAGAAACTCCGGGAGGAAAGCCGCGCCTTTGCCCAATCGGGCGAAATGCGCTTTGAACGGCTGGTCGAGCTCAAATATCTAGACCTGGCTATCAAAGAAACGCTGCGCCTCCATACGCCCCTCATTATGATTCCGCGAAAAACCACCCAAACGCTGGAATTTGGGGCCTATACCCTTCCCCCGGATACGGCACTCTCCATTTTGATTCATCATCATCATTATGAAGGACAGATTTTTGAGCAGCCCGAACAGTTTGACCCACTGCGCTTTGACGAAGCCCGGACGGAGCACAAAAAATGCCCCCACGCCTATGTGCCTTTTGGCGGAGGGAAGCACCATTGTATCGGCTATTCTTTTGCGGAGATGCAAATCAAGCTGGTAATGCACCAGATTTTGCTGCGCTACCAATGGAATATCGCCCCCGGTTATCAAATGGTGTATCGCCATATCCCCATCCAGGAGCCAAAAGATGGCCTCCCGGTATTGCTTTCTTCCATTGGCTAAGCCCCACAATGGCCTCTTTTAAAATATTTTTTTGTAAAAAGCTGTTTTTGCCAAAAATAATATTATATTTGCCCAGTATTGAGAGCAATGCTTGTTCGGTCATTGATTGTTTGGTTTTTCCCATCCTTTTAGGCCACATTTATTTCTCCTTTCATTTTATTTATTTTCTACCTTTTTTCTTTTTTTCTTATGAACATTTTTGTGGCAAAACTGAATTACGAAACTCAGGAAGATGACCTTCGTACCCTGTTTGAAGAATTTGGCGAAGTACAATCGGTTAAGATTGTGCAAGACAAATTCACCGGCAGCTCCAAAGGTTTTGGTTTCGTAGAAATGCCCGTGGATTCGGAAGCTAAATCAGCCATTAAACAACTGAACGAGCAGGAATTTGACGGACGTACTATCGTGGTCAAAGAAGCTCGCCCCCGCGAAGAACGCAACAACTACGGTGGTGGCGGAGGCGGAGGTTGGTCCGGTGGTGGCAACAATCGCCGCTACTAGTCCTTTTATTAGTAGCCCCTAAGTTAGTGCATAAAGCCAGGTTAAAAAGCCTGGCTTTTTTTGGCTCTATTGGCAAAAAGGAGGTTTTCTCCTGCCCCAACACAAAATACCTGAACGTTTTTTGCCCGACAGCCATTTTGTCTTTATTCCCCACCCAAAAAAATAGTATTTTTGTGCTGGCAATTGTTTTCTTCTGCTTAGGTCCGACCATCATGAACAGGAGGTAAGATTGCGTGCCTGATTTTTTGAATACTAACCGATTGCAAATTGCCCTTGCGCTATCAAGAAGAACTGGCCGCAGGTGGAGCCTGGGGCTTGTGGCACACCGAAGAAACAGAGGCAGAAATGCAACAGGCCTTTTACTGGCCCGGCGCAGATAAACAAGGGCTGGCCCTGGTGGGGCATCCGGTAAAAAGGCGTGAATACCTGAGTGCTCGCCTTGCACTCCAAGCCTTATTGGCACTTCGCGGTCGGAAGTACACCGGCTTGCAAAAAGATGCTTACGCCAAACCCCATCTTTTGGGGGCCACTTATCACATTTCTATTTCGCATGCCTTTCCTTTTGCAACGGCTATTTTGCATCCCCAGTGCCCGGTGGGCATTGACATTGAACCCGTGCGACCAAAGATTCAGCGCATTGCCCCTCGTTTTTTAGCTCCCGAAGAATTGGAATATGCCTCTGATTCCCTGCCTGCCCTTACCATTTTATGGGCCGCCAAAGAAGCTCTTTATAAACTATACGGCCAGAAAGAATTGATTTTTCGGGAAAATATGCGTGTGCAACCCTTTGTTCCTCAGGAAAAAGGACAGCTCTCGGCACAACTGCTTTTGTTGCCGGATGAAGTGAGAAATTACGAAGTTGTGTACCGGCAGTGGCACAATTTTTTTATAGCCTACGTTTACTAGTAAGGTCAAAGTACCTGCCCTTTTGCAACTATGAGCGAAGCTTCGCCTACATCTGCTCCTCAAAAAAAAAACCGCTCGGGCCGGCGATGGTGGTGGCTTGGGTTGCGCGGGCTTTGGCGTTTGGCAAAATATACCTTGTTGGCTGGATTGACCCTCCTACTGGTTTTGCTCATTTCATTACACTTTG
Source organism: Microscillaceae bacterium (assembly GCA_012031215.1). Taxonomy (GTDB): domain Bacteria; phylum Bacteroidota; class Bacteroidia; order Cytophagales; family Microscillaceae; genus JAAUUB01. The sequence goes on along the minus strand of JAAUUB010000215.1, from coordinate 3,953 downwards.
CTTTTTTCCAAACTTGGGCTTTTGGCTTTTTCACACAGTATCTCAGCCAACAGACGGGTTTCAAGGTACAAGCGCAATGGCTTTACCTCGATTTTTATACGCCTCGTCTTCAGGTGGCGGGCTTGCATGTGCATGATCCCCGAGGACGAACTTTGCTCTATGCCGATACTGTTGGCATCCGCTTTGCCTACGGCACAGTGCTCAAAAATGGAGATGTGTTTTTCGAGGAACTAAGGCTCAGAAAGGCCAATGTGAGCCTGACGGTGGACAAAAAGACAGAAACCTTGAATGTAAGCGATTTTATCGAGGCCCTGGAAGCCCTTTTTGCCAAAAAAAACCCAGACCCCAACGCAGCCCCTACAATTGTGCATTTTGCCCAGGCCCGGCTGCAGGATTGTTATTTTGCCTACCAGGATGACCGAAAGCCGCTCGACCCCCGCGAAAGCATTGATTTTAGCCATTTTGCCATTGACCAGCTTGAGGGCGAGCTCGAGAATTTTCGCATTGTTTCGGATACCATCGAGGCCCAAATTCACCATCTGGCGGGAAAAGAACAAAAGACCGGGCTGGCTATTGCGCGCCTCCAGACGTTTTTTCGGATGACCGATACGGGGATGGATTTTCGTCGCCTTTGGCTGGCCCTGGGGCAGTCGGTATTGCGGCGCGAAGTCTATCTCAAATACAAAAACAAGCAAGACCTGAGTGAATTTATGGATAAAGTGGTAATGGTGGCCCATTTGGACAGCAGTATTCTGCATACCGAAGATTTGGCACTTTTTGCCCCGGAGTTGCGACGCTTTCAGGATGTCTGGCGAGTTTCGGGAATTTTTCGGGGCCGGGTCAATGATTTTAACGTGAAAGACCTGGATTTATACTGGGGGCAGCAAAGCCACGTGAAAGGCCAGATTGAAATGCAAGGCCTGCCCGAGATTACCCAGACTTTTTTGCAAATCCGGCTGGATGAAGCCAAAGTATTACCCCAGGAACTAGATTCTTATCTGGATGCGCCCGCCGTTTCGGAGGTCCTGCACCGCTTTGGGCCCATGTCTTTTCAGGCCGAGTTTATTGGCTTTATCAATGATTTTGTGGCCAAAGGGCGTTTTGAGACCCAGATTGGGGCTTTGGAGTCTAATCTCAATCTCAAACTCGCTTCCAATCCTGATCAGTCCTATTACAAAGGCACTCTACGCACCCGGGCTTTGCACCTGGGCCTGATGCTGGCCACGCCCAGCCTGGGCATTTTGGATATGGAAGGACAGATAGAAGGCACGGGATTTAGCCCCGAAGCGGCCCGCCTGACCCTGGATGCACACCTGGCCCGGCTTGGGTTTATGGGTTATGAATACCAAGACCTGCGTGCCGACGGCCAAGTGAGCCAGCAGCGATTTGTAGGTGAGCTGTTGGCCAATGACCCAAATTTTGACCTAAGCATCAACGGAGAAATGGATTTTAATCCCCGCTCTCTGCTCCCCAATACCCCCCCAGGTCGGTTCAAATTAGAGGGCGACATCCGGCAGCTAAGCCTGGCACCGCTCGGTTTTAGTCCTGTAGAAATGGTATTGACGGGCAAACTGGACATCGATACCTATGGCCTGAGCCTGGACAGCCTCACCGGGGATATCGACCTGCGCGAAGCGGAACTAGTTTATAATGGCCGACATCTGAATATCCGTGATTTTGACCTGCTTTCTTTCAAAACCGGAGCTGATGGGCGCTATTTTCAGGTTAGTTCCGATTTTTTTGACTTTGAAGCAGATGGCAATTTTACCTTTTCCCAGGTCATCGGCGATTTGGAAGAGCTGGTGGCCGAATATATCCTGATTTTTCAGAACCGTCCCGAAGAAATTGATGCTTATTATCTCCAGAAAAACAACAGAAGTCTCCAGGAATACCTTTTTCATTACGAAATCAACCTGAAAAATATCAATCCGGTGCTGGCCCTTTTTGAGTACCTCGAGGAAGTGTATATCTCCCGTGATGTACGCCTCAAAGGCGTTTTTGACCAGAAAGCCACCACCATTCTTCGGCTCGATGCGGCTCAACCGGTAGATACGCTCATCTATGGGGGTTTTAAGTTTTATAATACCGAGCTGCACCTCAATACTGTAAAACTGGCCAATCAGCCCAGTGTGTTTGCCGAAGCCACCATCAGCTCCAAAAAACAAGAACTGGCGGGTGCGGTTACGGAAAACCTGCTTATGGACGTTACCTGGGGGGGGGCATTGATTGATTTTACCACCAAACTCAAACAGGCCAACAGTAATAACCGAGCCGATTTGAAAGGCACGATTGGTTTTACTCAGGATACCACCCTGGTACGCCTCCAAAAAGCCAACTTGCAGTTTTTGGAAGAAAACTGGAAAATATCCCCTCAAAATCTTATCAATATCAATCCACTGGCCATTGTTTTCCAGGATTTTGTCTTTACAAACCAACAATACCGCCAGTCTCAGATTGCTGTGGAGGGTTTGCTTTCCGAGAGCCTGCCCACGCCTTTGCGCATCTTGGTCAATGAAGTAGAGTTGCTGCCTTTTGCCGATTTATTAGGCCGCGACATCCGGGGCCTGCTCGATGCCAATGTTCGGTTCGAATCGGCATATACCACGCCGGAAATTGAAGGGGCGTTCAACCTGGAAAACCTGCTGGTGGACGAGGTGCTGATTGGCGATGTGAGCGGAGATTTGCTTTGGGAGAATCAGGAAAACCGGCTCAAAATCCTGACCGAAATCTATCGTAAAGGCAAATACATCCTCGACCTAGAGGGCTACTACCGCCCCGGGCAGGCACAAAACAGCCTGGACCTGGTGGCTGATTTCAGGCAAACAGACTTGAAAATTCTGGAGCCTTTTGTCGGTTTTTTATTTTCTGACCTGCGTGGCTCGGCAACTGGGCGGCTACTTATTAATGGCTCCCTTCGCGACCCCCAGCTACGGGGCAAACTCAATATTCCAAACGGAGGACTAAAAATCAATTACCTTAACACGGCTTATGACCTTACGGGACAGGTGATTTTCAGGCCTAGCGAAATCTTGACCGATGATATGAAGGTCTTTGATGAATTTAACAATCCGGCCCGCCTCTCGATGAGTTTGTTTCACGATGCCTTTCAAGACATTATTCTTGACCTTAAAGCAGACTTCTACAATTTTGAGCTACTCAAAACAAGTGCCGAAGACAATGCGCTTTTTTATGGGACGGCCTTTGGCACAGGCAAGCTCCAGGTAGCGGGCTTTCTCAATCGGCTGAACATGCAGGTTACCGCACGCAGCGACCGGGGCACCAAGATTTCTTTGCCCCTGGATGGCTACTCGGAAGTGAGTCAGCAGGAGTCTATCCGTTTTGTTTCGCTCAGCGACCGGATGCGCAATGAACTCCCGATTGAAAAAGTAGATTTGGGGGGGCTAAGCCTCAATTTTAACCTGGATGTCAATCAAAATGCGGAGTTTGAAATCATTTTTGACCGCAAAGCAGGCGACATTATCCGGGGCAGCGGCAAGGGGCTGGTTGATATGAACATCAGCGAAGACGGAGATTTATCGCTTTTGGGCTATTATACCATTGAGCAGGGCAAGTATAATTTTACTTTTGCCAACCTGGTCAACAAGGCTTTTGATATTCGCCCCGGCAGCCGCATCACCTTCAACGGCGATATGTTTGATACCCAATTAGATGTGTATGCCTTGTACAAACGCAATGTCCCTCTTAGCCCTTTGGTAGATTTGGACAATGTCCCTGACCCAGAAAGCAATGAATATCGCCGCCCCTACGAAGTAGCCGCCATACTGGAACTGGACGGCAAGCTGCTGACCCCCGAAATAAAACTGGACCTAGACCTGAGCGAACCCAAAAAACCCCAATAGCACCCTCCAAACGGCGGTCTATCAATGGACAGCAAAATACGCACCGATGACCAGGAGCGAAGCCGCCAGGCTATTCAGCCTCTGATTTTGAAT
>JAAUUB010000214.1 GCA_012031215.1 Microscillaceae bacterium | reverse complement strand
TTTGGTTCCGGCCTTGCCTGCTCTGATAACCCGGAAAAAACCACCCACATTGTGGCAATGGGCGAAAGCCTCAACCAAATTGCGACCCAATATGGGGTATTGGTGGTGGATTTACTGCGCTGGAACGGGCTGAGCCAGGAGGATTATCTCTATCCCGGGCAAAAATTGCTTATCCTGCGTACCTACCGTGCGCTGCGCAATGCTTCGCCTCAATTGCCTACCTTGCCAGAAAAGATGAAAGCCGGGCAAATCAACCAAAAGCTATCGGAAACCCCCGAAGGAAACTGGCGGGGCGGACCACCACGGACCAGTGCCTCGCCTCATTTGAAGCGACCGTCGCTGCCTCCTCCCAAAAAATAAATTTTCGGGGCATCCGATTTAGCATTTACCTGATTATCTGCCCGATGGGCAAAGCCGGGCTTTCGTCCCAGATGCGCAAGGCATTGATGATTTTAAAGCGGCGAAAATGCCTTACATCCTGCGGCTTGATTGCTTCGGCTTTGATCTGCCCTGCTTCTAGCAGTAAGGCTCTTTGGGTGCCTTCTAATAAGGGAAAAGCAGGGGTGAACCATTGATTTCTTTCCTCAAACACGACATTTCCATAGCTTGTATCGGTAATATAGCCATTTTTTACCATCAGTATTTCATCGGCTGCTTTTCGGAGGGCAAAACATTGGGCGATTCCCTGCCGGTCGGCCCATTTGTGGCGGTAGTCTAGTTGAGAAGCCTCTACCAATTGAACTTGGTTGATGGGACTAATTTGATAAGGAAAATAGGCTATCTGTATGGCCTCAGAGTTATATTCTACCCGGCATTTCCAAAGCCCTTTATTTGCTTCTGGGGGTATAGACAAAATCTCGGCCAGGCAAGGTGGGGAATGGCCCGGAAACAAATCGGCAAATGCTCTTTGCAGACGCGCCTGGTGGCCGCTCAGATTGGCAAACTGGCCTTCAAAAAGGCGAATGCTTTCCAGCAAAAGATTTCCCATTTTAAAATGTCTTTTCTAATTTTTTTGGTATAAATTTGAGATAAGTCATAAATAATCCAATTTTTTTGGCCTAAGTTTACCCATTTCCCAAAGATATATTTTCTTAACTAACTCAAAACTATGTCAATTTACGCAACGATGTATGCCCGCTCTCTGTCCGAGCCAGAGGCTTTTTGGGCCGAGCAGGCGCAAGCCATTGCCTGGTACAAAGCCCCGGAGCAGATTTTGCGCCAGGATGAAAATGGTTTTTATCGCTGGTTTAGCGGGGGGCAGCTCAACACCGCTTACCTGGCCCTCGACTATCACCTGGCGCAGGGGCGGGGCAATCAAGCTGCTTTGATTTACGATTCGCCCGTTACGGATACGGTCAAAATTCTGACTTATCAAGAACTTAGGGACAAAGTGGCCCGCTTTGCCGGAGTATTGCGCAAGCGGGGCGTTGAAAAAGGCGATTCGGTAGTGATTTATATGCCCATGATTCCCGAGGCCGCCATTGCCATGCTGGCCTGTGCCCGGCTGGGGGCCATTCACTCGGTTGTGTTTGGCGGCTTTGCCCCCCACGAACTGGCCATCCGTATCGATGATGCCCGCCCCAAAGTGATTGTGTCAGCCTCCTGCGGCATTGAGTTCTCGAAAGTGATTCCCTACAAACCTTTGCTCGACAAGGCCATTCAGGAATCCAACTATAAACCCCATACCAGCATTATTTATCAACGTGATATGTGTAATGCCCCGATGCAATCGGGCCGTGATTATGACTGGGTAGAACTCATGAAAGAAGCCGAACCCGCGGATTGTGTCCCCGTGGAGGCAACCGACCCGCTCTATATTCTTTATACCTCAGGCACAACGGGCAAGCCCAAAGGAATTGTACGCGACAATGGAGGCCATGCCGTAGCCCTCAAATTTAGCATGGATAAAATCTATGCCACCCAACCCGGCGAGGTCTTTTGGGCGGCTTCGGATGTGGGCTGGGTAGTGGGCCATTCCTATATTGTGTATGGCCCACTCATTCAAGGTGCCACGACCATTTTGTTTGAAGGAAAACCCATCAAAACCCCCGATGCGGGTACTTTCTGGCGTGTCATCGAGGAGCATCAGGTAAATACTTTTTTTACTGCCCCTACGGCCTTTAGGGCTATCAAAAAAGAAGATAGCGAAGGGCATTTTTTGAAGAAATATGATATTTCCTCTCTTCGCACTTTATTTTTGGCGGGCGAGCGTTGCGACATTGCCACTTATGAGTGGCTCAAAAACCTGACCGGAAGACCCGTGATTGACCACTGGTGGCAAACCGAATCGGGCTGGCCTATGCTGGCCAATATGCTGGGCATAGAGACGCACTCTTACCCGGCCGCTCCGCCGGTAAGCCTGTTTGTGGTTTTGATATTCAAATACTGAATGAAAGCGGGGACCAATTGCCGCCCCGCCAGGAAGGGGCCGTAGCCATTCGGCTGCCTTTGCCGCCTGGCTGCCTGCCCACCCTCTGGAACGATGCGGCACGCTTTCAGGAATCTTATCTTAGTGCTTATCCTGGTTATTACCTAAGCGGAGATGGGGGCTATAAAGATGAAGAAGGCTATGTGTATATCATGGGGCGCATTGATGATGTGATTAATGTAGCCGGGCATCGCCTTTCTACGGGCGAAATGGAGGAAATGGTGGCTTCTCACCCGGCGGTGGCAGAATGTGCCGTGATAGGCATCGCCGAGGAGCTGAAAGGCCAGGTGCCGGTAGGCCTGGTGGTGCTCAAAGATGGGCAGCAGATTTCTGAAGCTACCCTTGAAGCAGAATTGGTGCATCTCATCCGGGAAGAAATAGGCCCCGTAGCCTGCTTTAAAAACGCCCTGCTGGTGAAGCGCCTGCCCAAGACCCGTTCGGGCAAGATTTTGCGCAAAACTTTGCGCAAAATAGCCGATGGGGAGCCTTTTATGATTCCTTCTACCATAGACGACCCGGCCATACTGGACGAAATCAGGGATACGCTGGAAGCCCGCAAAATTGGCCTGGCCTTTCTGAAATAAACCTTAACTTGCACCTGCCGCCAGTATAAAGGTGGGTGCACTTTCCTAAATCTTAATTTCTGAATGTATGAAGCTTTTTAAATGGATTGCTTTTTGGAGTTTACCACTGCTCATATTGGCTTGTGGAGGGGCTGATTCTTCCAATACCAGCGCAAACAGCCAGACTTTTGGCGACCTTGGCCCAAAGCCCAATTCGGTGGGCATACAGTCCGAAACTGGCGACGAACTGATACAGTTTGATTTCAACGGTGGGGAAACCATTATCAAATATGAGCGACTCAAGAATGCCCTCAATGGGCGCAAGGACAAACCGGACAAGTCTAAGTATTATAATCAAAAAGGCGACCTGGTGGCCGAGGTCAAGTTTAAAGATGATGGCTTTAAGCTCCGAGACAGCAATGCCAAGCTGTATTGGAAGGTCAAGATAAAAGATGGAAAAATCAAAATCAGTGACAATGAGGAGGGCGAAAATCCTTTTGAACTGCAAGAAAATGAAAACGGCAAATTCAAAATCAAACTGAGCGAAGAACAATTGGTAGAAGGCAAGTGGAAAGATGGAAAAATCACCGTCAGAGGGAAAGGTGGGGTCTTTGTGGTGCCGGCTGGTCGTAACCATCCGGCCTACACGGTTTTGGCCCTGCCCAAGCTGAGCGAAGAGCATCGCCTGATTGTGGTGGCTGAATTACTTCGGCAGTTGTGAGGCTTTACTACGCGCTGGGCGGCGGGGCCGGACATCTGGCCCGCGCCCTGGCCGTAGGACATACCCTGGGCTGGGATTGGCAACAGGGGCATTTACTCACTAATGCCTCTCAGGCGCGAACGCTTTCGCTGCCCATGCGCCTGACCTTGCTGCCGGAGGAAGTACAAAAACAAGCCGGAGGACTTCCCCACTTTTTGGAAAAGTTTCTGTCCCAACATTCTTTTGACGAAGTTTACCTGGATGCCTTTCCAGCGGGGCTAAGGGGGGAATGGGCAAGCTTTTTTCGGCCCTCAAAGGCCCGCTTTTACTACCTGGCCCGGCGTTTACGCTGGGAATCTTACCTCCCCATCTTGGACCAGATTTCCCCTTTTTTTAAGCAGGCTTTTTTATTAGAACCCCTTGAGCCGCCCCATCAGCAATTTGTAGAAAGCCAAGCCGCCAGTGTAAAGCAACTTATGCTACGCTATCCCTGGGTTTCTTTGCCGTCTTTTTTTGCAGACCTAAAAGCACAAGCCCAGGCCCAACACCGAGAAATCTGGCTGGTGGTTCACAGTCAGCCCCAGTCTGAGCTGGCCCAATTGTATGAATATGCCCGCGAAACGGCCCAACTGGAAAGCAAAAATCCCTATTTAGTATTAATCAGTGAAGTAAAACTTCCTCGGCTTGCACCCGATACCTGGCAAATTTCTTATTTTCCGGCCTATGCCTTGTTTGCCGGGGCCGACAGGATTTTCTCAGCAGGAGGATTCAATACCTTGCAGCAGCTTCGTCAAGTACCCGTTCCTTACCAAAGCTTGCCTTTTGTGCGTCGCTTTGATGACCAGTTTTGGCGGGTGGCCTACCACCGAAGCCTGCGAGCAAAAGCCTGATTGGCTTAAAAAAAATATGCGGCAAGCCTTAAGATTTGTGCGAAATAAAGCTTAAAGGTACTTCTGCCTAACCTCCCTCCCCCCCTTGCGTAAATCAGCTAAGAAAAAGCCTGCACACAAATCTCTCTTAAAAAACACCAAGCGCACTTTTTGTTGATACCAAAGATGAACACCTTTAAAAAATCATTGACCCATGGGCTTTATTGGCTTATCTTGATGAGCTTTTCTTGCCCGGCCCAAGCCCAGGAAAAATTTATCGGGTAGGTTTGTTTGAAGACAAACCGCTTTGCTTTCGTGATGCGGACGGAGGCCTCAAGGGGATATACATCGATATTTTGGAACACGTCGCCCTGAAGCAAGGCTGGAAGCTCAATTATGTTTATGAACCTTCCTTTCAAAAAAACCTGCAAAACCTGGAAGAAGGCAAAATAGATATGATGGTCTCGATTGGCTTTTCGGAAGAGCGCGCCAAGCGATTTGACTTTACCAAAGAAAATGTAATGACCAACTGGGGCGAGGTCTTTGTGCACAAGGATTCTACGCTGCGCTCCATCATCAACCTGAGCGGCAAACGAGTGGCGGTGATGAAAGGCAATATTTATTATGAAGGCAGCCATGGCCTCAAAAACACTGCCGACCAGTTTAACCTCGACATAAAATTTATAGAGGTGGCTTCTTATGAAGAAGTGCTCCTGAAAATAGACCGCTACGAAGCTGATGCCGGGCTGGTGAGTGTGTTGTATGGCGATATGCACAAGGCAGAACATCAGATTCAGGGAACCCCGGTGGTTTTTCATCCCATTGAGCTGCGTTTTGCATTTACCAAAGGCAAACCCCACAATGCCCAACTCATCAAAGCCCTGGACGAAGAACTGGCCCGGATGATTGAGGATGAAGAATCGGTCTATTATCAATCTCAGGCCCGCTGGCTCAACCGCACTACTGGCACTGTCCATTACTATCGCTTGCTTTTGGGCCTGGCGGTGGCGGGTCTGTTGGCAGCCCTGTTTTTTGTGATTAGTTTTATTTTGCAAGCCCAGGTCAAAAAACGCACAATAGAGTTAGTAGAAAAAAACCAGGAAATCGAGGCCCTCAATGCCGGGCTTGAGCTCAAAGTAGCGGAGCGCACCCTCGAAGTACTTCAGCAAAAAGATGAGATAGAGTACCAAAAGCTGGAGCTGGAAATCATCAACAAGCAAATGCGCGACAGCATCACCTATGCCCGCAATATTCAGGAAGCCATTTTGCCGGAGCGTTCCCGTATTTGCCATTACCTCCCGGAGCATTTTGTCTTTTCTCAGCCCCGCGATATTGTAAGTGGCGATTTTCACTGGTTCGCTTATGATGAGCATACTGGGCATTCGCTACTGGCCGTAGCCGATTGTACCGGACACGGTGTGCCGGGAGCATTCATGTCTATGTTGGGTAAATCCTCGCTCGACTACATCATGTACGAAAAGCACCTGACCGAGCCCGCCCAGATTCTGCAAGCCCTGCAAGGCGATATTTATCGGGCCCTGGGCACCAACGCCAAAGACGGAATGGACATTGCCATTTGCCGTTTTGATTTTGAAGCCAAAAAACTCCTTTTTGCGGGGGCCCAAAGCGATTTGTTCCTTTGGCGCGGCGGTAAAATCACCACCATCAAGGGGAGCAAGTTTCCCATTGGTGGCAGCATTAAGCATTATAAAATTGAGCGCGAATACCAACAACATAGCATTGCCCTGCGCGAGGGAGACGTGGTGTTTATGAGCTCGGATGGCTTTCCCGACCAGTTTGGCGGACCCGACAACCGCAAATTTACTTCAAGAAAGATGCGCGAGTTGCTCGAGGAAATTTCCCTCCTGCCTATGGATGCCCAAAAAGACATTCTGCGCAAGGCCCACCTTGACTGGCGGGGCACGACCCGGCAAATTGATGATATTCTGGTGGTGGGGGTAAAGGTCTAAACCCCTGGGGGGTAGTACTTTTTCTCTATTTTACCCCGGTGGCAAAGTATATTTCTTTGCCTTTTTTTGTCTCCAAATGAAATGATTCCCCCCTGAGGGCTTTTCTTGGAAATACGCCCCCAAAAAAAGCAATTTTTTGTAGCTTTGCCCATTGCCACAGCGTGCATTTTAGAAAACTGGGTATTCATTATCAAAAACAGGAATAGTCTTGACCCCCGAAGCCATCAAAGCCATCTTGACCAAAATTCGGAGCTACGAAATTCGCATCCGAAAGGCGGTAAACTCTCAACTGAGGGGGAGTTTTAGCTCTGTTTTCAAAGGCACAGGGCTTGAATTTGACGATGTCCGGGCCTATCAATACGGCGATGATGTGCGGCGGATTGACTGGCATGTGAGTGCCAAAGGGGATGAAACTTTTGTGAAGGTCTTCAAGGAAGAAAAAGAACAAACGGTCTTTTTTCTGCTGGATGTGAGCCAATCGCAAAACATCGGCGAAGCCTCGGGAAGCAATAAACTCTTTGTGGGCAAAGAAATTTGCAGTGTTTTGGCCCTTTCGGCCGTCAAAGAAGAAAGTGAAGTGGGGCTGATTTGCTTCAGCGATCAGAAAGAAAAGTATGTCAAGCCTGACAAAGGAATGAAAAAAGCGTATGAAATTATGCTACAGCTTTTTCATTTGGAGGCAAGTTCGCCCCGTACCAACCTGGATGCCTTTATTCGCTATGCGCTTTATCTTATCAAAAGACGAAGCATCGTCATTTTGGTATCCGATTTTATGGATGAGGGCTATGAAGAATCACTCAAATCCCTGAGTCGTAAGCATGATGTCATCATCATACATTTGGTACATCCTCAGGAAACCCAAATTCCGCGCCTGGGGCTTATCCCGGTGCAGGACAAAGAAAATGGCACTACCTATTGGGTCAATACTTCCTCGGCGGCTTTTCAGCAAAGATTTAAGCAAAGGCTGACCCAGGGCTGGGACAAGCTCGAGAACCTGGCCCTGAAGCTTAAAGCCAATTATTTGCGAATCCGCACTGACCGCGATTTTGTGCCACAGTTGGTCAAACTGTTTAAAATCAGAAATCGTGAAGCAAAGATGCGCTAGGTATGGCGGGCTGGGGGGACTTTTTTGGCTCTTGATTGGGCAAGCCGTCGCTCAGATGCCTATACGCCCCGGGCTTGATTTGGAGGCCTTAAGCCCCCAGGGTTTCTTTTTGCAATCCAGGCTTCCTTTGGGGGGAAGAGTGGTATATAGTTTAAGTTTGCGCCATCCAGCGGAGGTGCAGGTGCTCTTTCCCGACACCAATTACGCCTTTTCGCCCTTTGTCCTAGTACGCAAGGCCTACTTTCCTACCCGTACGGATGCCCGGGGCAGCCTGGACAGTGCCACCTATGAACTGACCTGCTTTGAAATAGACTCGGTGTTTTCTTTGAGCCTTCCAGTATTTATATTACAAAACGGCGACTCGATTCCGGTATTCCCTTCCCCCGATACTTTGCGCCTGCAAGAGGTAGTGCCTCGGCAAAACCTGGCCCGGCAGTCGTTTCGGGTGGCCCTCAGGCCCTCGCCTTTGCCGCTTTACTTTAATTATCCTTATTGGATATTGGGGCTATTGAGCCTGTTTTGATGGGGCTGGCGATATGGGGCTTACTGGGCCAGCAAATA
>JAAUUB010000213.1 GCA_012031215.1 Microscillaceae bacterium | reverse complement strand
TAGATAGTTCATCGATAAGATAAGCCCCTTTGTCTAATCATTGTTGTTTCTTCACCTTAATTTGTTTAATATAGCTTATTGATTGATTTTTTATTATAACAAAAACATGAGAAAAGGTAGCAATAACAGCAATCGCAAACTAATGCAAGAACTTGAAGCCGCTATTAAAGACTTGAAAAAAATCCAGCGCGACCGCGACAAATTGGTGGAAGATTTCAACACTCAGAAAACCAATTTCAAACCGGGTCAGTAATTTGTTTTCTTTTTCCAATTGAAATTTCTCCTCATTTCAGGTAAGAGAATTGGGTCTTTGCCTTGCTGAGGAGGAATTTCTGTGGCCTGGCAGGTAATGGCTATGCTACTTTTGGGCTGCTTCCAGCGCATCCAGGGCCATTATGAGGCTTTCCCATTCGGTATTGGCTGTTTCTAATGCCTGGTTGAGCTTTACATAGGTATCTTGGGCTTGGGTGAGTGCATCCGGGTTCTCATACAAGATTGGGTCAGCTAGTGTTGCTTCCTGTCTTTTTTGTTCTTGCTCCAGGGTGGCGATTCTTTTTTCCAGCTCTTCAATTAGCTTCTGGTATTTTTTCCGTTCTTTTTCCTGCGCAGGATCTAGAGTGGGAGGCGGCAAAGGCTTTTCCTTTTTGGGAATATCTGCCGACTTTGCCACTACGAGCGTTTTTTGTCTTTCGGCATGTTGCTTCTGCCAATAGGCATACTCATCATAAGTACCCGGGTATTCTTTGATTTCCTGGTTTTCAATGTACCATATTTTGTTGGCCACCTGCGAAAGAAAGTGGCGGTCGTGCGAAACAATCACATAGGTCCCGGCATATTGTTGAAGGGCTTGCACCAGAATATTAACCGATTGGATATCCAGGTGGTTGGTGGGCTCATCCAAAAGCAAAAAATTGGCTTCCGAGATGAGCACCTTCGCCAAGGCCACCCTTGATTTTTCGCCCCCAGAAAGCACTTTGATTTTTTTGAAAACCTCCTCATCTTTAAATAAAAAACAGCCCAGTACCCCCCTCAGCTCTGTGTCATTTTTGCCACTCCCGGCTTGTTGTAGCTCCAGCAGGATATCGTTTTCTACTTTAAGCGATTCTAATTGGTGCTGGGCAAAAAAGGAATGGCGCACATTATAGCCCAGTTGGGTTTGTCCTTCCATTGGTTCCGTACCCGCCAAGACTCGCAACAACGTAGATTTGCCTTTGCCATTGGCTCCGATGAGGGCGATTTTGTCTCCCCGCATAATGGTGGCCTGGGTGTTTTTGAGAATTGTAAGCGGGCCATAGGCTTTGCGGGCTACTTCTACTTTGATGACTTCCTTGCCTGATGGCTGTCCAAAATTGAAGCGGAAGTTAACGGCAATATTTTCATCAATAATTTCTTCAATCCGGTCCAGGCGTTCCAGTTCTTTGACCCTCGACTGCACCTGGCGGGCTTTGGTGGCTTTGGCCCGGAAACGTTCTATAAACCGCTCGGTTTGTTTGATTTTTTGCTGCTGGTTTTCGTAGGCCGATTGTTGAATTTCGCGCCGAAGGACCTTTTCTTTTTGGTAAAACTCATAATTGCCGCCATAATACACCAATTGTCGGTTGCTCACTTCTACAATGATCTGAGCCACATTCTCGATGAACTGACGGTCGTGCGAAACCACCAATACGGCCCCTTCATAGCTCTGGATATAGTTCTCGACCCACTGGATAGAAGGCAAATCGAGGTGGTTGGTAGGCTCATCGAGCATAAGCAGGTCCGGCTTTTGCAAAAGCAATTTGGCCAACATCACCCGCATGCGCCAGCCGCCCGAAAACTGCTTGAGTGGTTTTTGTAAATCCTCGGTAGAAAAACCCAAGCCTTCCAAAATTTCTTCGGCCTGGCTTTCCATCGTATAGCCGCCCAGGGTCTCGAAGCGCGCCTGCTTATCGGTTAGTTTTTCAACCAATTCATCTGAATACGCAGACTCTAATGCGAGGAGCAATTGGTCAATTTCGTTTTGGAGCGCAATAGCCTCGGCAAAAGCTTGCTTGGCCACTTCTAAAATGCTTTCCTGGCTTTGGTAGGAGAGCAAATCCTGGTTGAGAAAACCAATGGTGCATTCATTTGACTTGGCAATGCTGCCTCCATCCGGGGTGTATTCTCCCGAAATAAGCCGAAGCAGCGTTGACTTACCCGCCCCGTTAGGGCCAAGCAGCCCTACACGGTCTTTGGGGCGAATGTGCAGGTTGGCGTTTTCGTAGATAGGCCGACCCCCAAAATAAAAATCAAGGTTGTTAATAGAAATCAAAACTTGCCAATTTTGCGATTTTTTATGCACAAAAATAGTAAAACATTCTCCCAAATCCCTAGTTTTGATGGCGAATAGATTTTTCCTTCCCCGGATATTTGACAAGAAACTTAGAAAAACAGGAACTATGTTTACCGGAATAATTGAGCATCTGGGGCTTGTGAAGGCCCTCCGTACTGAAGGTAGCAACTTGCACATCGATATGGCCAGCAGCCTCGTGCCAGCGCTGCATGTGGACCAAAGCATCGCCCATAATGGCGTTTGTTTGACAGTAGCCGCCCTTAGCGAAGCGTACTACACCGTTACGGCCATTGAGGAAACCCTGCAAAAATCTAATCTGGGCTTTTTGAAAGTAGGCGACCTGGTAAATTTGGAACGCAGCATGACCATGCAAAAACGCTTGGATGGCCATTTGGTGCAAGGGCACGTGGACCAAATAGGCACCTGCCTCGAGATAGAAAACCGGGACGGAAGTTGGGTCTTTCATTTTGCCTACGACCCGCAGAAAGGCAACCTCACGGTCGAAAAGGGTTCTATTTGCATCAATGGGGTGAGCCTCACCGTCGTACATTCGTCCTTGGGCCAGTTTTCGGTGGCAATTATCCCTTATACTTACACGCACACAAATTTTGAGCAATTGCAGGTGGGCGATAAAGTCAATTTAGAATTTGACATCATTGGCAAGTATGTTCAGCGAATTATGGCCCCTTTTATGGCGCAGATAAAGCCCTGACGGGGCATAAAGTTTAGAATTATGTTTAAATCATAGCTTAACGCTACCTGTCAGATGAGGAGGGAAAGACCCGCATAAAATTTTGCTCCTGATATACATCAGGAATGGCAGATAAATTGTGGTCTTTTATGGACTAATACAAAGGATTTATATGAACGAGAAATTGGCCAATTGCATGGTGGTGGATGACGATGAAGTATCGCGGAGCGTCATCAGCCATTTGATAAAAAAAAAATGAGCATCTCCACCTCACTTATGTTTGTCAGGATGCCATAGAAGCACATAATCTCTTGCAAAAACATTCCGATATTGACATCCTTTTTCTGGATGTAGAAATGCCCGAGATGTCGGGTTTGGAATTGGTACAAGCCCTTAATACCGAAAAAATCAATATTGTTCTGACGACCAGCCGCGAGGAATATGCCGTGCAGGCTTTTGAACACAATGTGGTAGATTATCTGGTCAAGCCCATTAACTATCCCCGTTTTCTCAAATCTGTTAATAAGGTAATAGAAAAAATTCAAGAACGAAACAATGGCCACGCCCTCCCTGACATCGAATACCTCTTTGTACGGGCCAACCATAAGATTGTCAAAATTGCCCCCGCAGATATTCTATTTATTGAGGCCCTTTCCGACTACATCATGATTTACACCCAAGACCAAAAATATGTAGTACACTCCACTATGAAAGGCATTGATAAAAAACTAGAGCTATTCAAAAATTTTGTACGTATTCACCGCTCGTACATCATCAACCTCGAGCACATTGATACTGTTCAGGACATCCACGTAGTTATCAAGGACAAGACTATCCCAATAGGCCGCTCTTATCGGAACCAGTTTATTGAGAGACTGGATGTACTTTAAAAGCTTTTGGCTTAGCGTTTCTTTTGCGGATGATGGCCTGGCGGGCGGCTTCGGC
The DNA here is from genome assembly GCA_012031215.1 of Microscillaceae bacterium. GTDB lineage: Bacteria > Bacteroidota > Bacteroidia > Cytophagales > Microscillaceae > JAAUUB01. The sequence continues at coordinate 4,277 of JAAUUB010000213.1, read as the reverse complement.
GATGTGGTCGCAGGTGAGGCCATATTTTTGCATGAGGGCTTCGGGCTTGCCGCTCTCCCCAAAGCTGTCGTGTATCCCTACCATTTCCAGAGGGCAAGGAAACTGCCGACTCAGGCATTGGGCCAAGCTCTCACCCAAACCCCCATTCAATTGATGTTCTTCGGCACTTACGGCGCACTTTGTTTTTTGGACGGATTGAAGCAGGGCGGTTTCGTCCAGTGGCTTAATGGTGTGAAAGTTAATTACTTCGGCTGAGATATTTTCTTTGGCCAGGATTTCTGCTGCCTGCAAGGCAGGCCAGACCAAATGCCCGGTGGCAAAGAGGCTTACGTGCTTTCCTTCCCGAAGCAGCAAGGCTTTGCCTATTTCAAAAGGGGTATCTTCGGGAATAAAAATCGGAACCTTGGGCCGGCCAAAGCGCAAATACACCGGGCCTTCATACTCGGCAATGGCCAAGGTAGCCGCTTTGGTCTGGTTATAATCACAAGGGTTAATGACCGTGAGATGGGGCAACATCTTCATCAGGCCAATGTCCTCAAGGATTTGATGGGTCGCGCCATCTTCGCCCAGGGTAAGCCCCGCGTGTGAGGCACAAATTTTTACATTCTTGCCTGAGTAGGCAATAGACTGGCGAATCTGGTCATAAACTCTTCCGGTAGAAAAATTGGCAAAGGTGCCCGTGTAAGGTATAAGCCCTCCAATGGTAAGCCCGGCAGCCAGGCCCATCATATTGGCTTCGGCAATGCCCGTTTGAAAAAATCGTTCGGGAAAAGCCGCCTTGAAGGCATCCATTTTGAGGGAGCCAGTCAAATCGGCACACAAAGCCACCACTTTGGGGTTTTTTTGGCCCAGCTCAAGCAACCCGGCCCCAAAACCGGAACGGGTATCTTGGTGGCCCAATATTTCGTATTGTTTCATCTTTGGCAAATCATCACACTAATCCAAGCCCAAAGTTAAGCAAGGATGGGCAGGATTGAAAAAATTTGCTTAAAGAAAGCGGCCTGTCTTTTCAGGCATGGCCGTGCAAAGGCAGGGAATGGTAAACCGACTTCCAAGCCCTGGCTGGCTCATAACCCGGATTTGGCCGCCCATTTTTTCTATAAATTGCTGGCAGAGTATCAGCCCCAGCCCTTTGCGGGAGTCGGAAGCTGCTTCTAGGTCAGTTTGTTGTAACAACTGCGCCTGCACCTCTTTCGACAAGCCTGGCCCCTGGTCTTCAAAATGCAGCAGCAGAAAACCTGGTTCTTGGGCTTGATAGAGCCGGATTTCGGCTTCGGGCGGACTGTATTGAATGGCATTGGAGAGTAAATTGGCCAAAATATTTTCAAAAATGGTTCGGTCGGCCATGAGCGTCTGCACCTGAATCTGGTTATCAATGCTTAGTTTCTTGCTTTTCAGGTCGCCTTGTGCCCTTTGTATCACCTGGCCCAGGAGTTCGGTAAGCTCTATGGGTTCGGGATTGATTTCCATTTCTCCGAGTTGGAGCAGGGTAAGCAAAAAGAGATTGTCAACCATTTTATAAAATTGCTGGGTTGCTTGCTCCAACTGCATGCCCAAATCCTGAATTTCATGTGTTGGTAATTTGGGTAGCTGTCGATGGATGTGTTGGGCAAATTTGAATAAAGACTTTAGCGGGCGTTTAAAATCACGGGAAAGAATTTTGAGAAACTGGTCTTTGCTTTGGTTCAATTTTTTGAGCAGATGCACTTCTTTTTCCAAGGCCTCTGCCTGCATGATAAGTTTGGCTTTCTCAACGGTGGTGGCCTCTCCTACGGCCCATTCGGCGGGTTTGTTATCCAGGCGCGCCCCAATGGGCATCTGGTCATAAGGAGGTAAAATGATGTGTATTCGGGTAAACTGATTTTCATAACTGGACAAGGCCACTTGCCCGCCCAGGCGATGCACAGCTTTTTTGACCACATAAAGGCCTAAGCCATTGCCTTTGGAAAAACGATTGGCTTTGACATACATCCCAAACACCTTTTTTTGCCACAGAGTAGGGATTCCCTGCCCATTATCTTCCAAAAAGAGATGCAGGAGGGCATTTTTTGGTAAATCCTAACCTTGATATATGAGTATTCCGCTCCATCACAACGGCGAAATTGCACGCTGTTTTCAATCAGGTTGCGCAATATCATTGCGAGTAAATTCGGAAAAGAAGTAAACTGAATAGAAGCTTCAATATCCATCTCCCACTGGATGGCGTTGCGTTGCAAGAGTTCTTGGTATTCCTGGTGCAGGTCTTCCATCAAGGCTGCCAGGTCAATGGGCTGGGGCAGGCCGCTGGCGTGGTGTATCTCACTGACCATCAAGAGCTTGGCCAGCATTTGGTCCATGGTCTGAGCGGTCGTGTCCACTTTTTCAAAAAGTTGAACCGCTTCTTCATTTTCCAGGGTCAGACGGGCTACCTGAGCCAGCCCCATCAGAGTGGTAACCGGACGGCGCAAGTCGTGAGATGCCCTGTAAAGAAAGATGTCTAATTCTTCACGCGTTCTTTGAATCTGGTTGAGTTGTCTTTGGATTTCGGTCTCAAGACGGGCGTTAATGGTTTTGATTTCGCGCTGTTTTTGCTCTAGCTCTCGATTCATTTGGGTGAGCTTACGGGCTTGTTGTCGGATTTCTACCTTTTGCAATCGCAGTTGGTCCTGGTTTTTTTGCTTTTCCGTTACATCCCAAAAGATGGTTTGCACCCCCACAATCCGGTTGTATAAATCAAGAATGGGTGATTTTACCATTTGTACAAACACGGGTTCTGCATAAGGCCCAGTTTGCAAAACCCGGGTTGCCTCCAGATTTTCGAGGTGGGTCATCACCCACTGGTCATCGGCTTTGAAAATCTCCCCCAGTTCAGGCAGATAAAGCGAATAGGCCTCGCGCCCGAGCAAATTCTCCAGCTTCGTGCCAATCAATTGCTGGAATGCCTGGTTGGCAAAAGTTAGTCGGCCTTCGGTATCTGTGCGAAACAGGCTTTGGGGCATTACCCGAATCAAAGACTGAAACTCCTGGGATTGGCGGATAATTTCTTCGTTACGGGTTTGCAAAGCCAAGTAAGTTTGGGCGTGCCCAATGGCCAGGCTTACATAGAGGCCCAGATGCTGTAAAATCTGTTTTTGTGATGGGTCTATTTGCCCCCCCCTGAGCCGTAGGCTTAGAAAACCCAGTATCTCCTGCTGAAAGAAGATCGGTTGGTAAAAGTCGATACGGTACGAGGCTCCTTCGGGCAAGCGCTGCCACCGTGGGGCTTTGGCAACAAAAAAACAGTCCTGCCCCATTGAAGGCACTTCGGACTCCCCTACCTGCTTTTTTTCGACGGATTGATGGTTTTGCCCGGCCTGCCAGACTTCAAAAGTACGCTCGCCCGGCCGAAACAACCAGATACTTAAATCTTCAAAATTAATAAACCAATTTTGAAAAGAGGTAAAGGCTGAAACATAGATTTTTTCCAGGCTTCTTTGGGCTGTAATACGCAAGCCATCTTCCGCCAGTTGGTCAAAAAGCGAGGAGGGTAAAACAGTATTGGCTTCTAAAAAACGCACCATAAGCGGTTTTGTGTAATTGTGTGTTTTTATAATTTCTGTCGGCTCAAATATCTTGAGCCGCAACTTAAGGTGTGCTGACCGCCCTCAATTCCAACCTAAGATGAGTAATATCTGGGGCAGAATTTTTATTGTTTTGCCTTCGTCAGCTTAATGTATTGTAAAAATCAAGAATAAAAAACCAATTTCTGACATTGTAGTTGAAAAAATGATTTTAACATTTTTGCGATGAAAGCAGGACACTATTCGCGTCCTGCCTTGCTTACCTGTGCCTAGTCTTTGGAAGGGCTTTCATTTTTTGGTTTTCTATCACCAGCGTAAAACCATGTTTTTGGATTTGCCGATGCACCAGGGCCATCACCATTTTGTATTGGGCCTCAGAATAGCAATTGCGCCAAACCACTTTTAGAATTTCTGATTGCCGGTCTAAAAAACCGAAGCATAATAGCTGCCAAATATTTTACCCATACGCGCTTTCAACAATTTAAGGGAAATAAATTCAATGCTGAAACTGAAAACGCAATGCATGTTTTTGAACAGGCTTTTGGCCCAGCTGAATCAAGAATGTTCGTGATAATTGCTTACTCTAATCTAAGCAAAGAGTTGTTTGCCTCCCTATTCAAAAAGGCTTAAAGATGTAAGTTTTCCACTCGAAATTGTTTTAATTAGGCTTGGGGTTTGTATTACCAATTGTCATCGTTGTAAATGGCCATTTCCATGGCATCTGCCGAAAAGCCACAA
>JAAUUB010000020.1 GCA_012031215.1 Microscillaceae bacterium | reverse complement strand
GCCGGGCATCACGGGCTGGGCCCAGGTGAATGGCTACCGGGGCGAAACTCAAACCGTAGAGGCGATGGCCCAGCGAGTGGATTTAGACATTGAATATATGCAGAAGTGGAGCCTCTGGCTAGACATCAAAATCATCTTCCGCACAGCTTACAATATCGTGAAAGGTGAGGAAAATGCGTATTAAGCCTCTTCGGGGGCAATCCCTGCTTCATGTGCGCAAAGCCCGAAAGCCAATATGGATTCGGACAAAAGGCTGTTCTTTCAGGCCTTGCCGGGCTAGCTTAGGAACTTAGGCTTCCCTCATAAAGAAATGTCGCGCTTCCACGGGATAAAATCATCTTGGCCAAGCCGAACCGCCTTTGGGGTGTAGATACCGCTGGCCACCTCAAGGATATTGCGAAGCAATTTAACTCCGAGTTCTGCAATTGTAGATTCACCGCGAAGCAAAGGGCCCGTGTCAAAATCGATTAAATCCGGCATTTTTTCAAAAAGCGTGGTATTGGAAGAAAGCTTGAGGGTGGGGCAAATAGGATTGCCCGTGGGTGTGCCCAGGCCAGTGGTAAAAACCATTACATTGGCTCCAGAGCCAGCCAAGCCGGTGGTAGCTTCCACGTCGTTGCCGGGCGTGCAGAGCAAATGCAAACCAGGTTTTTGGGGCCACTCGGTGTAGTCCAGTACCCCGGCAATGGGGGCCGTTCCCCCTTTTCGGGCGGCACCGGCCGATTTCATCGCATCTGTAATCAGGCCATCCCGGATATTGCCGGGTGAGGGATTAAAAGCAAAGCTGCTCCCGGCGGCCTCTACCTTTCGGGAATAAGCTTGTATCAGTTGAATAAATTTTTCAGCATCCCTGGGGTCTTGACATCGGTCTATCAGGGCTTGCTCCACCCCGTGTAATTCGGGAAATTCGGCCAAGAAAGCAGTCCCCCCCAGGGCCACCAGTAAATCACTGGCAAAACCCAACACCGGGTTGGCCGAGATGCCGGAGAAACCGTCCGAACCGCCACATTTGAGCCCCAGGTGCAGGGCCGAAAGGGGTGCTTTTTCGCGCTGGCAAAGATTGGCCTGGCGCAAGCCTATAAAAGTATATTTTACGGCTTCGGCAATAAAATCTGGCTCAGAGCGGCTTTTTTGTTGCTCCAGAAAATAAAGCGGTTTATCAAAAAAAGGAAAAGCCTCTTGCAGCACCTTTTTCAACAAATCAATCTGGGCATTTTGGCAACCCAGGCTCAAAATGGTAGCTCCTGAGACATTCGGATGCGCCATATAAGCAGCCAGAAGCCGGCAAAGCACTTCGGAGTCAGCTCGGGTGCCCCCACAGCCCCCCGTATGGCTCAGAAATTTTATCCCGTCCACTTGTGGAAAAAGCCGTGGTTTTTGAACCTCTGGCCCGCTCAGGATGATTTCCGAAGCCAGCAAATCGGCATCGGAAGCATTTTGTTGATGCAATTGCCAAAGTTTTTCCAGCTGAATGTCATAAGACCGTCCTGGGCCATAGCCGAGGCGCTCGGCCAGTATTTCCCGAAGTGTTTCCACATTGCGGTTTTCACAAAAGACCAGGGGAATGACCAGCCAGTAGTTGGCCGTGCCATAATGCCCCCGCCCTCGGGGATAGCCCCAAAAGTAACTTTGCGAAAATTCATCCGCCTCGCTTGGAGGCGACCAGGCATAGCGGGTCTGCTTACTCAACTGGTAAGGCTCGGCGGCATGGCGAAGATTTTGCAGGTGTAAGACTTCGCCCAAAGCGAGGGGCCGGGTGGCCTGTCCAATCCTGACCCCATACATTTTTACATAAGCCCCCCTTTCAAGAGGGCGAAGCGCAAATTTATGTTTGGCGGGCACTGGCTGGGGTAGCTTGATTGGTTTTTGATTGATAAACAGGGTTTGGCCCGCGGACAAATCCTGCAAAGCTACTGCTACATCATCTTCCGGGCTGATTATCAAAAAAAGTCTGGATTCCATGAATAATTATTGTTTTTGATAAGACGAGCCTGGCCTCTTCTTTCCTGACAGCGTCCGGAGGATAAAAAACCAGTTCGTTTATCAGGGCAAAAGTCAACTGGTTTCGTCTTTCCTGAAAATGGCTAAATCTTCGGGCATGAAAAATTTTTTAACGGCAAGTTTTCTCTTAAGAAACCCCAGTGCGGAGCGGCTTTATTTTGATTTTGCGCAAAATTTACCCATCCTGGATTATCACAATCATTTGCCCCCACAGGCAATCGGTCAAAATCAATATTTTGATAATCTCACCCAAATCTGGCTACATGGCGACCATTACAAATGGCGCGCTATGCGCACGCACGGCATAGCCGAGCATTTTATCACCGGAGAGGCTTCTGACTGGGAGAAATTTTTGCAATGGGCCAAAACCGTGCCCTACACCCTGCGCAATCCCCTCTACCACTGGACACACCTGGAGCTACAAAACCCTTTTGGCATTCACGAAACCCTCAATGAGCAAAGTGCAAGCCTTGTTTACGAATCGGCCAATGTGCAATTACAAAATCGCTGGGGTACACAAGCACTTTTGCAACACTTCAAGGTAGAAGTCATTTGTACCACAGATGACCCAATTGACCCACTTACTTTTCACGGACAAACCTTTCCGCATTGGCCGGGCCAACTTCGCCCAACTTTTCGCCCCGACCGGGCCATGAGTCCCGAAAATCTGCCTGCTTATCTTGCCTATCTGCATCAACTGGAAGAAAGCAGCCAGGTAACCATCACTTCCTGGGATACATTTTTGGAGGCTGTACAAAATCGCCACGATTTTTTTGCTACTAAAGGATGTATGCTTTCGGACCACGGAATAGAATCGCTCTATGCCGAAGCCTACACGGAGGCGGAAATACGGGCGATTTTTTTGAAGCTACGGCAAGAAATACCCCTCTCAAACTCGGAAATCAAGCAGTTTAAATCGGCTTGCCTTTACGAATTTGCCAAAATGGATTTTGCCAAAGGCTGGGTACAACAATTTCATTTGGGCGCTATCCGCAATACCAACACCCGCCTTTTGCAAAAACTGGGGGCGGATGCGGGCGTGGATTCTATTGGCGACTTTCCGATGGCAGGCAACCTGGTCCGTTTCTTTGACCGCCTCGAGCAAGAAGATAAACTGAGCAAGACTATTTTGTATAATCTCAACCCCGCCGACAATGAACTTTTTGCCAGTCTGGTAGGCAATTATCAGGATGGGCGCATTGCCGGCAAGATGCAATATGGGGCAGCCTGGTGGTTTTGGACCAAAAAGACGGCATTATCCGACAACTTAATGCGCTTTCAAACCTCGGCCTGCTTAGCCATTTTGTAGGTATGCTCACCGATTCGCGCAGTTTTTTATCCTTCTCAAGGCACGACTATTTTCGTCGTATTTTATGCAATATCTTGGGGGAAGATATAGAGAATGGCGAATTACCCCGTGATTATGAATGGATAGGTCATTTGGTGCGCCAAATCTGCTATGCAAATGCGCTGCGCTATTTTGGTTTTTCGCCTCAAGCTTCCCTTGCTTCATCTTCTCAATCTCAATTGTATGTTTAAGCCCAAAGACAAAGAAACCCGGCCCCTGGCCCTTGTGCCAGGATTTAGATGGACGGTGGTGGTGCTGTTGTTTTTTGCCACCACCATCAACTATCTTGACCGCCAGGTGATTGGCTTGCTTAAACCGACTTTGGCACAAGATTTTAATTGGTCCGAAGTAGATTATAGCCGGATTGTAATGGCTTTCTCGGCGGCTTATGCCCTGGGGCTTTTGTTTTTTGGCCGTCTGATTGACATATTGGGCACAAAAATCGGCTATACCCTTTCGGTAAGCTTTTGGAGCCTGGCCGCGATGTTACACGCCCTTGCGGGCAGCACTTTGGGCTTTGGGGTGATGCGGGCCTTGCTGGGACTGGGTGAGTCGGGTAATTTTCCGGCGGCCATCAAAGCGGTGGCCGAATGGTTTCCCAAAAAGAAAGGGCTTTGGCAACGGGTATTTTTAATTCGGGGGCCAACGTGGGGGCAGTTGTGGCCCCCCTACTTGTACCTTTGATACTGGTATGGTATGGATGGCAGGCGGCTTTTCTTATCACGGGGGCTACGGGTTTTCTATGGTTGGGTTTTTGGTGGTATTACTATGATGCCCCGCAAAACAAGTTAGACTGACCCAGGCCGAGCACGACTATATCCGCCACGACCAGGAGGAAAAAGATACGGGCACAGGCCAAATTGCCTGGGGACGGCTTTTTAAAGTGCGCCAAACCTGGGCTTTTGTATTGGGTAAATTTTTGACTGACCCTATCTGGTGGTTTTTTTTATTTTGGTTGCCCGATTATTTTTCGGCCATTTTTGACCTTGACCTCAAAAAACCAAGCTGGGCCTTGGCCATTGTATATACCGCCACGACCCTGGGCAGTATTGGAGGGGGGTATCTTTCTGGCTATTTTATCCAAAAAGGCTGGACGGATTTTAAAGCCCGCAAAACGGCTATGCTCATCTTTGCTTTTTGTGTTGTGCCGATTGTGGCCATCCAATTTGCTACCCAACTTTGGCAGGCGGTACTGCTCATCAGTTTGGCCGCCGCTGCTCACCAAGCCTGGAGTGCCAATATTTTCACTATGGCCTCCGATATGTTTCCCAAGCAGGCGGTGAGTTCTGTGGTGGGCATAGGCGGAATGGCTGGGTCTATCGGTGGTATTTTATTTCCTTTGCTGGTGGGTTATTTATTAGATTATTATAAAAATATGGGCCAACTGGGGCTAGGCTATAATCTTTTATTTGTGCTGTGTGGCTTTGCCTATTTGCTGGCTTGGGGCTTGATGCACTTATTTGCGCCCCGTTTGGAAAGGGTAAGGCTTTAGCCGCTTAATGTCTGAATGATGAAACGCATAATCACCTTTGGAGAAATCATGATGCGCCTCAGCCCGCCCACCAACGAACGCTTCGGACAGGCGCGGCATCTGGAGGTGGTGTATGGAGGCAGCGAAGCCAATGTAAGCCTGGCTTTGGCCCAATGGGGTTGGCCTTGTGCCCACGTAAGTGCCCTGCCTGACCATGCTTTTGGGCAGGCGGTTGGCCAATACCTTCGCCAACACGGAGTCGATACGCAATATCTCTGCTATACCAATGGCCGACTGGGGCTATATTTCTTAGAAAAGGGGGCCGCTCTGCGGGGAAGCCAGGTGATTTATGACCGTTATCACTCGGCCCTGGCCCAAATTGAAAAATACAGCTTTGATTGGGAAAATATCCTGCATCAGGCGCAATGGTTTCATTGGACAGGTATTACCCCGGCCCTTTCAGAAAACTGTGCCTACGAATTGCGGCGGGCGATGGCCATTGCCCAAAAACTGGGGGTTCCTGTTTCAGGAGATGTGTATTTTCGGTCGGGGCTTTGGCAATATGGTGCCTCTCCTCAGGAAGTCTTGCCCGAACTCATCGCCCTCAGCCAGGTAGTGGTGTGTGATGAAAAAGCAATGCAGGCCTACTTTGGCCTGGCTCCAGAGGTGTGCAGGGCTTCCTTTGCCGAAGCCGCCCAAAACCTGATGGCGCAGTTTCCCTCCCTCCAAAAAGTGCTCGATACACAGCGGGTTTCGCTTTCGGCTACCTGCAACCGCATCTCCGCCCGTATGTGGAACGGAAACACCTACCTCGAAACGCTTCCCCTGGAAATCAATCCCATCATAGACCGGGTTGGGGCTGGAGATGCTTTTATGGCGGGTTTTCTCCACGCGACTCTTTCGGGACAATCGGATGCCGAAGCCCTTCACTTTGGTATTTGTGCCTCTGCCTGGAAACACACCATTCCGGGGGATATGCTACTGGCCAGTGTGGAAGAAATCAAATCCTTGCAAGCTGGTGATACTTCTGGAACCTTAAAACGCTAAATCATGCTCAAAACCCGTTGCCACGTTCTGCATTTGCTCGAGACCCAACGTATGGTCCCTGTTTTCTATCATCCCGACCTGGACACCTGCCTTGGCGTGCTTCAGGCTTGCTACCAGGCTGGCTTGCACACCTTTGAGTTTACCAACCGGGGGCCACTTGCGCACGAAATATTCCGCGAATTGAAGGCCTTTGCCCGACAGCACTGCCCCGACTTGTGCCTGGGCGCAGGCACGGTGATAGAAGCTGGAACGGCGGCACTCTTCATCCAGTTAGGGGCCGATTTTGTGGTTTCGCCTATTTTAAGCCAAGAAGTGATGAAGGTCTGCCATCGGCGCAAAATCTTACATATCCCGGGGGTAGGAACACTTTCCGAAATCTCCCAGGCCGAAGAATGGGGGGGCAGACTTGGTCAAGGTTTTTCCTGGCCAGGTCTTGGGGCCGGCATTTTGTAAAAGCCCTCCTGGGACCCATGCCCGCCAGCCGGATAATGGTTACAGGTGGTGTATTGCCCACGCCTGAAAGTGTGCAGAGCTGGCTCAAAGCGGGTGCCGTTTGCGTGGGCTTGGGTTCACAATTATTTCCTGAAGAAGTTTTAGCGGCAAAAAATTATGCTTGGATTCATGCAAAAGTGGAAAATCTGCTTGGCCAAATGCAAAGCAACTAGGTCGGGCGCACACCTGTTTGCCCCTTTCGCATTGCTGCTGGCTTGTGCAAGCCTGGCCTGCTCCCAAAACTTTACGGCTCGCCAAGCCGCCCGAGCAGAAAAACAAGCCTGGCAAAAAACTTTGCCAAAGATATTGGTACAAATAAAGCCCCCGGTATTTCCCATTCAGACCTGGACAGTTGAGCCGCAGGCCCTCCTCCAAGATGCCCGACAGGCCATCAACCAAAGCATCTTGCTGGCTCACCAGCAGGGGGGCGGGCAGGTGATAGTGCCTCCGGGTGAATATGCATTGGCGGGGAGCCTTTTTTTGCGCAGCGGGGTCAATCTGCACCTCTCCAAAGGGGTAGTCCTGAAATTCTCGACTCGCCCCGAAGATTATCTCCCTTTGGTAAAAGTGCGCTGGGAGGGCACTGTTTGTTATAATTATTCGCCCCTGATATATGCCTATCAACAAGAAAACCTGGCCATTACTGGCGAGGGGATAGTGGACGGGCAGGCCTCCGTATTTTTTCATACCTGGAAGTCCCAACAAAAGCCCGACCAGGCCCTGCTGCGGCAGATGGGCAATGACACAGTGCCCGAAGTAGCCCGGCAGTTTGGCCCGGGTCATTATCTTCGCCCCGATGGTATTCAATTATTTGAATGTAAAAATATACTGCTGGAAGATTTCACCTTGCAAGGCAGTCCATTTTGGAGCATTCATCCTGTTTTTTGTGAAAATGTTACGGCCCGTCGCCTCAAGGTGCGCCCCGGAACCACCAATGACGACGGCTTTGACCCCGAAAGCAGTCGTAATGTGTTGATTGAGGACTGTGATTTTATCACCCACGACGACGGAGTGGCCATCAAAGCCGGACGAGACCAGGATGCCTGGGGCAGGCCGGGTTCAGAAAATATTGTGGTGCGCAATTGTAGTTTTAAGACCACAGTCGGCAGTGGCGTATGCATTGGCTCCGAAATGTCGGGGGGCGTAAGACAAGTATTTGTAGAAAATTGCCGGATTCGCTCCCAAAAACACGGCTTGAACTTCAAGTCCAATCCAGACCGGGGCGGTCTTATGGCACAAGTCTTTGTGCGCCAAATACAGGTAGAAACGGCCAAATATGCCCTCACATTTACCACTGACTACCATAGCTGGCGGGGCAATCATTTTCCAAGCCTTTACCACGATTTTTATTTATCAAATCTTCGCTTTGGGGAAGTATCGGAGGTGGGCATACACATTGTGGGTTTGGCGGATGCCTGGATTGAAGGGTGTTTTTTCGCCGGGTGAAATTTTGCAGCCCCCCCCCAAGCACGAAATCAAATTTGCCCGCCACATTATTTTTGAAAAAGTAGTTGCGGGCAATCGGCCCCTCCAGCCGGAGGAGATGATTCTTTCGCCCTAGTCCTTGTTTTTTGCTAATCCTCCTATTAAAATATTTAGCAGATGGCTCATAATTTTGGCAAGCTTTCGCGCCACCACTTTCTCAAAAGCCTGGCCTTGTTTCCTGTGGGAATGATGCTTCCCCAGACGGCTCGGGCTCAAAAACCCGCCCCACCACTTTCGGACGTAAAAATTACCAACGTCAAAGCCTATGTGATGAAAAAAGCCGCCTTTGTCAAAATTGAAACCGATGCGGGCATTTCGGGTTGGGGCGAAGGCGATCACGAGTTTAGCCCTATCAATGGCCAAATAGTAGAAAAAATCTTTCGGCCTGTGTTGCTCAATCAAGACCCCTTTGCTTCGGAATACCTCTGGAAGCAAGCTTTCTTCGAGGGTTATGAAGGCGGAAGCACGGGCTTTGTGCCCGGAGCACTGGCCGGGGTGGACAATGCGCTCTGGGATTTGAAAGGCCGGTTGCTCCAGCAGCCTGTGCATAAACTACTGGGCGGAAACGGACTGGAAAAAGTGGCCGTGTATGGTTCTTATGGGCGACGCAAAAAAGGAGGCTTCAAAACCCCGGACGAAATGGCCCGCGAAGGAGCGGAATTTGTGGCCCAAGGCTACCAAACCATTAAGGCCCGTATGCAGCTCTATGACCGGGACCGAAATCCACCCTCTGGGTTTACCTATGATTGTGTCAAAGCTATCCGAGAGGCCATTGGCGAAAAAATCACCCTTTATGTAGATTTTAATAATGGTTACACCGCCGGAAGAGCCGTTGAGTTGGGGCTGAAGCTTTATGAACATTTCAATGTAGCGGCCATAGAAGAGCCTGTTTCAGCGTTTGACTACCCCGGGCTGCGTCAGGTGGTGGAAGCCTTGCCCTGTGAAGTAAATGCCGGAGAACATGAATATAACAAATGGCAGTTTCGTGATTTGATACAACAAGGCAATCCTGATAACCTCAACCTGGACGTAATCAAGAGTGGGGGTCTTAGCGAAGCAAAAAAAATTGCGGCCCTGGGCGAAGCCTTCGAGAAACCCATCATGCTGCACAACACCCGCCCCACTCTGGCGACGGCGGCCAGTTTGCAACTCCTGGGAGCCATCACCAATCAAAGCGCAGTGCAGGAGTTTTCGGGTATGCGCCCCGGGCTGGAGCTACAGGGATTATTTCAAAACCAACTCCGATTTGAAAATGGCTTTCTATACATCCCTACAACGCCAGGTCTGGGATTGGAAGTGGAGGAAAAAGAAATGGAAAAGCAAAAACTAAATAATTGAGCGGCGGGTAGATTCGCGAATAATGAGTTGGGTCTTTAATATCAGCACTTCTGGCTCGTACCTTTCGGCAGCCAAATATCGGAGCATCATTTGGGTGGCCACCTCCCCCATCTCAAAAGCAGGCTGGGCCATGGTCGTCAGGCCTGGTTCTATCAGTTTTGAGACAGGCATGTCCGTAAATCCGGCAATCCCCAGTTGACGGGGCACTTGCACCTGCTGGGTTTTGCAATGGAGCAAAGCCCCGGTGGCCGTACGGTCATTGACACAAAAAACAGCATCGGGGGGGCTGGGCAAAGACAAAAGTTTTTGGAGGGCCTCTGCCCCAAAGTCTTCGGTGAATCCGCCAAACTGGATATAGTCGGGCGGGAGTGGGAGGTCGTGAGCCAAGATGGCGGCCCGAAAGCCTTCCAGCCTCTTTTGGGTTACCAGCAGTTTTTCGGGCCCAGCAATATGGGCTATTTGGCCATACCCCATTTCAATCAGGTGTTGGGTAATGGTAAAAGCGCCTTCAAAATCATCGACCAAGACCTTTGACACTTGCGGGTGGTCCCAAACCCGGTCAATAAACACCATCGGCACTTGCTTGGCAAGGGCCAATTCAAAATGGGGAAAGGTACTGGTTTCTACCGAAACGGCGGCCAAAAGCCCATCTACCCGGTAGCGAAGCAAATGCCGCAGGTTGGAGATTTCGCGTTCTATACTTTCATCCGAAAGGCATATCATCACATTATAGCCCGCCTCGTAGGCCACGTGTTGGATACCGCTGATGATACGCGAAAAAAAAGGGTTGGCAATTTCGGGAATGATGACCCCGATGGCATTGGTTTTTTGCTTGCGCAGACTCAGGGCAAGGGGGTTTTTCTCGTAGTTGAGTTGCTCGGCCAGGGCCAGTATCTTTTTCTTGGTTTCCTGGTTTACGTCGGGATGGCCGCGCAATGCCCTCGAAACCGTTGAGAAAGATAAATTGAGGGCCTTGGCAATGTCTTTAATGGTAATATGTTCCATTGTTGTATTTTTACGGTCTAGCCAAGTGGCCAATTTTCAATGACCTGTTTCCCAAACATTCCACTTGGGTAAAGGCCCACAGGTTTTGCGTGCTGATACTTTGAATTGGGATACATCCTGACAATCAAACTTAATGTTTTTAGGCGCAAGCTTCCGTTCCCTTAACCCACCTTTTTTTATAATTTATCTAAAAAAAACATAACTGATTTCATTTTCCCAAATTACTAAATTCGTGGGCAATATGTTTAAAAAATATGGCTTTCTGATTTTATGGCCGTCTTGACTATCAGCACAATTGTAATGCAGAATCTTAAGCTTGAAAAGAAAGCAATAAAGGGCTTACCCGATACCCAAAAGGGTATAGGTCAGCATTTTTCTAAGGCCGAAAGGGATTTTTAGTCAGTTTTTGGGTATCGGAAAAGGCTTTGTTTAAAAAAAGCTCGAGGCGTGGCCCCGGAATTTTTGCTTTTTGAACAAAGCAAACCGCGCTGGTTAAAAATAAAAAGTTAATCTCAGGGGGCAACTATTGTATCGGCGCAGGGGAAACAGCTACTCACTCACCTATGGCTTGTCCTCGCCACCCAGGCGTAGCCAAAAAAACGCTCCTTCCGCCAACATTTACCTTGGGGAAGGAGCGCTTTGAAAACATTATAAAAATCAATTTAATGCTGAATCTGAATCCCTAAGAGGCGGAAAAATTCTGCCAAAATGCGAGGGTGTCCCGGCCAAGCCGGAGAGGTTACCCATTGGCCATCTACGACCGCCTCAGAGGCGGGCACTCGCACAAATTCCCCCCCGCCAAGTTCACTTCTGGTTCCACGGCGGGATAGGCCGTCAGTCTTTTGCCCCGCACCACATCGGCGGCGGTCAAGATTTGAATGCCATGGCAAATAGCCGCCAGGGGTTTGTTTTGCTGAACAAAATGCCGGGTGATTTCAATTACCCGCTGGTTGAGCCGGATATATTCCGGGGCACGCCCGCCACAGAGATATAGCCCCTCATACTCTTCGGGATTAACCTCTGCAAAAGTGGCGTTCAGCACAAAATAGTGGCCTTTTAGCTCGGCATAGGTTTGCTCGCCTACAAAATCGTGAACCGCCGTAGGCACTTTGTCGCCTGCCTTTTTGTCGGGGCAAACGGCGTGTACCTCCAGTCCTATGGCCAACATCGCCTGAAAAGGCACCATGACTTCATAGTCCTCGACATAATCGCCCGTGAGCATTAAAATTTTCTTGGCCATAATACGCGCTTTTTTTCAAGTTAAACCATTTTATCGCTACTGCCTCCTGTACCCAAATATCCGGGCAATCAGGCTTGCTCACGGCAAAGTCCAACCCGCCGTCCAATTGGCACTTTCATTCTCTACCGCCCCGATAAAACTCACATTGGTAAACCAAGGATCGAGCATGCTGGTGGAGAGACCAGCCGGGGCGGCAAGGGGTACAAAATCTCCCACCCCAATCCCGGAGACGGATTCTGTGCTGTTGTTAAGTTGTCCATCATAGGCTGTGGTAGTGGAGTGATAATTACTGATGTTGTCAAAATATCGCCCGTGGGCCATCACCGGATTATCGGATAAGTTAAATGGAGGCACGGCATTACTCAAAAAGCGTAAGCCTGTGCTGTTGAAAGCCGCAATCACATTAAAAATACGCACACTTCCCCCCCGAATACGCAAGGCATTATTGGCCGCAGCCGCGCCTTCGTTGAGAATCGTAATGTTTGACAATAGCGCAAAGGAGCCATCGCGAAGGGCGATGCTTTCCGCATCATTATTGCCCGTTACAATCCAAAACTGCCCTTTGCCATTGTAAGGACTTCCGTTATTATCATCCAGCCGGAAACCCTCTGCACTACAAGCATTGGCGAAAGCATACTTAAGGTTGACATTTCCCCCCCTAAATCTAAATCCTTCTGCGCTTGACTGGTAGGCCTGCACAAATTGAATATCAAGGGCAGTGGTAGTTTCGAGGAAATTGAAAGCGGCATCTCGCTCAGTAAGAGGCGAATCATCGCCGGCATAAGCCACTACCAGATAACGCACGGAGCCAGAGGATGTGGCGGTAAAAGTAATGCCCACCCAATCGCCTTGGCTCGGTATAGCCTCCCCGCTGCTCATCCGCACAGGGGCAGTTGCTGAACCCTGAATATCAATTTGCCCTTCAATAATTAGTTCATCATTGGTACCTTTTGTGCCCTGAATCTGCGTGCCTGCTTCTATGGTGAGACTGGCTCCATTGCTCAGATATACTGGCCCGTTTAATTGATAAATCTTGTTGGCCGTCCAGGTGTTGTTGCCTGTTAGGTTACCACTAACGATTACCACCACATCTTCCACCGTAATGGTGAAAATGGCCGGAGCCGATAGCTTACCGAGATTATCTGCCAGGACAAACTCCAGGGTAATATTTTCATTGATGTTGGCCTCGGCAGGCACTACATAACCATAAGTGGTGAGGGGCAGGGTCAGGTTGGCCGCGGGCAGAATGTCCTGGGTAGGGGTGATACCCGCTCCTGAAGCCGATACGCGCAGTTCTCTTAATCCTTCGGGAGCCTCCAGATGGGCATCAATCGTTACCGCCAGGTTTCGGGCCACGGTGGCAAAAGCATCGGTACTGCCCGGCAAATTTACCGATACCACAGGGGCAGATATATCGGCTACATTGACCGTAAAAACTGCTTCACTGTTTCGGTCGTCGCTATCAAAAGCAACATGACGCAGTTGTATAACACTGCCCGAGGGAGTATTGGCAGGGATAAAATAGCTCCAGGTAAAGGTTCCCGCATTCCCATTGAGGCCCGTGAAACGGGTTACTTCGGCATTATTTTGGTCAATAACCCGAATTACCTGAATAGGGCTTTCTGTATTGAAAGTAACTGCAATCTGAATCCGGCTTTGTTCTTTGGCAGTTGCCTGAATTACAGGCGCAAAAACCGGGCTTCCTTCCAGACGGGCCGTAATTGTGGGGGGCGTTTCTACGTCGTCGGCATAGCGGGCGCATCCCCATAGGGCCCACAGGAGCCCTCCCAGCAGGGAAAGTTTATAAAGAAGTGCTAAAAGAGTTTTGGTATTCATAAGACGCAAAAAAAGTTAGAAATTAACGAATAGAACCATCTGGATTCTTACACCAAGTCCCATTGGCCGTCCAGTCCTGGCTAGCATTGGCAATGGCACCTACAAACAAGGCCGGGGAAAACCAAGCCTCTAGTTGGCTGGGGTCAAAGGTACTGGCAACGGTGGCATCAGGTACATATTGGTTTATGGCAATGCCAGCAATGGCCACGCCAATGGTATTGTTGAACTGAGCCTGGTTGAGCGAGCCGGCATTGTCGCGGAAGATATCCCCACTAATTGCAAAAAAATAAGAGTGCCCCACCACATTATCGCCGTTCAGGTTGGTAGGGGCGGGGGAATTTTGTGCCCGAAAGGCATAGCCAGGATATTCGGCCACAATGCTGTTGAAGATTTTGTAAAATTGGGCATCGTCGCGCACACGGGCCATATCATTGCCAAAACCACTGCCCTGACCGGGGCCTAAAAAGGTCAGGTTGGACAAGGTAGCGCCGGCCCCGTCATCTATGCGAAGGTCTTCTTCGGCATAGTTGATTCCGCTGTTTTCGGTAATCCAAAACTGGCCCAGCCCCCGGAAGGGAGAACCCTCCACATCATCGAGGCGATAGGCATGCTCACTGGGGTCAGTAACGACAAGGTATTTGGCCCGGGCATTGCCTCCATTGAAGCGGATGCCGATTTCGTCGCTTTTGAAGGATTGTACATATTGGATATGTGTGCCCGCCCCGACATTGACAAAGCGGATATTGGCCTCTCTATTTCCAGGCTCGGTGGCACTGGAACCGCCGTACTCCACCCGGATGTATTGAAAAATGCCTGAATCATCCTCAGGGGCGGGTGATTCGCTCGTAACCGCATTGATGACCGAATTGCCAAAGACCTCCAAGCCCTGCCAGTCGCCGGGCTGGGGCATTTCTCCTTTCAAGACTTTATCACTGGTGAAGACAATGGGCGCATTGGCCGTGCCTTCGGCTTCTAGGCGGGCACCCGCCGGAACCCGGAATACTGCAAGCTCTCCGCCTCCGGTTTCGGCATAAATTTCCGCTCCAGGCTGAATGCGAACGGTAAGGCCTTCTTCTATCTCGATAATGCCCTGGATAAGGTATTTTTGACCAGATTCAAAAACAAACTCTTCATCGTTGATGAGGGTCAGGGCTGCCCCTTGCGGGCGACGGATGGCCGTAACGGTGGTTCCATTGATATTTTCTTCTCTGACGATAAAAGTCCCTCCCACTGTAATATCAAAAATCAGCGGATTGCTCACATTTCCAACACGGTCGGCCAGTTCAAATTTTAGCTGAATTTTGTCGCCATCGGCCAAGCTGGGGTATTGCAAAGTGTCAACCAGATACGAATAGGCAAACTCCGGCACTCGGAAATCTTCTTCAAAACTGGTGATGGTTTCTACTTCGGAGAAATCCGCTCCCTCTATAGATTCCGAAACTTTCAAACTACCCAGCTGATTGCCGGCCTGCAAATCCATTCTGATTCGCACCAGGGTTCCTCTGGGCCCAAATTTTGCCTCTACCCCTCTTACAAAAGTTAGATTGGGCAAAGGTTTTATAAAATCAAACTCTTTGTTACAGGCTCCCAGGCCCAGTAGTCCGAGAATTAGGTATATAAAAAGAAGCTTATTCATAGTTATTCACTTTTTTCAGGTTTGGAAAAGGAATTGGGAAAGAATTTAAAAAGCATAAGATACGCCAAAGCGGTTCCACCAATCATAATACTCAATGTTGATGGGCCGAAAGCGCCGCCCGAAATATTCAAGTTCAGGCCGATTGGTCAGGTTGATAAATTCGGCATAGACCCTGAGGCCTTTCCAAATGTTGTAAGATATCTGAAGGTCAATTTGGTAACGGTCGGCACGCCAGGTGTCAAAATCCCCCTGAGAATTGACATTTTCGTTTCCAACCACGACCACGTCCGGGCCGAGGCTCCGAATGACCGCTCCGTTGAAGTTGAAAGCAATCCGCCCACTGAAACCTTTGTATTCATAAGAAATGGCGGCATTGCCCGTATGCCGTGCCTGGCCGGGCAGGCGAATGTTTTCGCGCTCAAGGTAGAAGCATCGGAATGGGTAAAGGTATAATTGGCATACACCCCTAAACCTTCTAGCGGACCAGGCAAGAAATCTAACTGCCATTGCACATTGATTTCGGCACCATAGAGATGAGCTACTTGCCCATTTTGGGCCTGCTCTATGTTGAAATCAACAGGCCCTGTAATCACCTGACCGTCGCCTCGGGTGTAGGTAAACGGGCGGGTCTCAGTAAACTCTCGTACAAAATTGAAATCACGAATACGTTTGTAAAAAACACCCCCGGAAACAATGCCCACATTTTTGAGATAGCGTTCAAAGAGAAGGTCAAAATTGATGGCCCGGGCCGGGTTTAGGTTGATGTTGCCTTCATTGATATTCCCGATGGGACGGGAATTGGGGTCGGTGCCATCGATGGGCACTTCACGAAGGTTAATTATCTGAAAAGGAACCAAATCTACAAAGTTTGACCGGGCAAAGCTCCACGTCAGGGCCGCGCGCAAGTTGGTCAGGTTATCAATCTGATATTTTGCGTGAAAATTGGGTAAAAAGAAATTAAAATTTCTTTCGCCGCTTACCCGCTCGATGGTTCCCTCGATGATGTCTTCTCCGTCAGAATCGGCCCGATTGGCTTCGTAGCTCACATTGGTGCGCTCATAGCGAAAGCCGGCCAACAACATAAACTTGCGCACATTGAGCTTGCCCATGGCATAGGCCGCATACACATCCTCGCGGGCATCGTAAAACTGGGGAACTGACTGGCTACGACTGTTGATTTCGTCAAAACGAAACAAGGTAGGATTCGCGGCAATAAAAGCATCCATTTGGTTAAAATCAAGGGTTGGGCCAAAACGCACCCGATTGAGCATAAACTGCTGGTCTTCTACATTGCTCACAAAAGCCGGGAAAAGATTGGGCAAACTGACGGTGCCATCATTTTGGAAATCAAACTCGGTAAAGAGTCGCTCCCGGCTATTCTCGATGGTGCGAAACTTGCCGCCAAACTTAAACAAACCCTGATAGGCATTGACCTGAAAAGGGCGGCTAAGGTTAAACTTGGCCGAAGTATTACGGCTCTCTACGATGTCCTCCTGATCTACATAATCGCGAAAACTTTCAATCAGGAAAGGATTGTGTACATCCACACCCGGCGAAGTTACATTGGCAAAGTCGGTGTAGAAGTTCTGAATCTCGGCCACAAAAGCATTGCTCCGTAGGTCATAGCTTCGTCCTTTGTTGGCCGAATTGCGCGAATCAGACAAAAACAGCAAATAATCCAACTGCCAGGTGCCCAATTGGTGTTCTCCTCCAATGGTGAAGGTGTGGTTGTTGATTTCTTGTTCGCGAGGATTGACAAAGCGCCGCACGCTGGTGTTGGTATTAAAATTTGGGATGGGTGAAGCTTCTCCAAGTTGCCAGGCTGTCGTGTTAAAATCAAACTGGGTCCGCCGCTCCTCGTCGCGGTCAAATCGACGGCTGTACATATAATTAAAAAACATACTATGGCGGGTATTAAATTTATAGTCCAGGGTTGCCGAAAGGCCCGTGCGGGTGCGTTGGTTTTCCAAATCGCGCAAACGATAGAAGGTGGGCAAGACAAACTGGGTCTCGTCTAAAACCGTGTAGCGCGATGTGTATTGGTATTGGGTACGGTCGCGGCCGTTGTCGGTCGCAAAATAACTTCCGCCCAAGACCAAGCCCAGTCGTCCTTCATCGACTTTTGCACTGGGCATAAAGCGCTGATTGTAGCCAAATTTGCCGATGAAATTGAGTTTTTCCACGATGTTGTTGTAGCCACCACCCAATTCCATCTTCATTTTGGGCTTTGGGCCTTTGGCAATCGGGGTGCGCAAATCTACCGTGCCCCCGATGTTGTCGCCATCTTGGTCGGAGGTAATGGCTTTGGTTACCTCAATGGAGGTAAGCTGATCGACTGGAATAAGCGAAAGTTCTTCGTTTCTTTGTCCACTTGACTGTGTACCCGGAATTTGTTCGCCATTGATATTGATAGTAGTAAACGATGCCGGCGCGCCCCTAAGCTGTACTTCTCCCCCTTCGCCTCGGTCGCGCTCGATGTTGATGCCTGGAATCCGCATCAGGGCCTCAGCCACGTTCAAATCGGGAAATCGCCCGATGAGGTCCGCCGAAATCACATTTTTGATATTGTCGGCAGTGCGTTGCTGATTTAGGGCTTTTTCTTGTCCTTCTATCAATCCTTTGACCACAATCTCGCCCAGAACCGAGGCCTCGGAGGCCAGGTTGATGTTTAACTGAGTGAGTTGTCCGGGATTGACTTGCACCGAAACTTCTTGTTCGCGATAGCCCAGATAGCTAATCACCAATACCTGGGTTCCCATTGGCACAAAATTGATTTGATAATAACCACTTAGGTCCGTGGAGGCTCCTTTGAGCGTGCCCTTGAGCACGACGTTGGCCCCTGGCAGCGGTTCGCCATTGGTTTCATCCAATACCCGCCCGCGTACGGAACCCGTTTGTTGGGCCAAGGCCTCAAAACAAAAAACAGAGAGCAGAAGCAGTGTGCCCAATAGGAGGGCTTTCTTTGCCCAGGCTTGCAGGAGTAACTTTGTGTTCATTGTGGGCTTGGTTTAATTAAAATCAAGTACAAGTCTATTCTTTCTTGAAAAAATTTAATCTAAGGATGTAATCTACCTCCCCTAACCCTGACAAAAGCAAGTTTTTTTTTGCTGTAAGGGAATTATAGATTGTGCTCGTCTTTTAAGGGTAAATGAAATTTGGGAAGACATCCTTTCTTCTTTGAGAGGATGATTGCCGCTTGTACCCAAAATAATTTTCCTGCGCCTGGAAGCACTTATGCAAAGAAGTACCTTTTTAAAATCAATGCTCTTGGGGGGGCTTGTGCCCTGGACAGCCATCCGATGGCGTGAGGCCACTCACCCGGGAGCCAGGTTTTTTCTTGCGCACCCCTGGCCCGATTTATCGGTGCAAATCCCAGAACCTTTGCCCATTGCTTCTCTCTATCTGGAACCCCGGGGCGAAGAACTATTTGTGGTGGCCCGGGCCGAAAATGGCGCAGAAGGTCGCACCTTGGCCAATACCCGGATGCCTTACCTGGTGTCCCTTTTCGAGAAATTGGTAGCCCCATTCTTCATTGGCAAGGATGCCCGCCAGTTGAGCCAGTGGATTGCCGAAATTTATCTGGATGACCGTAACTATAAATATTCGGGGATGCCTTTTTCCTGTTGTGTGGGCCACGCAGAGATTGCCCTTTGGGATTTGCTCGGGAAAGTGGCCCAAAAACCTGTGTTTGCTTTGCTTTCCACTCCCTTGCGCCATGAAGTCCCTGTTTATCTTTCTAGCCTGACCCGCAACAACTCCGCCGAGGAAGAAGTGGCCCGGATTCAGGCCCGCCTGGACGAAACTCAAACCCAGGCCGTGAAATTTAAAATTGGGGGCCGTATGAAAAATGATGCCGCCAGCGAAGCCCGTACCCTGGCCCTGGTTCCTCTTTTGCGCAAACCCTGGGCGACCATATCACCCTCTACGCCGATGCCAACGGCTCGTATGAAGCCAAGAAAGCTATTTCGATAGGTCGCCTCCTCGAAGACCACGGGGTGGCCATCTTTGAAGAACCCTGCCCTTTTGAACAATATGAAGATAACCAGGCCGTAGCCAAAGCCCTGCGAAAAATCAAGATTGCCGGCGGAGAACAAGATACCAGCCTGGCCCGCTTTGACTGGATTTGCCGCCACCGCGCCTGGGATATTCTTCAGCCGGATGTATTTTATTGCGGCGGCATATTGCGCCTCCTGCAAATTGCAAAGATGGCCTGGGAAGCCGGGCTACAGATAGCCCCGCACAGCCCAAAGGCCGACCCCCTGGCAGCCCCCATGCTCCACGTGGCGGCCCTCATCCCTAACCTGTATGGTTTTCAGGAAGTAGCCGGATTTTCAAAAAAAGGGAGCTTGGCTTATCTGCCCGCTTTTGATTTTAAGGGAGGTAAGCTGCCCATCCCTCAGGGCCCCGGGCTGGGTGTGCAATACGATTTTGAAAAGTAAATGCCTGAACATCTATGAATAATTTGGAGGAATCGCCCCTTTTTGAAGAAACCTGGCGCTGGTTTGGCCCCCAGGACCCTATTTCCCTGACCGATATCCGTCAAACGGGGGCCACAGGCATTGTTACGGCCCTGCACCACCTGCCCAACGGAGCGGTGTGGTCTAAAGACGAAATCGCGCAAAGAATCGCACAAATAGGCGCCGCCGGATTGCGCTGGTCGGTAGTGGAGAGCGTGCCTGTACACGAGGACATCAAAACAAACACCGGGAAGGCTTTTGACTACATTCAAAACTACCAGGAAACCTTGCACCACCTGGCTCAATCGGGCATAAAGACCGTTTGCTACAATTTTATGCCCGTTTTAGACTGGACGCGCACCCACTTAGACTATCCCCTGCCTTCGGGAGCCACAGCGCTACGCTTTGATGCCCGGGCCTGGGCGGCTTTTGATTTGTATCTTTTGCAAAGGCCGA
Source organism: Microscillaceae bacterium (assembly GCA_012031215.1). Classification (GTDB taxonomy): domain Bacteria; phylum Bacteroidota; class Bacteroidia; order Cytophagales; family Microscillaceae; genus JAAUUB01. Next base: position 14,018 of record JAAUUB010000020.1, on the reverse strand, counting down.
ATGCCTTCCTAGACTACTCAAAATCCCAGCAAAAGCAAGCCCAACAATTTCTGGAAGCCCAGGATGAAAGTCAGGTGCAGGCGCTCATTGCCAATATATTGGCGGGGCTGCCTGGAGCCGAAGAAGGCTATGACCTTCCCTCATTTCGGGAAAAGCTTGCCCTTTATCGGCATATCGATGCCCAATTGTTGAGAAAACACCTATTTCATTTTCTAGGAAAAAATTGCCCCCCTTGCCCAAAATTTGGGCATACAACTGGCCATTCATCCCGATGACCCTCCTTTCCCTCTGCTTGGCCTGCCGCGTGTTATGAGTACCGAAAGTGACGCTATTGCCCTCGTTCAGGCAGTAAAGCTTCCCGCCAATGGCTTGTGTTTTTGTACGGGTAGTTATGGGGCACGGCCCGACAATGACCTGCCCGGTATGGTGCAACGCCTTGGCAATCGAATTCATTTTGTGCATTTGCGAAATGTCCAACGAGAACCTGATGGCAGCTTTTATGAAGCCGAACACCTCAAAGGGCAAGTGGATATGTTTGCCGTTCTCCGGACGCTGATGATTTTGCAAATTAAGCGACAGTTGCTTACTCCTTCTTACCCGGCTTTGCCCTATCGCCCCGACCATGGCCACAAGATGCTCGACGACCTCAAAAAGAAAACCAACCCGGGCTATTCGGCCATTGGGCGATTGCGAGGACTGGCCGAACTACGAGGGCTGGCCCTGGGCATCCGGCGAGCCTTGGGCTAAGGCTGCCCTGATTCTGATGTTGTTCTTATGTTGAATAAAAACCTAAAATTTATGCGACTCACGCTATTTCTTTGCATTGCTGGCTGGCTAGCGGCCCACGACTTGGCCGCACAAACCCTGCAATTGGGCGGTCTGCAAGGCACCCAAACGCTGGTATTGACTCCTTCGCCTACCGAAAATCAAAAAATAAAAGGGCAAAATCCTTTTGAGATTGCTTTCTTGGGGCTGAGTGCCCGTGAAGACAAAAAAGTGCCTTTTGCCTTTGCTCCCAAATTGCCCAAAGACTGGCCCTGGGTCGCAGTGTTTAATATGCCCTTGCCCCAAGCAGAACAAAATCAAAGCGTGAACTTTTTTTATTATGACTCCTGGGTGGGAACCTCCGTACGTTGCAAAACCTCGGGTCGCCACCGCAATTTTCCCGATGATATTTCGGGGCTTATCAAATCCAATGCTTATCATATCGCGCTTCACCGCGTTTTCCAGGTAGAAAATGAAACCTTTTTGCTGCTGGTCAGCCCGATAAAACAAAAGGTGGTGGTAGAGCTCCCCGCCCGCATCTACAAAACCAACCGCCGGCTGGAATACGCCATGGAAGCCAATGAAGCAAAATTTGTACACATCATCGTGCCCCCTGACGAATATACTGTGATTACCTGGGAGGCCCAAAGCCAGCTCCGCCAAGAACATCTGCTCAAAGACGGATGGAAGTTTCATCTGGGAGATGTGAAAGGGCCGAAAAACCAGGCTTTGATGACCGGGAATGGCAAAACGTGTCGGTGCCGCATACCTGGAACGGGATGCAACAGTTTGATTTGCGTAACTACCGCGATACGCTCGACATCACCGAGATGTATCGCCGCGACATAGGCTGGTATCGCTGCCAATTTCAGGTGCCGCCGCATTGGAAAAACCAGTATGTAAAAGTGGATTTTTTGGCTGCCAACCAGACCGCCGACGTTTGGCTCAATGGCCAGTATCTTGGTCAACACAAAGGCGGCTACACGGGCTTTCACTTTGGCCTTCAGGAGGCCCTCAACCCCGATGGAACCAACGTGTTGGCTGTGAAAGTAAATAATCGTTTTGATGTAGATATTCCGCCTCATACGGCTGACTATAATTTTCAGGGGGGACTCTACCGCGAGGTAAGGTTGATGGCCTGGCCCAAGGCGTTTGTGAAAGCCTTGGAGATTCAAACCCCCAAAGTGAATTTTCAGGAAGCTGAGGTGCTGGTCAATATTACCCTTAAAAATGGCGGGCAGACTGACCAAAGATTTACCCTCATCACCAGCATTGTCAATCCTTATCAGGAAATTATACAGTCAAAAATCACAGAAACCGAAATAGATGCTGGTCAAAAAATCACCCTGCCCCAGGCTTTTCTGCCTGTGAAGCATCCGCAACTGTGGTCGCCAGATAACCCGGCTTGCTATCAGGTCATGGCTACACTTTACAATGCCCAGGGGCAGGTGATAGACCAATTCCAGGATAATTTTGGTTTTCGTAGCCTTGAATTTACCCCTGACCGAGGTTTCTTCTTAAATGGCGAGCAAGTCAAGCTCAAAGGTGTAAATGTGCATCAGGACCTTTATGGCGTAGGCTGGGCAATGGACAGTACCCAAAAGCGTCGGGATTACTTGATGATAAAAGCGATGGGGGCCAACTTTGTGCGGATGTCGCATTATCCCCATCATCCCTATGAATTATACCTTTGTGATAGTCTGGGGCTAATGGTTTATCCCGAAATTCCTGTGGTCAACACGGTGGGAGAAGAAAAGTTTACAGCGCAGGCCGTGGCTATGATGGAAGAAATGATAATCCGCGACCGAAATCATCCTTCTATCATTATGTGGGGGGTAGGCAACGAATATTACCGCGAAACTTTTACAGAAGAGGTAGCTGAGTGGGCTTTGCGATGCACTGAGGCCGTGGCGCAAAAAGCCAAAGCCCTTGACCCCTCCCGTCCTACCATCCAGGCTCAGAACGACCTTAAAGATGAGCGAATTATGCCGCTCACCGACATCCAGGGGCGCAATCGCTATTTTGGCTGGTACACTGGGGCGGATGTCTATGCAGGAATAAACCACTTCGAGGGCTTTGGCGATATGATGACCCGAGAACATCAGAAACACCCCCAATGGAAAATATTGGTAACTGAGTATGGTGCAGAAGGCAAATATGGCTATCACGTCAACCAGCCCAAGCGTTTTGACCACTCCGAAACCTATCAGTTGCTCTTTCACAAGGCCTACTGGCACTATATTGCCCAACACGATTGGGTGCTGGGAGGCACCATCTGGAATATGTTTGATTTTACCAGTTTTGCCAAAGTAGGAAACATCCCCCATATCAATCAGAAAGGAACCGCTACCTTTGACCGCAAGCCCAAAAGCTTGTATTATTTCTACCAAAGCCAATGGAGCCAAAAACCTATGGTCTATATTTATTCTCATACCTGGACTCATCGCACCGCGCCCCCTGGTGTGCCGCAAAGCCTGGAGGTGTTTAGCAATTGTGAGGCGGTGGAACTTTGGCTCAATGGTCAATCACTTGGCAAGCACCAGGCTTCTGAAGCTTGGGTTTGGCCCGCCACGCTAAAAGTGGGCTTAAACCGGGTGCTGGCCGTTGGCTTCCACCGGGGCGAGGTGGTCAAAGATGAATTGTCCTTTTATTTCTATCATGCCGAAGAAGGACCAGGCCGAACATCGGGCACTGATGCCGATTAGCCTGCTTCTGTTTCAGGGCTTTAAAAGGCGAAATTCCATTTCTTAACCTAAGAAGAAATGGAATTTTCATTTATTTTGCCAGCCCGCGTGGTCTTCTACCAAAGGGAAGAAACTGAAAATTACTTTTGAGAGAATGGCCAAGACTATTGGATTGCGCGCCTATGCCTACAAATGTGCCCGCTTGTCATTTTATGACCTAAGAAGGTGGGTCAGGTGTTGGCTCACCGTCTCGACCCAATCCTTCATTTGGCTGAGGTCTTCTCCCCAGAGGCGCTCATTCTGGCTGATTTCTTTCACAAATTGCGTCAATTCAGACAGCCCATTTGATTTCACCCTTTGCCACATGGTCGCAAAATAAGGCGCGGCTTCATCCCGGATAGGGTAATATGATATCCCGCGTTTCCCAAAACAATGCCCGTTTTCTACCTTTTCAGCTTTCATAAAAAAGAGATAGTAGGCAAATCCTTCGGCCATAAGTGCAGGGATATGGCCATATTTTTCAAAATAACGCTTAAAAGTAGGCACATTGCGAAGGCGCATCTTTGAGGTGCATTGCAGGGTGATGTCCAGAAGTTGATGGGCAAGGAATGGATTCCGAAACCGCTCCAAAATTTCGTGTGCATACAGGTCCAGGTCATCCGTAGGAATGGTTTCCAGGGTTGGCGAGATTTCTTTGAGAAGCACCGAGGAAAAAAAATTGGCCATTTCTTCTTCTTGCATACACTCCTGCACGGTGTTTAGGCCCCGCAAAAACCCTCGGCACACGGCAATGGTATGGCCCCCATTGAGCAGTCTAAGTTTTCGCTCCCGATAGTAGCGAATATCGGAGGTGATGACTACCTGCGTTTCGGACTGGGCAAATGTTAAAATATCGGCAGTCTTTTGTTCTGCCTCGATGGCCCAAAGCCGATATGGTTCGGTCAGGGTGAGCAACTGGTCCGAATAACCGAGTTGTTCAAACCAAGCCCGGGCCGTGGCTTCGTCAGGATAGCCAGTCACGATTCGGTCCACCAGCGAATTGCAAAAACATACTTTTTGCTCCAGCCACAATAAAAATGCGGTTCCTAAATCATTGTGTTGTGCCATCCGAAACACCAGCTCACGCAACTGACGGCCATTGTCCACGATAAGTTCGGTGGGTATGACCACCGTATCAGGCCCGGTTTGGCCGAAGTATTCGTAGCGGGCATACAACCAGGCGGTCAGTTTGCCGGGAAAAGAAGCGGGTGGGTGCGCAAAAATGCTTTCTTCCTGCCAACAAATGCCCACTTCGGTAGTATTGGAAATGACGGTCTGCAAATAAGGATTTTGGGCCGATTCCAAGACCCTGGCCCATTGGGTTTCGGCAGATAGCACCCGGCTAATGGCCCGAACGACTCTGGATTGACGCACCTCGGCCCCCTTTTCCCGCCCTTGCACCACCAGGGTATAAAGGCAGTTTTGGGACTCGAAAGGGCCCAGGTCGCCCGAAGTAGATTTGACCACCAGCACCCTTCCCTGAAATAGTCCTTGTTCATTGGCCACATCAATAAAATAATCGGGCAAACCCCGAAGCAAGACCCCTGTGCCAAACTGTAAGACCTTTTCGGGATAGTCGGCAGTGGGTGGCACGGCCAGCACGCTCAAATTGAGTGAATTCATAAAGCAATCAACCTTTACTTTAGGGACGTTTTTTAGCTGGCCAAGCCCTTACGCAAGCTGGCTTTTATAAGAAAAGTACAATTTACTTAAATTAGCTCTTTTCTTTGCCCTTTTGGCATTATTGCTTATTAACTTCAAAAAAGGGAATAAATTGGAGAACGTGGAAGTCATGAACAACGTTTCCGGCAACGTTGCCAAAAAATTAACTAAAAAAAGTGAAAGATTTATTAGGATAGCCCGCCCCCTCACATTAACTTCAAAATTGTACTTTTTGGCTGGATATTGTGCCCCCTCCCTAAGGCAAAGCAAACCCAGTCTAAAACCAAAGTAAATCGGAAAAATACAATTTTTTACTATTTAATTATAAAACAACATGAGCCTCCCCTTCACGGCCTCCGTCCCTCGCCCCAAAGCCAGGAACCTTTCCCAGGCAGCGCAATTATTCTATCGGGTGGTAGAATGTAATGACCAAAAGGCCTTTGGGGAATTGTTTGAGCAGTTTTACAAAGAATCTTGCCAATATGCCCAGCGGATGGTACAAATTCCCGAAATAGCCGAAGAATTAGTGGCCGATGTCTTTATCCGTATCTGGCACCAACGCCAACGCATCGTAATTCATACATCTTTTAAGGCTTATCTCTATAAAGCCGTGCATAACCAAGCCCTTGACTATTTGCGAAGCCAACATGCGCGCCAGTCCCAAAGATTTGAGGAAGTTAAACCAGGCCAAATACCCACTCTTGAAAACCCTGAACAGGCCTTTATGGGCCAAGAGATGCACCTAAAGATTACGCAAGCCATTGCCGGTCTTGCCCCGCAAGCACGTCATATATTTCAGCTTAGCCGCGATGAAGGCTTAAAATATCGTGAAATAGCCGAAAAACTGAGCCTTTCAATCAAAACCGTTGAAACACAAATGGGGCGGGCCCTCAAAAGCCTGCGCCAGTCCTTGGCCTGAGTGCAAACGAGCTGCTTATCATCTTAAAAAATTTAAAATAAAATAAATGGTTATATTAAAAATTTTTGTGATTGATATGTAAGAGCGAAATTTTAGGCTTTCTCTGCTTCTCTGAACAATCTGAAGGCGGGGTTCCATTTATGCCCACAAAATTTACGATAGTATCTCCTAAATGATTCCAAATATATACTTGTATAGTTTGCCCAGACTTTGTGCTTGAAATTAGCTTTGTTAGGTTTTCTCACCAGTGCACTATTGGGATTAAGCCTTTTAAAACCCTGAATAGCTGTCTTTGCCACCCTTCATTTTTATTCTTTTTGGCGCTACTTAAATCAATTTTCAGATTCTTTCCCCAAAAAATTTCCGCCATTCGCCAAAGGACTTTTAACTTTGCCCTTATAAGACCTAAAATTGCCCCCTTTCATGAAGCCGATGAAATATGACCAAAGAGGCGTATCGGCCTCCAAGAGTGAAGTTCACGCCGCCATTGCCAAACTGGACAAAGGGCTGTATCCCCGGGCCTTTTGCAAGGTCTTGCCCGATGTGATGGGCCAGGATGAAGCCTGGTGCAATGTGATGCATGCCGACGGCGCGGGCACCAAATCCTCGCTGGCCTATGCCTATTGGCGCGAAACCGGCGACTTATCCGTTTGGAAAAATATTGCTCAGGATGCCCTGGTAATGAACCTGGACGATATGCTTTGTGTGGGCATTCACACTGGCTTTTTGCTTTCTTCTACCATCGGACGCAATAAAAACCTTATTCCCGGCGAAGTGCTCAAGGCCCTCATTGAAGGTACGCAGGAATTGCTCGAGCAACTAGCCGCCTATGGGGTGGACATCTATAACAGTGGGGGCGAAACCGCCGATGTAGGCGACCTGGTGCGCACCCTCATTCTGGACAACACCCTTACAGCCCGGGCCCGCCGAAGCGACATCATCACGAATGAACATATCCAGCCTGGTGATGTCATTGTAGGCCTGGCTTCTTTTGGGCAAGCAATATACGAAACAGCTTATAACAGTGGCATGGGCAGCAATGGCCTTACCTCGGCCCGCCACGAAGTATTTGGCAAGAAGGTCGCGCAAAAATATCCCGAAACGTATGACCCGGCCCTGCCCGAAAACCTGGCCTACATCGGGGCCTACCAGCTTACCGACCCGATAGGCCCGGCGCAGTATGCCGATTTGCCCCAGGAAACCACCGTCGGAAAATTGGTGCTTGCCCCCACCCGCACCTATGCCCCGCTTATGCGCCTCATCCTGCAAGCACATCGGGCGCAAATTCACGGTCTGGTGCACTGCACCGGGGGCGGACAAGCCAAAGCCCTGCATTTTGTGGAAAAAGTGCACCTGGTCAAAGACCAGCTATTTCCCACCCCAGCCCTTTTTCGCCTCATTCAAACCCAAAGCCAAACCGACTGGGCCGAGATGTACCGCGTTTTTAACATGGGCCACCGGCTGGAGATTTATACCGATTTGAAAACGGCGGAGGCTTTGCTGCCTATGGCCGCTTCGCTGAAGATAGAGGCCAAGATTATTGGACACGTAGAGCCCGCCGAAGAGGCCCGGGTCAGCATCCAAAGTGAGCACGGGTCTTTTGAATATCGCGGATAAAAAGAAGAAACCCGGAAGTCCTGGAGTACAAAAAAATAACCCTTTGCAGGCGCAAGGGGTTATTTATCAGCTAAAGAATCATTTAATCTCTCTTCCCTTTGTCATTTAGGCATGAGGGCCGGGATTGAAATAAAAACGCTCGTGGGTGATGTGGTCGCCCTCCCATCTCTGTACGGCTACCTGCTCCAGCTTCACCCGGTTGCCATCTGCGAAAGTAACTTCCATCCAAGATTCTACCATCGTGGTTTGCTCGTCTTCATTGGCCGTAATGCCCAATACGCCTGCGCCGTGAAATTCCTGAATTGAACCCAAAAACTTTTCTTCATAAACCCGGCAGGTCGCTTTGCCTTCGCGGGTATCGCCCGTGGCTTCTACCATCACTACCTCTGGGTGGTAGTATTTGTCAAAAGCATCCAGCAATTGGCCGGAGTTAATCATCTGATACAGGTCTTGTGCTTTGGCTAGGTAAGACATAAGTGTTGGAATTTAATTGTTTGAATTATACATGTATATACAAATAAAAATCAGAATAGTTTCCCTTTCTTCCAAGAACGCAAAAAAAAACGGCGCCAAAGGAGACGTCGCTTTTTTAGCATCAGGGAATTTATAAAAATCTACTCAAAGCTGAGGGGCTTGTTGAGGTAAAAATCAAGCACTTTTTTGCGAAACAGGTAATCGTATTTGGCCTGAATCAGATTGGAGCGGGCATTGTCCACATTGATTTTGGCCAGGTTAAAATCCACGATATTGGCGGCTCCGGCCTCATAGCGTTTTTCTGTGATTTCGTAAGTGAGCTGGAGGGCTTCCACCTGCTTCTCACGGGCACGGTAGGTATTGAGGGCCGATTTGGCATCGGCATAGGCCTGCTCAATGGTTTGGCGAAGCTGGTTGCGGGTATTTTGGGCGGTCAGTTCCGAGATGCGCTTGCTTATCTGGGCATTGTTGATGCTGTTGCGCACCTGCCAGCGATTGAAAATGGGGATATTCAAGCTCAGGCTGACCTGCTGCCGAAAGTTATCGCTCAGTTGGTCAAAAAAGGTATAAGGTATTTCTATAAAATTAATCAGAGGGTCTTCACGGATTACAGGTAGTAAAGGATCACCATTACACGCCCCACCTCCGTAACTCGAACACCATTAATTACTTCATCAAAATCAGTAGTAGCACTGGAATAACCCGAAAAGATGGTCCCGTTAAGGTTCAGGGTAGGATAGCGTCCGGCTTTGGCAATTTCAATATTGTATTCATCGCGGGTGATGGCCAACTGGGCCCGGCGCACACTGGGCAAAAAGCTTTCGGAGGTTTCGTATATCTGCTGGCTGGATTCGGCCAGGTCTAAGACCCGCAGGGATTCTACCGATACCTTGACCACTTCAAAATCATCGCCCACGGGCAGGTTCATCAATTGCTGGAGGCTGACTTTGGAAAGCAGGAGGGTGTTTTCGGCATTGACCACACTCAGTTCATTGGTAGCCAGGGTAGAACGCAGGTCAATCACATCGTTTTCGGCTACGGCCCCCGCTTCAAAGAGCTTGAGAGTGCGGTCGAGTTGGGCCTGGGTAGAAAGTACATTCTGGCGGGCCACCTCGAGCAGTTCCTGATTGAGCAGAATATTGAGATAGGCCAGGGCGACATTGAGCGAAGCATCGTAGCGGGCTTGTTCGGCATCCAGGCGGCTAATGTCCACATTGAGCTGGTTACGCTTGATGGTATTGCCAATGCGCAAGCCGTCAAAAAGCGTTACCGAAGAACTGATGCTGAAGTTGTTAGAATTGACCCTTTGATTCACAAACTGGTTGGTAAAGGGGTCAATAGAGCGCCCCCAGGCAAAGTTTTGGTTGGCAAAGGCATTGGCATCCGGATAGCGGCTGATTTTGGATTGCAGGTAGTTGTTTTCATCAATTTGGATCTGAAGCTCGCTTTGCTGAATGGAGATATTTTGCTTCACCGCGTATTGGATGCAATCTTCCAGCGACCAAACATTGTTGGAAGGACGTTCCTGGGCATAAGCCTTGCTCAGCAGCCCGCCGCCCAAAATCAAAAAGCAAGAAATGAAAAAAAAGCGCATGGATCAATATGGTTTGGATTAAGAATTAAAGCATTCTCCGGGCTTGGTTTCCTTTTGTGCAATTAGAATACCAAGCTCCCATTGGGCGGCTCTCTCTATTCAAAAGTGGCCTTAGAAAGCCCCAAAAGGTATTTGAGCCTTTCTTATCTTTTGAGACATTATTTTTGGGCCCTTGGTTGCGTCCATTATCGAACAAAATTCGTTCGTTGACGGACACTTCTTTTTAGTATTACCTAGTAACTTGCATTGCAAAGTACTGAAATTTGTTTCAAATCTCCAAAATAATTTTGCTTCTTCGGTATATTTACCTCCAAATTCAAAAAAGAAAACCTGTGCCGGGCAAAGATGCTTCAAAAGAGAGAAAATGAAAAAAGCCTCGCGGGAGCAGGCCTTCTGGTATTTATGGGATAAGTCATTGGTCTTGAGGTCTTTTTTCCGGCAGAAGCCACCCAAACCCTATTGATTTTCAGATATGCGCTACGATGATTTGGAGGAAAAGTATGAAAAAACGCTCCGGGCCGGGTGCTGGGGTTGTCTGGGGTATTTGCTTGTCTTTTTTGGGGCCGGCCTCATCATTTATTATCTGGATATGCCCATTATCTTGTCCGTGCCTACGGTAGCGGTATTTGTATTGATTTGGCTGGTGTTTTTTGTGCGGGCCTGGCGCAAAGACCGCAAGCCCAGGAAGGACATTTTTTAGCTTTTTATTTTATCAAAAATTCAAAACCCCGCCAAAGACAAGTCTTCGCCGGGGTTTTTGAGAAGCCAAGTGTTTGCTCAGGGCATTTCCTTGAAGCCCATATTGAAAAAAGCAAAAGACCAAACATCGGCCCATTGTTCAATCTGTTTGGAAGTAGGGGTTCCGGCACCGTGCCCGGCCTGGGTTTCAACTCTTATCATCACCGGATGATCGCCCCGGTGGGCATTCTGGAGGGCCGCTGCAAATTTAAAAGAATGGCCCGGCACCACCCGGTCATCGTGGTCAGCAGTAGTAACCAGGGTAGCCGGATAAGCCGTGCCGGCTTTGGTATTGTGTACCGGAGAATAGCCGTAGAGGTATTCAAACATTTCCTTGGAATCGTTGGCCGTGCCGTAGTCATAGGCCCAGCCCGCCCCGGCGGTAAATGTATGATAGCGGAGCATATCCAGTACCCCCACGGCCGGGAAAGCCACCTTGGCCAGGTCGGGGCGCTGGGTCATGCTTGCCCCTACCAGCAAACCTCCATTAGAGCCTCCGGCAATGGCGAGGTAGTCTGTAGAAGTATATTTTTCTTTTTTGAGGTATTCGGCGGCGGCAATGAAGTCATCAAACACATTTTGTTTTGCATTTTCGTGCCCGCCAGGTGCCAGTTTTCGCCGTATTCGCCTCCCCCCCGCAAATTGGGCTGGGCAAAGATGCCGCCATTTTCGAGCCACACCAGCCGGGTGATGCTAAATCCGGGGGTAAGGCTCACCCCAAAGCCCCCATACGCATAGAGGTAGGTAGGATTTTTACCATCCAGTTTCAGGCCCTTTTTGTGGACAATGAACATCGGTACTTTTGTGCCGTCTTTGCTGGTGTAGAAAACCTGCTTTGTCACATACTGGCTAAAATCAAAATCGATTTTGGGTTGCCAGTAAGGGCTAGATTGCCCCGTGGCCAGGTTGTATCTGAAAATGGCCGCCGGATAGGTAAATGAAGTGAAGGTATAATAAATCTCCTGGTCGGTTTCTTTGCCATCAAAGCCACTGGCCGTACCCAGGCCGGGCAGGGCGATTTTGCGCTCCAGCCTGCCCTGCCGGTCGTATTGCTCCACTTCGGTTTTGGCATCTACCAGATAAGCAGCAAAAAGCTTTTTCCCGGCAGCACTGACCGAAAGCACATTTTTCTTTTCCGGAATGAGCTCTTGCCAGGTTTCGGGGCGGGGATTGGCAACACGGGTTAGAACCACACGGTTATTGGGGGCTTTCCAATTGGTAAAGATAAAAAGCTGCTCCCCTTCATTGTCCACTACATAATGTTCGTTTTCAAAATCCTGCACAATGGGCACAATCGGGGCATCCGCTTTGCGCAAATCCTGGATATACAATTCATTGCCGGTGGTGCTCACTGCCGCTGTGATGACCAAAAACTGCTCATCTTCGGTGAGATAGGCCCCGATGTAGCGCCGGGGCGTGGCTTCGCCGCCAAACACCAGCTTGTCTTCGCTTTGGGGGGTGCCAAGGCGATGGTAGTACAGCTTATGGTGCTGGGTCTTGGCCGTCAGATAATTATCGTCTTTGGGGCGGTCATAGCTGCTGTAATAAAAGCCTTCCTTGCCTTTCCAGGCGATGCCGCTAAACTTGGCGTCCAGGATATGCTCGCTCAGAAGCTGCCCGGTTTGGGTATCCATCACAAAGATTTCGCGCCAGTCTGAGCCCCCTCTTGAGATAGCATAGGCAAACAATTGGCCGTCTTTGGTAAAGGCCGTACCGCCCAAAGAGACCGTGCCATCTTCCGAAAGCTTGTTGGGGTCCAGAAAAACTTCTTCGGCCCCGCCCGCAATTTTTCGGCGGTAAAGCACCGATTGGTTTTGCAAGCCGTCGTTTTTGTAAAAATACTCATAGGCCCCGTGGCGCGTGGGGGCGGAAAGTTTTTCATAGTTCCAGAGCTCCCGCAGGCGGGCTTCGAGCTTTTCGCGGAAAGGGATTTTTTCCAGATAGCCAAAAGTCAGTTTATTTTGGGCCGCAATCCAGTCTTTCACCGTCGCAGAATCGGATTTTTCCAGCCAGCGGTAGGGGTCGCTCACTTTAGTACCAAAATATTCATCTACCTGATTGACGGTAGCCGTTCGGGGATATTCCATTTTTTGGGCAAAGGTAAGAACTGGCCCGCAAGCCAGCCCAAGCATGGCGAGGCATTTTGCGAAAATGTATTGCTTCATGTTTTTAGACGTATGGTGAATAATCAATTGGCTGCTAAAATTAGTAAAAAAACAAGAGGCACGCTTCTTTGAATTTAAAAAAGTAAAATTGGTACTTATACCAGAATCATTTCTCAAATCCCCAAAGAGCAGGTATTTTTGAAAATGCGCTGGAAAAGGCACAAGGAAATATTTTTCCGCATCTCAAACAATACTTCATCTCCAAAACCATGGATTTAGAATCCCTCTGTCAGGCCGTTGTCCAAATCAGCAAAGAAGTGGGTGTTTTCTTGCGCAAAGAAGCCCAGATTTTTGATTTATCCCAGATAGAATACAAAGGCATGAACGACCTGGTGTCTTACGTGGACCGGGAGGCTGAAAATAAGCTGGTGCGTCGCTTGCGGGAAATCCTGCCCGAGGCGGCTTTTTACACCGAAGAGGCCGAAGAAAATCAATCGCTCACGGCCCAGCCTTACCATTGGATTATAGACCCACTGGACGGCACGACCAACTTTATGCACAATCTGCCCATTTTTGCCATCAGCATTGGCCTGATGCATGGCCAGGAAATGGTGCTGGGCGTGGTCTATGAAGTAAACCGGGAAGAGTGCTTTTATGCCTGGAAAGAAGGCGGGGCCTATTGCAATGGCCGCACCATTCGGGTATCGCCCGTGGCCGACCTGAGCGACAGCCTGCTGGCTACTGGTTTTCCCTACCGCGACTTTGACCAGGTGCCCGCCTATCTCGAAATCATCAAAGCCTTTATGCAGCAGACCCATGGCCTGCGGCGTATGGGTTCGGCGGCCGTCGATTTGGCTTATGTGGCCATGGGACGCTTTCAGGGCTTTTTTGAATATAACCTCAATGCCTGGGACGTGGCCGCCGGGGCCCTCATCATCCAGGAAGCGGGCGGCTTCGTCAGCACTTTCAAGGGCAAAAACGACTTTGTGTTTGGCCGCGAGATTGTGGCCGCCGGTCCCATCCACGCCCAAATGCTCCAGCTTATCCAACGCTACTGGCACTAAGAAGGAAAGCCTGATAAACTCAGGGATTTTTAGCAATGTGAAGCTGGTTTTTTTTTTGCGCACCAGGGCGGGAAAAAAAAGCAAGTTTTAGTATCCAATACGGACTTGCCCAACCTAGTCCAGGATAGAAACAGAAAAGGCTTTTCCGCCCAAATTCCCTGTGCAAAAGCATTTACCTCAATCATCCCCCCGGAGAAGCAACTCAATAGACAGAATTAGTTAGCAATAAACTAGCTTAAACAAGAAAAATAAAATTCATAAATTTGATTTTTTCTAAAACTTGATTTACAAGAAATATGACTGCTAGAATGGCAAAACCGTTTTTAAAGTGGGCGGGTGGAAAAACCCAGCTCATAA